>DIYR01000146.1 GCA_002429085.1 Flavobacteriales bacterium UBA6049
TTTAGCTTCTGGAAATATAGCAGCACCAATAAATTTAGAAACTGGAATTATTGAAGGAGAAGGTGTATATAGCGATATCACAAAAAATAATGAATCGGTTCATCCAGTGACTGGTAAAACGATAGTTGGTTTTCAGGTTCCGTTTTGGGAAGAAGTGATGGAAACATCAAAAAAAATAGCGCTACATCATCCTGAAAACCGTGGCGTAGGATGGGATGTAGCTATAACCTCTATGGGATCAGATTTTATCGAAGGAAATCATAATTGGTGTAAGATTTTGTATCAATTGCCTGTAAATAAAGGTTTAAAAGATGTTTTAGAATCATATCATGCTTAAATATTCTGTATTTAAAAGAGTATCTGATTTTGTAATTGCGTTGATACTAATAATTTTAGCTATTCCAGTTTTTGTTGTTATTACATTAGCATTAAAATTTAGTTCTATCAGAACTGCTTTTTTTGTTCATCAAAGACCAGGGTTAAACGGAAAACCATTTTACCTTATCAAATTCAAATCAATGAATGATAAGAAGGATAACAATGGAAATCTGTTACCAAATATCCAGCGAATAACTCCTTTAGGAAGGTTTTTAAGAAAGTCTAGTTTAGATGAAATTCCTCAGTTGTTTAATGTACTAAAAGGAGATATTTCATTAGTTGGACCAAGACCATTGGAGATGCGTTATATACCGTTATACACCAAAGAACAGAATCGAAGACATGAAGTTCGCCCAGGAATAACAGGATGGGCTCAGGTTAATGGTAGAAACGCCATTAGTTGGGAAAAGAAGTTTGAACTTGATGTTAATTATGTTGATAACCAAAGTTTTTTACTTGACTTAAAGATTTTATTCTTAACTGTTAAAAAAGTACTGATTTCTGAAGGAGTTAATTCAGATCAAAATAATACAGTAGTTCCATTTGATATTTACTTAAAAAATTCCAAGAAATGATTTTTAGAAGTGAAATTGCCGAATCACTAACGTTAAAATTTGCTGAAGCTGCAGGAAAGAGAAGAAGTGAAGGGAAAGAAATAATCTCTCTTGGTCTTGGGGAGCCTGATTTTGATGTACCCAAGGAATTAATTAATGCTACAGTGAACGTTCTTCAAAACAGTAAATCTGGATATTCTAGTCCATTAGGTTTGCTTCCATTGAGAGAACTGTTAGCAGGACAATTTCAGGAATTAGATAGTATTCCTTGTCGCACGAATAATGTAATCATTACTCCTGGCGCAAAACAGTCAATGCAGTTGGTATTAATGGCTTTACTTGAACCAGGCGATGAAGTGGTGGTTATTAATCCTTCTTTTGTTTCGTTTATTCCTCAAATATATATTGCAGAGCCTCAATCTACAGTCAAAGTAGTTGACTTGGACAAAAGTGATTTTTCGCTTTCAAAGAAAGATGTATTAAATGCAATCTCAGAAAAGACGAAAGTCATTATTATAAATGCACCAAGTAATCCTACAGGAACAATTTTTTCAGATGAAGAAATTAATTGGATTTATAACCTTGCTGTGGAGAATGACTTTTTTATTATTTCGGATGAGGTATATAAAAGATTATCGTTTAATGACAATGATATTCTTTCTATTGGAAGCTTAGAAAAAGAGGTGTCAAGAGTATTTACCGTAAACGGATACTCTAAATCTCACGCTATTACTGGCTGGAGATTTGGCTTTATGTCGTTTCCTGAAACTTTTACCAAAAGACTACTGAAGTTACAACAACATATCAATACTAATACATGCACATTTATTCAACAAGCCATAGTAGAGGCTTTTGAAATGGATATGTCTTTTTTGAAAGACTACAACAAGGAGTTAAAAAGAAGAGCATCAATTGTGAGCTCCTATCTTAACGAAAGTAAATTGACTTTGGTGAATCCTGATTCCGGTTTTTTTGCGTTTATCAATATATCAAATACAGGGCTTGATTCAAATACTTTTTGTTCTGAATTAATTAAACAAACTGGAGTGGCAACCACTCCTGGAGTTGCCTTTGGTACAAATTGGGATGACCACATCAGATTGTCTTATGCAGTAAAACCTGATGTTTTAGAGAGGGGAATGAAGAAATTGGTTGAATTCTCAAATTCAATAAAATAATGAAAGTATTATTTACAAAAAAATTTTTCTCACAGGATGTAGAGTATATGAAGGGTCGAGTTTCCAAAGAAGTTTCATTTATCAATGAAAACAACTTTGATCCTGAAAAATTGATTGATTTAGTCTCAGAAGCGGATGTTTTGTTTGGTGGATTAATTTCAGAAGAACTTCTAAAAAGAGGGAAACAATTAAAATACATTCAAATTCCGTGGACAGGCGTAGATAATTTAAATTGGGACTTAATTTCCTCCTTTGATGTTCCGGTTTGTAACTCTCATTCTAATTCTTTTGTTGTGGCAGAGCATGCAGTTTCTTTAATGATGGATGCGGCCAAAAAGGTGTCCTTTCATGATAGGAATATGAGAAATGGTGATTGGAATAGAATGTTTCCGGGTGTGAAAAATGAAATTTCTCCTTTTTCAGCTTCAATTAAGAACAGCAAAGTTGGAATTTTAGGTTTTGGATCAATAGGGAAGTCTATACATAAATTATTATCAGGCTTTGAATGTTCTTTTAAGGTTTTTAATAAATCAGGGAATTATACCATTACAAATGAACATACTGAGGTATTCGCTATTGAAGCGTTAATGAATGAGATTTCTCAATTAGATTACTTATTCATTACCCTTCCGTTAACAGATGATACCAAAGGATTGATCGACAAACAAGTTTTCGATACCCTTCCTAATCACTCTGTTATTATCAATGTGTCTAGAGGCGTTATTATCAACGAAAAAGACCTGTTTGAAGCCTTACGGGATCAAAATATCGGTTGGGCTGCAATAGATACTTGGTATAATTACCCTACTGTTAAGAATCAAAAAGTTCCTCCATCTGTGGTATATGATTTTCATAAACTGAAAAACATTACACTTTCTCCACATAGAGCTGGTTATGTAAATTCAGGTTTTCCCCATCTAGATGATGCGATTGAAAATTTAAATAGAGCTTCAAAAGGAGAAGCCCTAATCAATGTATTATCACTAAATAATAGGTATTAAATGAATGTTCTGTTTACTTGTGCAGGAAGAAGAGGCTATTTGCTCAAATATTTTAAACAAGAGTTAGGAGATAATGGTCTTATTTTGGCTGCTGACATGCAATTAACTGCTCCTGCACTAGCTTTTGCAGATAAAAAAATTCAAGTCCCTGCTGTTTATGACGCTAGTTACCTTGAGGTTATCAAAGACATTTGTCAAAAAGAAAAAATAGACTTGCTGATTTCTCTTAATGATCTTGAATTACCAATTCTTTCTCCACAATTTGATGACTTTTTGGAAATCGGGACTAAAATTTTAGTCTCTAATATGTATGTGATTGATATTTGTTTTGATAAATTAAAAACTATTGAATTTGCTTCAAAACTTGGAATTAAAACACCTAGAACATTTACCAATCTAGAATTAGCAATTGAAGCGATTCAAAATGGTGAGTTATCATTGCCAGTTGTTGTAAAACCAAGGTGGGGTAGTGCTTCTATCGGAATAGAATTCCCTCAAGATGTTGAAGAGCTTGAACTAGCATTCAAATTAGGAAAGAAAAAACTAAAACGTTCTATATTAGATACTATTAGCCAAACAGATTTCGAAAATTCATTATTGATACAAGAAATGCTTCCTGGTAAAGAATTCGGTGTCGATGTGTTTAATAATTTTAATGGCGAAAGTATTGCCGTTTATGCGAAAGAGAAACTGGCAATGCGAGCAGGAGAAACCGACAAATCTGCACTAAGAGATTGTCCAATATTAGAACAACAGGCTATTTTAATAGGCAATAACTTAAAGCACATCGGTAATATAGACTGTGATTTTTTTGTTTCCGATAATGAAATCTATCTATTAGAAATAAACCCAAGGTTTGGTGGCGGTTACCCATTTACTCACGAAAATGGAGGGAATTTTGTTAAAGCAATTATTCAACTGATGAAAGACTCTGAAGTATCTAATTTGAGTTGTTTTAATAAAATGTATGATATTCCATACGCTAAACACGATAGCCTAATTCAAGTGGGTTTGTAAGCTCCCCCAAAACCAGTTTGTTACTAATTTACTCGTAGTATTTGATTATTATCCTTAGATAATGCTAAGCATCACGCATCTATATTTCATCTTAGATATAAAATCATAAAAACGAATCAAATACTCTTTTAAATTATAGTATAATTCAATTTGGCACAATTTACTTAATAAGTAATTCTCAATAAACAACTATTCACTCAAAATAGATAAACACTTTTACTATTATTGTTTCTTATACTTAATCCTACATTAATTTTATACTCTTTCTCTCAACTGTTCAACTCTAAAATTTATTAGTTATTCCTATTAATACTAAAATCTTTGAACTCTATTAGCAAGTCCTATTAACTTCTCAACTATTTAACTTTTCACTTTCCATCCAATTAGATAATACTTCTTTCAAACTCAACTTTCCACTTATTTCACCCCTTCAATATTCGCTTCCAGAAAGGTTCTTTCTTACTTTCGCTGTCTTCTTCATAGTACCCATATCCATATCCATATCCATATCCATATCCATAACCGTACCCATAACCGTACCCTGTGTTAGTTTCTACATCATTAAAAACAATGGCTAAATTGGTTGTACGCTGTTGAGTGAAGTATTCATTTATTGGCTCAAGTAAAGCACTTGTGGTATAGTTCTGTCTGACCATGTATAAATTTAGATCGGAGTATTTCATTAACTCGTTTGAGTCAGCAACTAATCCTAGAGGAGGAGTATCTAAAACAACAATATCATATTGATTTTTTACCTCATGTATGAATTGCTCAAAGCGTTTGGTCATCAATAATTCTGAAGGGTTAGGAGGGATAGGTCCTGCAGAAATGATATCTAAGTTAGGAATGTGAGTATGTTGGATAATATCATCCATTTCTGCGTCACCAATCAAGAAGTTGGAAACACCTAATTGATTACTTAAGTCAAAATCATTGAAAATTTTTGGCTTTCTTAGGTCTAATCCTACAAGTACTACTTTCTGTCCACCAGTGGCCATAGTTGTACTTAAATTAATGGCACAAAACGTTTTTCCTTCTCCACCTACACTGGATGTAATGAGGATGGTTCTTGCGAGAATGCTCGATTTTGTATCATCTTTAAAGAAGTATTTGATGTTAGATCGAATTCCCCTAAAGCCTTCTGCTATTCCGCTTTTTGGTTTTCGATGTACTGCAAGATTATCGGTTAAATTACTATGTCCTATTACACCAATAACGGGAATCTGTGTAACTTGGAGTAGCTCTTTTCTATTGCTAATTCTATCGTTTAACAAGTTACGAAGCATGATAAATCCTACAGGTAGAATAAACCCTAACATTAGACCAATTAGATAATTACGCTGCTTATTCGGTGCAATAGGTCTTTGTTTTGTATCAACTGCTCTGTCGATAAAACGAGTATCAGGAGTGTTTCCTGCTCTAGCAACTTCTGCTTCCGTCAGTTTAGCAAGAAGGAACGTGTACTGCTGGTCTGAAATTTCATACTTCCGCTTAATGTTTAACAATTGCTGTTCCGTGCTTGGTAACTGTGCAATTTCAGATTCTACGTCTCGTTTTTGACGGAGTACTTCATCTGTTCTTAGTTCATTTGCTTTTTGTAAACTTTTTATGTTTTCAAGCAAACGCTCACGTAGTCCAGACAGTTCTTGATCGATTCTTATTATGGTAGGGCTTTGCTCTTGCATGGTGGTTAATATTTTAGCCCTATCTAAACTTAATTCTACTAAATCACCTACGAGTTTGGTTAGAAGAGGATCTTCAATTCCGATTATTGATGGTGCGACTAATCCTGTAAAATCCTCTTGACTTTGAAGATAGCTAAGTAGATATGAGAAATATCTACGTTCAGCTTTTAGCTGATTAGATTGAGCCTCTATTTCAAGATATTTGTTGAGAATGGTGGAACTTTGCTCAGAAATATTGGTTAATCGATTTGTCCTTCTGAAAGATTCAAGCTCACTTTGAACAGAGTAAAGAGTATCTGAGAATACATCTACCTGATCACGAATGAAACGTATGGTATTATCTGTTACCTGGTTTTTTTCTTGAACTTCGTACTCTTGTAATAATTCTATAGAAGTGTTCAAATAGTCCGCAATACGCTTTCTATTTGTGTTTTTCATAGACAATGAAATCAAAGAATTGGCATCATCTTCATTGGAAATCGATAATACTTTAATATACGATTCTACAATTTTATCTAAAGATAAAATTGTGATACTTAACTGATTACCATCTTCGTTTAGATATTTGTTAGATGTGGAGTTTTTAATAAGTCTAAACTTGAACAAATCGTTTTCTATCCATTCTGATTCTTTTAAAGTATACTGACTTGAAGGGATGTTTTTTGATTCTACTATTTCTTCAGAGAATTCTACTAAGAAACCTTCAGGTGTTGTGGAAACTGTCATAGGAACTCCGTAGAGCTGATCATGTTCTGAGTCGAATTCAAGAAGAATGGGGGAGTTTTTATAAAAATCAGACTGTTTTATTCTTCCTTGGCTTTGATATCTAACTTGAAGTCCAAGTCTTTCGATCACTTTTTTATTGTGATCTCTACTCCTAAGTATTGCAATTTGAGCAGCAATCTTATCACTTGCTCCTCCCCAACGGAACACTAAATTCATGTTTTGGCTGGCGAGTGGGTTTTCTTTTTCTTGTAGGTGTATTAACGCGTCTAATTGATACACATCAGTAGAGTAACGATTGATCAAGTGCGCCATAACAATTCCTAGTGTACAGCTAATCGCAATAATTTTCCATTGAGAAAGTATTTGAAACAGGAGAGCTTTAACATCAAAAGCATCGTGATCTTCTTGGACTTTTGGTGAAGATTGTTCGGTCATGATTAATTATTGTTGATTGCTTCAATAGCTAGGATTAAAGCAATTGAGCTAGATACAACACTTAAAATTGTAGTTAATGTTTGTGCTCCAGTGACCCCAATACCCCAAGACTTAACTTTTAAAGGTTCTACATAAATGACATCATTGGGCTGAATAAAATAGTAGGGAGAGTTGATTATACTTTCATCAAGTAGGTTGATAGTGTGCACGCGAGTACAATCTGGGTATTGTCGTATTAATTTTATATCACCTCTAGAAGCTACCATAGTCAAGTCACGTGCGTTGGCAATTGCTTCGTAGATAGTTGCTTGATTTTGAAGAAGTACATATTTTCCAGGAACATTGAATTCACCTAGAGCAGTATAACGAATTCCTCCAAGTTTAACTTCAAGATGGTACTCTTTTAAGTATTTGTTCAATGCTTCTTGAATAGCGGATTTTAGTTCTACTATTGTTTTACCAGCTGCTACAATATCACCAATAACTGGTAAAACCAGATTTCCAGAATCGTTAATACTAAATCCAGTTACGTAATATAAGTCACCTCCACTTTGAACCCCAACTTGCATGGCTTGCATGTTTGTAGCCTGTTGGATATTGAAAAAATCATTAACGCTTTCTTCTGGTGAATAAACTTTGACATCAACAATGTCACTTACTTGGAGACGATATTGTTGTCTATTGTAAGTAAATGACAGACTATCAATGGATACTTCTTTGTCACTAGTCTGTAAATAGACCATTTTTTTCTTTTGTACACAGCTCGTCAAAAAGCTAATAAAAGCAAGGAATAAAACAAAAGGCACTAACCTTTGCCCCATTCTTGTCCGCTGAAAAAAATTCTTCATACAAAGTATTCAATCAATTCATCTGCAATCGATATAATTTAAAGTGCAGATCTGGCTCCGAAAGTAAAGAAAGCCCGCTTATGGTATGTAGGGCTTCACCTTTTTTTAATAACGTGTTATTCACTTATGGCGATAGAACGAATCGCATTTTCTAGTTCTACTATTTTTTCTTTTAGATTATCCAATTCTGTTACGAATTGAGTAGAGTTAGGTAAAGTAGAGTTAACTGAAAAATAGAACTTAATTTTTGGCTCTGTACCACTCGGTCTTGCTGTAATCTTACTTCCGTCTTCTAGGAATAACTGAATAACATTACTTGATGGAAAGTCCAATTTAGTTGAACTATCTTTCACCAAGTCTTTTTCGATTGAGGAAGAATAATCTCGGATAGAAACAACCTTTTTTCCAGCAATTTCGGATGGCGTTTCTAAGCGCATTTTAGCCATCATTGCTTTTATTTCTTCAGATCCTCTCAAGCCAGCTTTTCTAATTGATATTAAGGACTCTAAATAGAAACCATGATTCACATATATATCGATCAATAATTGATACATAGACTTACCCTGAGATTTTGCGTAAGCTGCAATTTCGCAGCAAATCAATCCCGAAGTGATAGAATCTTTATCCCTTACGAAGTCTCCGATCATAAATCCGAAACTCTCTTCACCACCACCTAAAAACTTCTCTTTACCTTCTTTATTTCGAATAATTTCAGCTATCCATTTGAAGCCAGTTAAACAGAAGTATGTGTTAGCACCATAATCAGAAGCTATGCGTTCTAGCAAATCAGAGGTAACAATAGTTTCTGCAATAAATTCATTTCCACTTAGCTTACCTTGTTTTTTATGCTGATCTAGCAAGTACCATGTAAGCAATGCTGCTGTTTGATTTCCATTTAGTAGTGTCATCTTACCACTTAAATCTCTAACAGCAACACCAATTCTATCTGCATCTGGATCTGTGCCAATAACAATATCTGCTCCAATTTCATCTGCTTTGTCAATAGCCATTTTTAAAGCAGCTGGTTCTTCTGGGTTTGGAGAATCTACAGTAGGAAAGTTACCATCTGGAATTGCCTGTTCTTTGACAATATGAACATTCGAAAAACCTGCTTTCTCAAGTGTTTGGGGCATCCCGTTTATAGAGGTGCCATGTAAAGATGTAAACACAATGCTAAGGTCCTTTTTTCCACCATCTTGGAATGAATGATTGGCAGATGCTGAAGTAAAAGCCTCGTCAATTTCTTCACCTATGATGGAGATTAAGTTACTGTTTCCATTAAACTGAATATCTGTAAAGTTTACATTCCCCACAGCATCCATCACACCTTTATCATGTGGAGGAACTAATTGTGCACCATCATTCCAATATACCTTGTAGCCGTTGTATTCTTTCGGATTATGAGAGGCCGTTAAAATAATTCCACTATGACAGCCTAAATGTCTGATAGCAAACGAAACCTCTGGGGTAGGACGTAAATCTTCGAATAGATATACAAAAATCCCATTTGCACTTAATACGTCTGCTACGGTTTGTGCGAATGGTCTAGAGTTATGACGACAATCATGACCAATAACAACTTTGATTTGTTCTTCATCGTTGAATTGGCTTTTTAAGTAGTTTGCTAAGCCTTGTGTGGCTTGTCCAAGAGTATATTTATTGATGCGATTTGTACCAACACCCATTATACCTCTCATTCCACCAGTTCCAAAAGAAAGATTGGTGTGAAATGCTTCGGTTAGTGTTTCTTGATTTGAATCTATGAGGGATTTTACCGCTTTTTGTGTTTCAGCATCAAATGGTTCTGTTAACCATAATTCAGCTTTGTTCACGATTTCAGTAGCAATCATGTATCTGATTTTATTAAGGGTTTGATTAACCAAATGTAAAGACATCTGACTGGATTACAACAGAATTTAGGCATTGTTACCAAATGACCAACCTATTTCTGTTTAGGAAAAAGGCCAAGGCAAACTTTTGCTCTCAAAACTCTGAGGATACTTTGGTTTATTTGGTTTTTAAATTCTGAATCAGTCTCCATTTTTCTTAAAGCTTCGATTAGAAGAGTTTTCTCGTTTGGTGGCATCAATATGACATCGCATCCCGCTTCTAAAGCTTGTAATGGAGCGGAATCTCCTACTGTTGTGGCGGCCATCATATTCATGGCGTCTGTAAATATGATTCCTTGGAAGTTTAAAGAATCGCGCAATAAATCAGATACGATAACCTTTGAACAACTAGCAGGTTTTCCTTCCGTATCGAATCGCATATTGTTTCGCACAGCAACGTGGGCAACCATTACGCTTAGTGCACCTTTTTCGAATAGTGGCGGGTATACCATTACTTCTTTTAGTTCTCCATCAATGGAAACACTTTGCTTATGCGTGTCACCTTTTACATAGCCATGACCAGGAAAGTGTTTCACACATGTCATAATTTGATCTTTGCTACTTTCTTCTATAAACCACGAACTTCTTTGAATTACATCCTCATGGTTACTTCCGAAGCTTCTATCTTTTATGGCTTCGTTATCAGGGCTTAAATCCACCACTGGTGCAAAATTTACATGGAAGCCCATTTCTTGAATGGCAGAATCGATACGATGAGCAGCAGATTTAACTTCTGACTCTGTGGTTAATTCAATTGTTTTAGGAATTTTAACAGATGCACCTTTTACTCGTTTGTTGAATAAGCTAGGCTCTGCATCAATGGCATACCACAAAGGTGAAGTGCTTTTGTCATTTAACTCATTGATAAAAGCCGTATTACTTTCAACTGATCCTTTTAGAAAAATTACACCACCAACATGTTGGTTCTTAACCAAAGATCTAACAGTACTTTGTGGTTTGCCTAACTCACCAGCAGAGGTCATAATTAATTGAGCAACACGTTGAGTATCACTTAAGGTATTGTACCAAACTTCAACTAAGCTATCCAATTGGGTATTTTCACTGTAGAAATCTTCAAGTTCAAAATTAGGGGGGGATGATGGTGCAGGTGTTTTAGTTTGAGAATCTTGAGCAGTACAGTTAGCTAGAGAAAGAGCAAGTACTGAAATAGCAATAAGTTTATTCATGTTGTTTTGTTTGGGTCATGAAATAGAGTAAGACAATGTCAATAACTGAGTGAGCGATCATAGCTGCAGGAAGCCCTACACGATCATTTAAATATCCTAAAGCTGCGATAAGTAAAACCATCACTGTGCCATAAATGCTTAATCGCCAATTTCTGGGGTCGAGATATCCATGAATAGCCACAAAAAAAATAGCCGTAGGCCATACGCCCCAATAGAATTGCAAAACACCTCGAAAGAAATATTCTTCACCTACTCCAGCGCACAAGGAAATAAACAAGATGTCTGACCATTGAAAATCAATGTGATTTAGCATGGAACTATATTTTACGACAACAGGTTGCATAAAATGCATTTTACTTACTCCTAGTGCTACAAATCCGAATACAGTTCCAACTAATAACCCAATAGCAACTTGTTGATATAATGGGAAAGCCAATGAAAATTGGAATCCCTGAGGTTTGAGTAGCCAGATAATTAAAGCACCTATTGCTGGAAATCCTATTAACGTGACTAGCCCAAGTAAATACAGTTGAGATTTATTCATAAAAAAGACCGCTCCAATTGGAGCAGCCTCGAAAATATAAATATGATTACGAATACTATTCAACCATAAGGCTATCTACTGCAATTGAATCTACAGGAAGTTCAATCGCTTCGTCTACTACTGGAAGAAGACAAGGGTTCTGACTATCAGCTTGAGCTGCACTTTCTAATTGAGCTAGGCCAAGGTTAAAAGATTGTTCAACAGCTACTTTAATTAAGACACCAAATAACCTTTTGAATGGATTGCTTCCAACTTCTGAAGCTAACTCCCAACTTACCATTACACCATCTTCAACTTCGTCTAAAGTAAGAGACGCAACTCCTTTACCTTCTGGACCAAAATCTAAATCTGATACTAGTTTTTTGTTTTCTTCAATATCAATGTAAGTTAAAGTGCCATTGCCCATTGCTTGAGATTGCCATGAATAAGAACCACCAAGACCTTTACGTTTTTCGCCCCAAGTTACTTGCATGGTGGTGTCCTGTGTCGCCCACGGAGACCACAGTATGCGTTTTTCTAAATCATTAATCTGGTCGAAAACCACACAAATAGGAGCCTTAACAACTTTCTCAACTTTTACTTGAACAGTAGATGGCTGTAAAAAGCCAACTATTACTACAAGTAGGAAAATGGAGAGTAGTACAAACAGTAAGATTTTTAGAATTTTCATTTTTAGGAACGAGTTTGGTTTTCAATAGAACGCAAGGTACATAATTGATAGTTTTAGCTTTTATCAGTAGTTTATGAAATTGAGATTTCCGCTACATTTGGCAGCCCATGAAGAACACTCCATTCATAATAGTTGTAATAGCATGTTTGAGCTTCATTCAATTGAAGGGGCAAGACAATAAGACAACAGATACAGTAATGGCAGCCGTAGTATATGGTGATGATATGTTGTTAGATAATGGAGTGGAGGAGTTATCAAATGAGGAGCTAGAATACTACTTAGATAGTCTTAAATCATTGCCTGTTCCACCTAAGAATTTGATAGGTCAAGTGGAGTTGTATCGGCAGATTCCAGACATGAGTTTTGATGAGGTTTTTTCATTAATAGATTCTTTGTTCGATCTTGAAGAAATTCCCTATCCACTGATCAATCAAATCAATCTATATGTTTCGAATATGGAAGAAGACGAGGACGAATCGATTGATACGTCTAGTTATCCAGCTGAATTTTATTATCCTTCTTGGAATACTACGGTGCCTAATCCGTACCGTTCTGCTTCCTTAATTGCCAAAGACTCTGTTATTCAGTTAAGGCTACAAGGGGGAAAACAACTTTCAGCATTTCAGCCCCCAATTGAAGGGGTAATCACATCAGGATTTGGTTGGCGTGATGGAAGAAATCATAATGGACTGGATATTGACTTAGAGGTATGGGATACTGTCCGATCTGCATTTCCAGGAATGGTTCGTGTGGCTCGATTTTATGGCGCTTATGGACGGGTAGTAGTGGTGCGTCATTGGAATGGTTTAGAAACCTTATACGCTCACTTACATCGTATAAAAGTAAAGCCTGGTGATAGGGTAGAAGCTGGTGAGTTAATAGGCCTAGGAGGTAGTTCAGGTAGATCAACAGGAAGTCATTTACATTGGGAGGTCAGATTCAAGGGCGTTCCATTGAACCCAGCACATTTTATTGATACAAAAACCATGACGTTGGAAAACGATACCCTGGTATTAAAGAAAACAAAGTATGGTTATGCAGCTTTCCCTTCTGGAACTATTTTTCACGAAGTTAAAAGAGGCGATTTTCTATATAAAATAGCCGATCAAT
>DIYR01000147.1 GCA_002429085.1 Flavobacteriales bacterium UBA6049
ATAGGAGGGTGTTGAAACAATTATTAAATATAATGGACAATTATGTCCACTAATATAATTAGCTTTGCTCCATATTAGCAAATAAAGATGTTTTCAAAAGCTTGTGAATATGGAATTAGAGCAGCAATCTACATTGCTGGCCAATCTTCAAAAGGACGAAAAGTAAGTCTAAAAGAAATTGCCAGTGAGATTCGTTCGCCTGAGGCTTATACATCAAAAATATTACAGAAGCTGTCAAGAGGAGATGTGATTCTTTCAGAGAAAGGACCAACAGGTGGCTTTTCAATAGAACCAGAAAAGTTGCGTAGCATAACATTAAAGAATGTTGTAGTTGCTGTTGATGGAGATAAGGTTTTTACTGGATGTGGATTAGGCTTGCCCCATTGTAGTGAAACAAAACCTTGTCCAATGCATAATTCATTCAAAGAGGTTCGTAATCAGTTGCATACAATGTTAAATACCAAAACTATTTTCCACCTTTCAGAATCAGTCGAGGTAGGCGATTTCTATTTAGTGCGCTAGTTTTTTTGAGTAAATAGTGGATAATAATGTCCAATACTAGAAGTGTAATCAATCAAATGAATCATAAATAAATAGTGGACAAAAATGTCTAGTAAAAGAAGTTACAATGGAAAATGTTCAGTTACTAAGTGAGTGGGGTATTCTTATCACGCTAGTGCTAATTTCAATACCAGTTTTAACAGCGGCACTTATCGTTATTGCCAAAACCAAAAAGTTAATTGCAGATCTAAGGCACAAGAGAGAGTTCGAAGCGTTTCAAGAATATGCTAGAGGTCTAGATGCTAAAGAGTTAGAGTTGTTACAAAAACGGAAAGAAGAGTTAGCGTTTAAACTTCAAGGAAATGAGCTAAAAGGAAGGCAAGAGCCTAGAGATAGTAGGGGAATGTTAGGAGAAATAAGTGAAGCAGAAGAATTGCGATTTATCCCCAAAAAACAAAGAGAAGAACAATCTCTTTATGTTAGCAAAGACCTTGCAAAGCTCATATTATGGTATTTGGGTTCTTCTGTTATCTGGTTAATTTTTGGAACCACGGTAGGTGAATACCTTGGAATTAAGTTTGTAGCACCAGATATTGACCATGAGAGTTGGTTAAGTTTTGGTAGGTTACGTCCAGTACATACAAATTCTGTTTTTTGGGGTTGGGCATCTTTGGCCATGATTGGGCTAGGCTACTACGTAGTTCCTAGAGTAAGTAATGCACCTATTGTGAGTCTTAAAAAAGGCTATCACACGCTTGTTTTGATAAATTTATCTGTGCTGCTAGGGTCACTTTCTTTAATGGCTGGTATTAATAATGGTGGAGGTGAGTATCGAGAGTATGTATGGCCTATTATGGCTCTCTTTGGAGTGGGAGTTATTATATCGATAATCAACTTTATACAAACCATTGCTACTAGAACAACTAAGGAGGTGTATGTATCCAATTGGTACATCGTATCTGCAATGATGTTTGTACTAGTTATTGCTTTTGTTGCATATTGGCCAACATGGCAGAATGGACTTGGTGAAACAATAGTTCAAGGGTATTACATGCATCAAGGAGTAGGTATGTGGTTCATGCTTTTTTGCCTCGGCCTGATGTATTTCTTCTTACCACACCAATTGAATAAACCGATTTACTCGTACAGTTTAGGTGTATTGGCTTTCTGGACGCAAATTCTATTCTACACCCTTATTGGTACTCACCATTTTATCTTTAGTGCTATTCCTTGGTGGTTACAAACTGTGGCAATAGTTGGTAGTGCAGGAATGGTGATTCCTGTTGTGGCCGGCACAACTAACTTCATGCTTACTTTTAAAGGAAACTGGTATAAGCTTAGAGGCAGCTATACGCTTCCATTCTATTTAGTAGGAATAGTATTCTACTTTACAGGTTCATTACAAGGAACGGCAGAAGCATTTCGCTACACAAATCTCATTTGGCATTTCACCGATTTTACAGTGGCACATTCCCACTTAACCATGTACGGTATTATCACCTTTATGTTGTGGGGATTTATCTACACCCTAGTACCTAGGTTAACTGGAAAAGAAGCTCCTCAGATGAGTATTGGAGTACACTTTTGGCTGGCTCTAATTGGGTTAATGTTTTACACGGGCCCATTGATGTTTGGTTCAACGTTAAGAGGGCTTATGTGGATGGATGGTACGCCATTTATTGAAACAGTCGAGTTTATGGCTCCTTTTTGGTTATGGCGCGCAGTAGGCGGATCTCTCATGTGGTTCTCACATATTTTGTTTGGATATAACTTCTACCTCATGGTGTTTAAGAAGGTGAGAGAAAAAGTACCTCAATCAGCAACAGAAATTTTAGAGGCAAGAGAAAAATTGGTAACAGAGCAATTAAGCTCACAATTATAACCCACATGGAATTTTTTAACGATCATAAAAAGTTGTTCTTGGCGGCTTTTAGCTTGTTTATAGTATTAACACTGTTTGTTGCCATTTTTCCGGCAATAGAGAATCAAGAAAATAATCAACCATTACCTAATTATAAGCCTCTTACAGCATCTGAACTAAGAGGTAAAAACAGCTTTGTTTCTAACGGATGTGTAGCATGCCATACTCAGCAGGTTAGAAATGTAGAAATGGATAAGATATGGGGAGAAAGGCCCGGTATTGCTGCAGATTATGCAGGGGTGGAACGTCCTGATTTTTGGAGAAATAGTGCAACACTAATGGGAACCGAGCGCACAGGGCCAGACTTAACCAATGTGGGTAAAAGACAACCAAGCATGGCTTGGAATCTTTTGCATTTGTATCAGCCTAGGGCGGTGGTTCCAACTTCGGTTATGCCTTCTTACAAATGGCTGTTCGAACTAAAAGAAAAGCTAGAAGAAGACGATGTAGAAGTCATTGTTCCAAGTGAATTTCTGCAAGGTGAACAACGCAAAATTGTAGCTAGTCAAGAGGCGCTAGATCTTGTAGCATACCTGCAAAGTTTAAAGCAGCTTTCCCTTCCTACAGGAGAGGTTGCAGATGACTTCTTGTATAAGAAAGAAATAAGCGAGGAATCGACATCTGGTCTCAGTTTATCCATGCCAGATGGAGAGTTACTTTATACCAGTAATTGTGCAAGTTGTCATCAAGCAAATGGAGAGGGGTTAAAAGGAGCGTTTCCTCCATTGAAAGGAAGTTCTATTGTATTAGGAGATGACATAGAACTTTTTGTAAACATCATTATGCTAGGATATGATGCAAGACCTGAATATGCTGTAATGAGTGCTGTTGGTACGAACAATGACCTGTCTCCTGAAGAGGTAACAGCAATTATCAATCATGAAAGAACAAGCTGGGGCAATGATGCCAGTAAAGTCACTGTAGAAGAAGTAAAGCAAATAATCGATTTTATTCAATTAACATCAAATAATGAGTAATCATGAAATCATTTATCACATCAATTTTCTTAATCATCTTATCCATTAGTTCATATGCCTGTCCGGTTTGTGAAAAGCAGCAACCAAAAATTACTCAAGGGTGGACTCATGGAATAGGGCCAACTAGTAATTGGGATTGGGTAATCATCACTATTATGATGGTTATTACACTTCTTACACTATTCTATTCAGTAAAGTACTTGGTTAAACCAAATGAAGGTAGTGCTGATCACATCAAGCAATCTGTGTTAATCTAAGAGCAATGGCAAAAAAGAGCAGTAAAGTTGTCCTTTTTGTAGATGATGATGAACAGCCGTTTGCAGAGTTAAATACCCCTGTTCAGTTCGAATTGGATACAAGAAAACTAACAGACGGTCAACATACGATGAAGGTTGTTAGCGAGTCAATAACAGGAAGAGAAGGTATTAAAGAAATCAAATTCACGGTTAGAAATGGACCTTCAATAACAATAGATGGGTTACAGAATAATAGTGAAGTAGATGGTGTCTTACCTCTTATGATTAATGCCTATGAAAGAGGTCCGCAACAAAACTTTGTAATTGAAGGAAGTGAAACACCTCAAAGTATACCGAGCTGGGTTTGGATACTATTGATTTCGTTTACTGGATGGGCTACTTTCTATACCATCACAAATTTTTCGTTGTAGATGAAACCAACTATTTCAAGTTTAAATGAAATTCAACTTCTAGTCGATAGCTTTTATAGTAAAGTCAGAAATGATGAAATACTGGCTCCAATTTTTGATAGTAAAATCAAAGACAAATGGCCAGATCATTTAGAGAAAATGTATCGCTTTTGGCAAACGGTTTTGTTGAATGATAGAACCTACCAAGGCAGTCCATTACTGCCTCATCTAGAATTAGAGATAGAGGAAATTCATTTTCATAGATGGCTAGAACTATTTAGAGAAACAGTAGAAGAGAATTTTTCAGGAGAAATAGCATTAGAAGCAATACATCGGTCGCAAAAAATTGCTGAAATGTTCAGTTTGAAATTGACCAATTACAAAAGAAGATACGGTACGTGAAAATTATAGAACACAGAATAGCATTAGCATCTACCTTTATTTGGATAGGAATGGTGTGTGCCATTAGTTTTATGGAGGCCTGGCTTAAATTCAAAGCACCAGGTGTAACATTACCCATCGGTTTAAGCATTGGTGCATTAGTATTTAACCTTCTTAATAAAGTAGAATGGGTTCTAGTCACGCTAGTATTGAGTGACTTACTTTATGGAGGTTGGAATAGCTTTAGAAGTCTTCGTTTATATATCTCGATTCCTTTATTAATCCTTATTCTGCAAACCTTTTGGTTATTACCATTACTTGGAGAAAGAGTTGAACTTTATATTCAAGAAAAAGAAGTAGCACTTTCTAACCACCACTTATACTTCATTGTGGCTGAGGTAGTAAAAGTTACTTGTTTGTTTCTTTTAGGTATAAAAATGTACCGTCCTCCTCAGTTTGCAGAGCTAGTGCAAGAAATACGCTAACTCTTCTCTTAGAATGAAAAGAGCTATAAGAATTTAAAAAAGTTGATTATGAACTATCAAGAATCAAATATTATTGGAGAAATAGTGGCCGCGGATTACAGAGCTGCTGGAGTGTTTAAAAAATGGAAAATCGATTTTTGTTGTAACGGTGGAAGAACCATTGATGCAGCATGTAAAGAAAGTGGTGTTCCATCAGATAAAGTAGTGCAAGAAATTAATGGCATACTACGACTTGAAAAGACAGGTGAAACCAATTTTAAGGATTGGCCTTTAGATTTACTCGTAGACTATATCGAAAAAAAGCATCATAGATACGTAGAAAACACATCTATAGAGATAAAGGCATACCTGCAAAAGATCTGTGATGTTCATGGAGATAGACATCCAGAGTTATTCGAGATAAAGGAAGAGTTCGAAGCTTCTTCTGGTGAGTTAGCCATTCACATGAAAAAAGAAGAATTAGTATTATTTCCTTATGTACGTAAACTAGTAAGTTCTGCAAATACAGGTCAACCAATTACGGCACCAGGGTTTGGAACAGCTACAAATCCAATTAGTCAGATGCAGCATGAACATAATGATGAAGGTGAACGCTTTAGAAGAATTAGAGCAAAGAGTAACGAGTATACCATTCCTGAAGATGGGTGCAATACATATAGAGTAACGTTTGCGTTGCTTGAGGAATTTGAAACAGACTTACACCTTCATATTCATTTAGAGAATAACATAGTTTTTCCTAAAGTGGTAGAACTAGAACAACAGTTATTGCCAAACTAATTAGATAGTTAACAATGGATTTGTGTTTAGATTTAAAATACGAACCCATAAAATAGATGACTTTTCTTAAGAGTCTAGCTCAATATCTATATGGTGATATTAGAGTTCTATGTTTCAACATATAAGACACTTTCGCATATGCATCAATCCTATTTTTGAAAGTGTCTTAATAAGAGTCTCGATTTAATCAATCGAGGCTTTTTCATTTACATTCCAGTTGTGTTTAGATGGAAATCATGTAATGAATGAATTCTTGGTGTCTTGTAAAAAGTAATGAGAAAGAAGCTTAGAAAGACACTTCTATGGTAAGTAACAGAATAAATAGCAGGGTTACTAATGCAATAGAAGAACTAAACCATCCCATTTGCTTCGATTTAGTCCATCCAGAAAGAGCAATCATCAACATGAGGGCTATAGTTCCTAGAAAGAAGCAGATTGTACCCAGAGCTCTTGGTGTAATAATGTCTTGTTCAGTAATTTCAAGATAATAGCCTTCAGTTGTCATGAAAATAATTTTGGTCATGGCAAATACTGTAATCAAGAATAAACTAGCTGCTACAACGGTAGCTTTTAAGATCATTTTTGAGATGCGATCATCGTGTTGAGATACAATAAAGTTGGCCATTACAGTAATAGAGAACCCAGCTAATAAAGAGCTAATAATAATGAAGTGATTGGTCAGTGAATTCCATTAGGAAAGAGGAAAGTCGATCATAGCGTTTATTTCTTCTTTTTCAAGTTTTTTTCGGCTAGCTCATCTGTAATAAATGGCAAACTAACATGGATTGAAAAGTAACTGTTCAGGTTAGTTCCATCAGCTTCAAGCAACATATCTGAAAATCCTTGATAATATCGGGCTTGTAGGTATAGTCCCTTTCCTTTACGCGCTTCGCCAATAGAATAACCAATACTGCCAATCACACCATAATCAGTGTTGTTAACGTTGTCGCTGTAGTCTTGCACAAAATCGCCTTCATCACCTTCAACTGTAATTCTAGAATTTTTCAAAAATGAGACTTGAGGCCCTAATCCAAATCGCCATTTTATGTTGCTAGGTTGGTAGTAGACTAAAACAGGAACATCAATGAAATCCATAAAGAAATCAGCTTTTCTGTTGACGTATTGCGCATCTAAAGCAGTATTTCCAGTAGACAATGAATAATTATCAAAACCAAATTTTCTGCGACTGATAAAATAAGCGCCAGGGCTTACAAACCAGTGCTTTGAAAGCATGATGTTTCCAGCAATACCAAAATTCAGGTCAAGGTTGAATTCGTCTACATCAGATACATTGGAGAACTGTGAAAAGTTTCCTCCAAGTTCCATGCTAATGTTGAACTTTTCTGAAGCCACTTTGTCCCCAAATAACAGAGCAATAATAGCCGCTTGAGCATTTGAAGAAGTGGCAATACTACTAAAGACTATTGTTAAAATAAGCGTGAAAAATCTACTCATATATTGACAATTGAAGAATTGTTAAAATAGTTAGTTACTCGTGGTTTTTAAATGTATGAATGATTTCGTTCTTATTTTCTTCTGGGTAGAATATATCTAATGAATGTTGAAATCCTTCAAAGAGATTGCCTTGGTAGTTTTCTGGATAGAGAGAAAAATAGTGATGAACTCTTGTAGCCACTTTTTCATGATCAGCATTGTCTTCAATAATCGCAGTACTTATTCCCCAGCCAATTCCATACACAAGCATCTGAGAGTCTTCGCTATTGGCCGAAATTATCGGAAGTACCTTTTCTGGGGAATGACCAAACTTTCTCCCAATAACCCACCCAGACGCACGCTTATTTAGCGTTTTATCGAGTTCATTATTTTGATAGAATAGCATAACAGAGGGAATTACCTGAAGAGAGATGAAAGTTGAAATCAAGAGGGGCTTTAATTTGGATTGAGAAAGGCCATCTATTACGAATAGTGCAAGAAGTGGAATAATATAAGTAAGATGACGATCTAATATGAAACTAGCTTCTATTGACTTGTTGTAAAATGGGCTGATGAAGTAGAACAGCAAGAAAGTTACGATGATCGCAAATGGAAAAAGTCGTATTTGCCATCCATTCTTACTTTTTAGCTGTAAGAGTACCCCAACGATTAGAAGTAGCAGCATCGTCCAAAGAGCTCCAGTTAGAAATATATTGGTATGTTCTAATCCAACAAATGCCTTACCGATAAGTAAATGAAAGTTAGATATTCGCTCAGTAAAATCTTGAAGCCCAAAGTTAAAAGATGCTCCTCGTATAGAGGCAGTTGAAAGTTGCTCTATTTGAAAGCCTACTTCTGTATTCAATCTAACCATTACATGGATTACAACCACTGCCAAAAAAGCAGACCAACTAACCCGTGGGATTTTCTTAGAGTTGATTACCTGAAACGCCATAAACACCAAAACGGCAACAACGTTTATGTACGAAAACCAAATGCAAACACCTAAAAATGCTCCAAGAATAAGCTGAGCTCTGGTAGTCTTAAGCGGGGTATGCGTTAAGTACAGCAGTATAAAAGGAAACACACCGGAAAGATAGTGTAGGCCAAAATTCACCGATGCCCACGGAATAAAAATAGGAGTAGCAAAAAGAGTCCATATCCCAAATGCAATGGTAACCCATTGATTGTAGAGTCGTTGAACAATGACTATTTGTACAAAGCGAATGATGAAATCCAATAGCAGTGCAACAATGGTTAGGGAACTAATACTGGTGATATTCTCCACCACAAGAGCTAGTAGTGAAACAATGATACTTCCACCTTCATGCGGATAATGAATCAAATAATCATAACCAAACTTACCTTGCTCTAGAACAAGCTCCCAAGCTAAATGATCTGGGGCACCTAACCATGGTTGGTGTAAGTAAGAATAGGTAATGCGTATTATGCTTCCTAGTAAGCAAAAAGCAAAGATTGACAGATATCTGAAATGATAAATCAAGGGCGGTAATGTTTCATAGATGGCTAATATAGTGAGTTAACGCTGCGGAGTATAAACAAGTTTAAAAAAGCCGATCATCTTACGACAATCGGCTTGGTATAATAGTATGGCTTTCTTCTTATTCTAAGATCAACTTATCCAGTGTTTCAACAGAAACGCTGTGGTAGTTTGGCTTGGCTTTTTCGTAAATAACCTTCGCTTTTTCTTTTGATGGATCTGCCACAATCAATGCCTTGTACATTGGCGTTAAGAATTTTCTTCTTCCTACACGAATCAAGAATTCTTCTGCTGCAGGGAATGCAGGTTCGTAATTCTTTTGGATGGCATAGGTTAACCAAGCAGCTTGTACTTCGCTGTTACCTGAGTTAGTGAAGTTAAATGCAGCATCAAGCTCTGCCAAACGATTGTTTGATAATGAATCTGGCAATTGACGCACAAACTGTAACCATTCATGCGAAGACCAATCATCCGTATGCATTTCGTTTAAGCTAAAAGCTCCATCAGCCCACGCTTTCAGTGTAGAGTTTACACGCTGAAAACGCTCTGATCTTACTTTCGGACAATTAGAAGGGATTCCAGCTCCGTAAATCCAATCGTCTATACGAACGTTTTCGCGCAATAATGTGTCTTGAGAAAGTAAATTACTATCTAGGTATTCCACGAACTGAGAAGTAGTCATGGTTTCAAAAGCATTCCCTTGGAAATAGTTTTTCAAGAAATTATCGAATCTAGCTCTACCGTAGGTTTTCTCTAATAAACGCAAGAAGAAATACCCTTTTTCGTAAGCAATGTCAGTAAGCCCATCATCTGGGTTTCTACCTTCTAAATCTAGTTTTAAGTGGGTATCTTCTTTTGGTAGTTCTTCAATACTTCCTTTCAAATCTTGGTAACCCAATAAGGCCAACATTTCACTATAATCGGGGCCATACAAGGCTTCCATAATTCTGCGTTCAAAGTATACTGTGAAACCTTCGTTTAACCAGAAATCATTCCAAGTAGAGTTGGTTACCAAATTACCACTCCAACTGTGTGCTAGTTCGTGAGCAATTAATGAAGTCAATGATCTATCACCAGCAATAATAGTAGGGGTTACAAAAGTCATACGTGGGTTTTCCATTCCACCAAATGGGAAACTAGGTGGCAACACGATCACGTCGTAACGTCCCCACTCGTACTTGCCATAAATCTTTTCGGCAGCTTCGAGCATTTTTTCCATATTGGCAAACTCATAGGTACTTTTCGCTAACATAGAGGGCTCAGCATATACTCCAGTGCGTTCTCCAATTTTGCCAAAAGCCAAATCACCCACCGAAAGTGCCAATAAATAAGCAGGAATCGGTTGCGGCATTTTAAAGTTATACACCCCTTCGGCATTTTTTTCCACTGGATTTTCGGCACTCATCACCGCCATCAAATCTTTGGGTACCTTTACTTTAGCCGAATAAGTAAAGCGAATTCCTGGGCTATCCTGGCAAGGCACCCAACTACGAGCCAAAATGGCTTGCGATTGGGTAAACAAGAAAGGCTGTTTTTTGCCAGCGGTTTGCTGAGGACTGAGCCATTGCAAAGCCTCTGCTTTAGGGCTGGTTTGGTAATACACATGCACCTTTTTGGTATCAGGG
>DIYR01000131.1 GCA_002429085.1 Flavobacteriales bacterium UBA6049
GCTCGTCATCGGGTATTAGCAAGCATGCTAGAACAATTGCGTCACGCGGGTATTTCGATTGCTTATCCCAAACAAGATATTTACCATGAAAAAATGCCTACTCGCCACCTCGACTCCGCTACTGGGGATGATTGTATACCTTTATTACGTAAAATTGAACTTTTTAAACCGCTAGATGAATCAGAACTAGCCATACTAGGAGAAAACATCACTCGGGAACATTATACCACTGGCGATGTAGTGCTCAAGGCTGGCGACGAGGGTGATTCTATGTTTATTGTAGTAGAGGGTTTGCTCGAAGTATTTGTAGATGTATTTGGCGATGGCAACGAACTACGGGTAGGCTCAATAAAGCCAGGGCAATTTCTGGGAGAAAAGTCACTCCTAACGGGGGTAAATCGCTCAGCTACGGCCAAAGCCGCTACCGATGCCATTACGTATAAAATTACCCGAGAAGACATGATGCCTATCTTACACCAGAGGGTAGAAGTATTAGAAACCATCAGCTTGATTATTGCTGAGCGAGAACTACGAAACTCCAGCATTTTTGAGAAAGCCTCCAAAGAACTGCGGGCTTCCGAAACCTCTCAATTGTCCAATCAGTTTTTGGTAAAAATGAAAGATTTGTTTTCGAATTTTTAACCAAGCAACTCACCCTATCATTGACCTTTTGGGCATATGACTCATTATTTGATCAATTCTAATACGCTACTTTTAATGACTTAGAACCACACATTACAATGAGGTAACCAATCTTTTATTTTTCTATGTTCAGACACCAATATCGGGTTACCACTCAGCGTTAAGGTTTCGAGTTGTTTCAATTGAGCAACTTCTTCGGGAACAGTTTGTAGTTTATTATTTTGCACATTCAATTGTTTCAAATTTCTCAAATTACCAATGCTGGTAGGAAGAAATTCAATATTATTTTCAGGCAAATCCCACCAAACTAAATTTTGCAATTGTCCTATCTCCTCTGGCAAATGAGTAATTAAGTTCCTTCCCATCCATAGCTCCTCCAGTTTTGTTAAGTTCCCAATCTCTTTAGGAAGTTCTGTTATGAAATTACCCGATATATTTAAAGATGTCAAGTGAATTAACTGATCAATTTCAGCGGGCAAATAGGTGATTCCGTTTTCCACGTAGGAAAAAAAAACTTACATTTAGATCAATTAAATCATCTATTCCTAGTTCTTCCGATAAATCTTCTGGATATCCTCGAGGGCGATATTCTATAGCATGGTGAACTTTTATGAGTCGTTTTAGTTCGTCTTGAAATATGGAATTATTCTTTGCCAATTGCAAAGCCAATTCCATATTCTCCTGCTCTTGTGAGCGTAACAGCCGTAGAAAGTTTTCAAAGTATTTAGAGCTCAAAACTTTGGCCTTTCTCAGGAATTTCTACCTGCGCATAGCCTTCATTACCCAAAGTTTGCTTAAAGTCTATCATTGAACTATGCTCTCCATGTACCAAAAACACCTTCTTAAGCTTTTCGGGAGATTGCCATTTTACAAACTTAATCAAATCCTCGAGGTCGCCGTGCCCACTAAATATATCTGTATTTTCAATGGTGGCGTTGACTGCCAATTCGTGTTTGTCAGCTACAATGTATTTTCGACCATTCAACAAATCGTGCCCCAAGGTGCCCTCAGCCGAATAGCCAATAAGCAGCACAGTAGCCAGTGAGTTTTGAATATTTTGTTTGATGTGGTACTCAATACGCCCTCCCTGTATCATTCCTGAAGAAGACACCACCATATAAGGATGCGTATAATTGGCAATGGCTTTACTGGCTTTGGTTGAATCTAAATAAACCAGGTTCTCGAAATCAAACAAACTCTCATTTTCCTTGTAGAAATCCTTGGCTTCCTTATTCAACAAACTTAGATGTTTTTGATACACTTGGGTACTTGCTTTAGCCAATGGACTATCTGTATAAATCTTTATGGCAGGTAAGCGTTCTTCTACACAGAGTTTGTTTAAGATATACAGTAAGGCTTGGGTACGCCCCACACTAAAAGCAGGTACCAACAAACGCCCAGGTTTATCCACACAAGCTCGTTGGATCACATCCAGTACAATTTCTTCTGGGTCCCCAGTAGCTCGATGGTGGCGGTTTCCGTAGGTAGATTCACAAACCAGATAGTCTACCTCAGGAGTAGGCTCTGGATCGCTTAATAAGGGATAATCATAGCGCCCTAAATCTCCCGAAAAACCGATACGAGTCGTTTTGCCATTTTCTTCAGCCTCCACCACTACATTGGCGGCTCCCAGCAAGTGCCCAGTAGGAATGAGCGTAATGTAAAGCCCATCTCCTATTTTCTTGCGTTGCTTAAAACTCAGCAATTTAAAGTGCCCCAGCGTTTGGTTCACGTGTGGTGCCAAATATAGCTCTCGCTTAAGCAGTCTTTGTTCTTTATGAGCAGGGTTGTACTTTTTGCTTTTATCGATTTTTTTAATCTTGCGTTGATTCAACGAAGCCGCATCATGCAAAAGAAGGTTGGCCAAGTCATAAGTAGCGTGGGTGCAATAAATTTCTCCCTCGAAACCTTCGCGCACCAAATTGGGCAAAAACCCCGAATGATCTATATGAGCGTGGGTTAATACGACTGCGTTTATTTGGGATGGTTCAAAGGGAAAAATAGCCTGGTAAGTTCCATCTTCCGCTATTTTGCGTTCTCGCTCCAAATCCTGCCCACAATCTATCAATAATTTAAAATCATTTTCTAGTTCCAGCAAATGCATGCTTCCCGTCACCTGACGTGCTGCACCCCAAAATGTCAATCGCATATCTATTAATTCATCTGATTATATATGTAAATTTAAGAATAAAAGTGAGATATGTTCAAAGCCTCGCAGGGATTCCCCTTTTTGTACAACTCTCAAGCAAAAAAACGAGCATCATCGTTGGATGACACTCGTTGGTCTTAATATTCTATCTCGAGTTGACGACTTAAATTACGCCATCAAGTTTTTGAGCCAAAGCAGCCTTTGGTACATATCCTACTTGCTTGTCTACGATCTCTCCATTTTTGAAGAACAACAAAGTAGGAATGCTTCTGATACCAAATTTAGCAGAAACATTAGGATTGCTATCTACATCCACAGAAGCAATCACGGCTTTTCCTTCGTACTCACCAGCCAATTCTTCTACAATTGGGCTTAACATTTTACAAGGACCGCACCACTCAGCCCAGAAATCAACCAATACAGGTTTGTCAGAATTTATAACTTCATCGAAGTTTGCGTCGGTAATTGCAAGTGTATTTGCCATGACTAAATTATTTTTATGGTAATGAAAATTGTTTTTCTTATGGTATTGTAATGAATGTCTTTTGACTTCACTATCACATTACACAAAATGCATGCAAATAGTTCGTTCGGGTACTTTATATGACAGTTATTACATATAATCACTTAACTAAACGCAAAAACTGTCACTTTAGTTGTTACAATTATCCAAAGTGTCAGTTTTTAACATATCATTAAAAGATCAAACAAAGGTTAATTGTTTAAATAAATGTGCTAAATATTGTCTAGATACTCAACAAATGTGCTAAAGCTCAGTACTATCGCAACATTTTCAATGCTTTATTCAAGCTATTGATGAGTGTGTCTACCTCTTCACGCGTGTTGTACATTGCAAAAGATACCCGCGATGTGCCCGCAATGCCAAAACGTTGCATCAATGGCTGCGTACAATGGTGTCCAGTACGAATGGCAATGCCATGAGTATCCAGCAAAATGCCAATATCACCGTGGTGTACCCCTTCTACTACAAAAGATATTACACTCACTTTATGCTGAGCTGTTCCAATAATTCGTAAACCTTCTACTTCCTGGAGTTGTTGGGTGGCATACTGTAACAATTCCTCCTCGTATTGTGCCACTTTTTCTTTGCCTATGCCCGCGATGTAGTCCAACGCGTTTTTAAATGCAATGCCATCAGCAATATTAGGAGTACCTGCTTCAAATTTATGAGGTAAACCGTTATAGGTAGTTTTTTCAAAGGTCACTTCCTTAATCATTTCTCCTCCTCCATGGTAAGGAGGCATGGCATCTAAAATTTCTTTTTTGCCATAAAGCGCACCAATACCAGTAGGAGCATATACCTTGTGCCCTGAAAATACATAAAAATCCGCATCCAGGTCTTGTACATCAATATTCAAGTGTACAGATGCCTGAGCTCCATCTACTAGCACCTTGGCTCCCACTTTATGAGCCATAGCAATCATTTCTTTCACTGGGTTTACTGTTCCCAATGAATTAGATGCGTGTACAATAGAAACAATTTTGGTGCGCTCACTAAGGAGTTTTTCGTATTCTTCTAAAATCAGTTCTCCCTCATCAGTGATTGGTATTACCTTGAGAGTAGCTCCTTTCTCTTCACACAGCATTTGCCACGGAACAATATTAGAATGGTGTTCCATAGTAGAGATGATCACCTCATCTCCTGCTTTTACCTGTTGTCGTCCAAAAGTAGATGCAACCAGATTGATGCCTTCGGTTACTCCTCGTACGAAAATGACTTCTTCAATAGAAGAAGCATTCAAAAACTGACGAATAGTTTCCCGAGAATCTTCGTATTCTTGCGTCCCCTTGGAGGCCAAATAGTGCGCTCCACGGTGAATGTTAGCATTGGTCGTAAGGTAGTAGTTATTCAAAGCATCCAATACGACTTTAGGCTTTTGAGACGTAGCCGCATTATCAAAATATATCAAGGGCTTCCCATTCACTTCTTGAGTAAGTAATGGAAAATCCGCTCTAATTTTATTTATATCAAAAATAGTCTTGGTTTCAGTGCTTGTGTCCATAACATTTCTTTTAAAGGTTATTTGTTGAGCATCTTTCTCAGAAAACTCGCAAGTCTAATAAGTTGTTCATGATACTTGTTAGCATTAATAATCATTCTTTTACATTACTTAGTAATAAACTTCAGAATTCTTATCCTCAAGTTGTTGGTAAATCCTGATCATATATAGCAACCCTTATTTTCTAAAACAAAATAAATTAAAGAAAAATGCCACTGAACAGTGAGTTCAGTGGCATTTTTATAGGAAGATGTATATTCTTTAAATTAACAGCAGATCGCTACTATTAATAGAACTTGTATCGTTTGTCGTTGATATCGGCTAGCTCTCTCAAAGCCTGATCGATGTAGAAACGAGCTAAGTTTTTAGTACGACTTACCAACTCTTGTTGTTGCTTGGTGTAGTC
>DIYR01000067.1 GCA_002429085.1 Flavobacteriales bacterium UBA6049
GGGGCGCGATGCAGCCGGAAAAGGTGGGGTAATCAAAACCATGATGCAACGCGTTAGTCCGCGCGTGTTTAAAACAGTAGCATTACCAACTCCAACTGAGCGGGAAAAAACGCAGTATTATCTGCAGAGGTATATCCAACACTTACCCGCAGCAGGTGAGGTAGTTTTATTTGATAGAAGCTGGTACAATCGAGCAGGGGTTGAACATGTGATGGACTTTTGTACGGAAGAAGAGTATCAGCGTTTTTTGACCATGTGTCCAGGCTTTGAACAATCCTTAGTAAAAGAGGGAATTTTGCTCATCAAGTATTTCTTAGATATTGATGAAAAAACGCAAGAGAAGCGTTTTAAAGCAAGGTTAACAGACTCTGTTAAGCATTGGAAGTTAAGTCCGATGGATATAGAATCTTGGAGAAGGTTTGATCATTATACAGAAGCGTATGCAGCTATGATCAGGTATACTGATACGCATTTTGCACCTTGGTATAAAGTTGATTCTAACGACAAGAAGATAGCTCGTTTGAGTTGCATTCAGCATATGCTATCAGTAATTCCATATGAACATATTCCGTTTGATCCTCCTAGTTTTCCAAAAAGAGAACGCCTCAAGCCAAAACCAGCTCAGCCAGCGTTTCGTTTTGAAGTTCCAACTTACGAATACAAAGACTAATAACTGTACGTCTCTTTTCCGACATTTTATGTGCTGAGATCTCACCATGTTTGAAGCATGATAAAACAAGGACTCATTATAGTTTTGCTGACTCTTATTGGTGCAGTAGTTTACGGACAGAAAGATTTGTCAAAGTTTGGAATTGCAGATAACGAAGCTCCTAAAGGGCTAGAAGTAGGAACTCAATTACCAAATGCAGAAGGTGTTGGAGCTGATGGTGAACTAGTGAAACTAAAGTCGATTAAGCAAGAAGGAGCACTGGTTGTTATATTTTTTAGAGGAGAGTGGTGTCCATATTGCACACAACATTTATCCGCAGTATCAGATTCAATTGCAATGCTTCAAAAAGCAGGAGCAACTGTAGTTGCAATAACGCCAGAAATGAAAAAAGAAGACAATGAACTGGGAAGCGATATTGTATTCTTATATGATAAGGGAAACAGGTTGATGGAAGCATTTGATGTTGATTTTCATGTTACCAAAGCTTACCAAGATAAAGTGATGAATTACAAAAGCTTTGACTTGGCAGATCATAATGGCCAAGAGAAAGCTGTACTGCCGGTACCAGGAACATTTGTATTTGACGAAAATGGTAAACTAGTTGGAAAGCATATAGATGTGAATTACACTGAGCGTTCAACAGTAGCTTGGATGCTTGATCAATTGAACTAAACGTACCAACAGTTGGTGCCTAATTTAAATCCACATGATTGAAGCCAAGATTCTAATTGAATTCTTGGCTTTTTTGGTGGGTATACACAAATTAATAGCTGTGAATTAGCATGTTCTTTGAGTATGTCAGTTAACTCTTGAGCAGAATAAGACAGTTGATCCAAGGTATCGTATTCAATAAGGTGTTCATTCAGTAGATGAGAAACAAGCTGTTGCTTTTTCCCTTTACCGATCAGAAATGTTGGTTTGCTTGATTTATAGTCATGTTTTATCCAATGTTTGATTTTTAATTGAAAAAATGATGTTTGCTGGTAATGACTGCTATTTCGAGAGGTGCGATCTGGGTGTTCTCTCCAGTGATGTGTTATGGTATCAATACCTATGAACGGAATGTTTTTTGAGAGCCATTTTAAAACCATATCATAATCTTCTGGATAATTGAGCGAGGCAAATCCACCAATAGCATCAATTTGGGCACGAGAAGTCATCCAATTAGCAGATGCTATTACACACTCACGATATTTCCATTGTTGAAAGTCGTTTTCATCAATACGATTGTTTAGCCAGTTTTGATAGTCTAGATATCCTTTGCTAATAGGTTTATTGCTGAAATATTTCACCTTTCCAGAAATAATAGCCTCTGGGTGTTGCCGGAAGACTTCAATAAACGATGCTAGTTTATTCTTCGGCATCACATCATCGCCATCCATTCGTGTAATTAAAGACTCTGTTGAATTGTAATACGCGGTAGTTAAGGCGTCAACAATTCCGTTGCCAGTATTCTTTAAAAGAACAATTCTATGATCTTTCAACGCATATTGTTTCAATATAGCTACAGTGTTATCGGTACTATGATCATCAACCACATATAGTTTGAAATGAGGGTAAGATTGATTCAAGATGCTATTTACACATTCAGAAATCCAAGAAGCCACGTTTTTAACGGGCATTACTATTGCTATTTCATCGTATTGTAACACAGTATACGAAAGTAAGCTCATTTGAAATTGTAGTTTTGAGAATAATCAAATCAAACTACTATGCAATTCAATATCGCAGTTATTTATGGTTCTGTTCGCTCTTCTCGAATGGGGATTCGTGGAGCACTTTTCGTTCAAAGAAGCCTAGAACAGAAGGGACATCAAGTTCAGTTGGTAGATGCTGCAAAGTATGATTTGCCATTATTAGATAGGATGTTCAAAGAGTATGATTCTGAACAAGCGCCAGCTGGGATGAAAGAAATTGCTGGTATATTATCTTGGGCAGATGGATTTGTGATTGTAAGCGGTGAGTATAATCATAGTATTCCTCCAGCGCTAAAGAATCTGTTAGATCATTATCAGGCTGAATATCATTTTAAGCCAAGTGCTATTGCTACATATTCGGCTGGGCCATTTGGAGGGGTAAGAACTGCACCACATGTAAGAGCTATAACAGGAGAGCTAGGTATGCCAAGTATCCCTACTATGTTTGCGATGTCAGCAGTAGGAAAATCGTTTGATGAAAATGGAAAAGCGCTAGATCCTTCTTATGAAAAGAGAATCCAGCGCTTCATCAGTGAGTTTGAATGGTACTTAGCTGCGTTTAAAAGTCAACGCGAACTAGGTACACCTTATTAGTAACGATCGTTGTTGAATCGTCTGTTTCCGCCTCTATCGTTAGATCTTTTTGGACGATCTTCAGCTTCTTTTACTACGATAGCTCTTCCATCGTATTCAGCTCCGTTTAACGCAGAGATAGCGCTTTTACCTTCAGAATCATCGCTCATTTCAACGAATCCGAAACCTTTAGAACGACCAGTATCACGGTCAGTGATAATTTTAGCTGAATCTACTGATCCATAATCTTCAAATACTTCTCTTAACTCATCACTAGTCAATCGATAGTTCAAGTTGGCAACAAAAATGTTCATAGAAAAAAATAAAAAAGTTAAAAAATTGAATGAACTGGCATCCATAGTTATAGGCCAACTAAAAAATCGAAAAAAAGCGACAACTAGTCAGATTCTACGTCTGGAATAAATTCTGCGCAAAGGTAGCTGAAAAAGCCCCGATTATAAGGACGCGAAAAAAGTTTAACATTTGTTCATCTATTGTTTAAGCATGATAATCGATGTTCATAGTCATTTAGTAGGGGGTGGGAGCTGTAACCTATTGATTACTAGTTATGATTGGCGGAATTCCGAAAATGTTTCGGGCTTTTTTTCTATAGGGGCACACCCATGGTTTTCTTCATATGCTGTTCAAATAGATGAATTGGCACAACTACCTAATTGCTTGGCTATTGGAGAAACAGGCCTTGATAGAGTGCAGGGACTACCGTTTGATACACAACTTAAATCTTTTGAAGCGCAAATTCTGCTATCAGAAAGAGTTAAGAAACCATTGATAATTCATTGTGTAAAAGCATTCGATGAGGTGCTTCGTTTGAAGAAGAAACACGAGCCAACTCAACCATGGATTATTCATGGTTTTCAGAAGAATGCAAGTTTAGCAAAGCAATTGATAGAGGCTGGTTGCTATCTGTCAATAGGCATAGGTATTAAGAGAGATAAAGTAAGGGAGATGGTTAAAACTATCCCAGTTGAACGCTTATTTCTTGAAACTGATGATTCGAATATCTCTATTACAAGTGTATATGTCTTAATGGCCGAAGCCTTGAATATTTCTCTCGGAAATTTGGAAAGCATACTTTCGCGAAACTTCGAAATAGCGTTCAAGAAAGATGCATACGAATTGGTTAGAGAGAACGGAATTACTTATAAAGGAATCGGGAACTAAAAAACTAGCAGAGTCACATGTTTTAATAGTAGGACTTGGCGGTGTAGGTAGTTTTGCTGCCGAGTTTATTGCACGAGCTGGAGTTGGTAGAATGACTATTGTGGATGGTGATGAGGTTGATCCTACTAATATTAATCGCCAATTGCCAGCTTTACATAGTACTATCGGTAAGGATAAGGTTGATGTAATGAAACAACGATTGTTGGATATTAATCCAACACTTGAATTATCGGTAGTTAAAGAGTTTGTGCAGCCAGAGAGAGTTGAAACTTTATTAGATGGAGTAAATCCAGATTATGCACTTGACTGTATCGATTCTTTAAAACCGAAAGTCTGGTTTATTGTAGCTTGTAAAAAGAGAAACATACCAATAGTTTCTTCTATGGGAGCTGGAGGGAAAATGGATCCTTCAGAGGTAAGAGTTTCGGATATTTCAAAGACTTACAATTGCAAATTGGCATTTGCTGTTCGCAAAAGACTTGGTAGAGACCATCGTATCAAAAGAGGGGTAAAGGCTGTTTACTCAATGGAGGTTCCAGACCCTGAAAGCTTGAAAATGGTAGAGGGTGCAGAATTTAAAAAAAGCTTTTACGGTACAATCTCATTTCTTCCTGCTGCATTCGGATTACATGCTGCCGCCACAGTTATCAATGATTTATTGGCTGATTAAGTGATTGACCTTGGTGTGAACTTCTACCGGACTATGTAGGGTTTTGTGAACAGGACACTTATCAGCTATTTGGCTTAGTTTCTCTATTTGAGATTCATCTAGTTCTCCGATAAATGTGATTTTTCGCTCAAAACGGTCGATTTTAGGAGATGTCTGTTCACATGATTCGCAATCTGAAGCATAGGATTTATTGTGATCAATCTTAACTGTGACATGTTCTAAAGGCCATTCTTTTCTTCTTGCGTACATCTGAATGGTCATAGCAGTACAAGCAGCAAGTGCGGAGCTGAGTAAATCATATGGAGAAGGACCTAGGTTTTCACCACCAACTGTTTCAGGTTCATCAGCTAAGAAGTGATGCCTACCTGATTGAAGTTCAGTAGTAAATCCTTGGTTAGCAAGTTCTGCAATTACTTGATGTTCTTGTGAACTATTTGACTTAGTTGGTAGGCTAATGTATCGGGACAACCATTGGCCTATTATAGCTCCAACATATTCTCCATCAGCTTTACTACTTAACAAGTGATCGGCACCATCTAATGAGATGAATGATTTAGGGTGATGAGCTTCGTTGTAGATATCTTTGGCATTGTTTATTCCTACAATAGTGTCTTGTGGACTATGGAGAATTAAAAGAGCTTTACCTCTAAGCTCTTTTGTAATTGAAGAGAGACTTCTATTTTTCAAATCCTCAATAAATGAAGATCTGACTTTGAAAGGCCTTCCTCCGATGGAAACGGTTGCTTCTCCTTTCTCTAGGATTTCTTCTTCTTTTTCGGCTAGCAAATGCGTAACATGTTCTGGATCACTTGGAGCCCCTACAGTTGCAATAGCTTTCACAGAATCAAGTTTAGCTCCTGCACGTAAAACAGCAGCTCCGCCTAATGAATGACCAACTAATAATTGTGGAGACTCAAGGTGTTTTTCCATGTAGTCACATGCAGCTTTTAGGTCTGATAGGTTAGTAGCAAAAGAAGAATCTTCAAAAGCTCCTTCACTTTTACCTAATCCTGTGAAATCAAATCGAAAAACAGCTATTCCATTTTGTCCCAGTCCTCTGCTAATACTTCGTGAGGCATGAAGATCTTTACTGCAAGTAAAACAATGAGCGAAAAGTGCATAGGCTATTGGTTTTTGATCAGTTGGCCAATCAATTGTGGCAGAAAGATGGTGTCCAAACTTATTTGTGAAGGTGACTTTTTCTAATCGCATGTACTACGTTTTTGTCAAATTTAGAGATGATAAAAACACCATGAAGTTTAGGAAAAGACACTTAGGTCAAAAAAGAGCTTGATAAGGTTACTTATTCGTTATGAGCATTATAAATGCCATTACGGATGGCGTATTTAACCACGCCAGCAACATTTTTAGCTCCTGATTTTTCCATGATCCCTTGCCGGATACCTTCTATGGTTCTAACACTTTTTTTCAGGGCATCTGCAATTTGAGAATTAGTGTATTCTTCGCAAATCAACATAACCACTTGTCTTTCAATGTCGTTAAGTTCCTTTTCAGGTTCGTAATGCTCAGAAATGTGATATCGTTGTCTGAGGCCTGCAGCATATGCATTTTGAACCTTTGGTGTTTGGTAAGTTCCGTTTTTATGAACTTCCTGGATGGCTTCAACCAAAATGTCAGGAGAAACGCTTTTATCTAGATATGCTGATGCGCCCTTGTCCATTGCTTCACGAATGTTTTGAACTGAATCAAACATACTTAGCATAATGCATCTAATTGATGGGTATTCTTTTCTGACGAAAGCAACTAGTTCAATACCATCCATTACAGGCATTCGAACATCACTTATTAATATATTAGGAAGTACTGCCGATTTCTTTAGGTAATCAATTACCTGATCTCCAGCATCGAATTCACCAACAACTTCAATAGAGCGATATCTATTAAGTAGCTTACTGATGGATTGTTGGAAAAGCTTGTGGTCGTCTGCTATTATTACGCTGATCATGATTGTGCACAGTAATGGTTGTTCCCTCTCCTATTTCAGAGGATACCTCTAAGGTAGCATTTACTTGGTCAGCTCGGATTTGCATATTCAATAAACCTATCCCACTTGAACGATTTTCTACTTGGGCTAGGTTAAAACCGATACCATTATCAGATACCTTCAACCAAAAAGTGTCTCCGTTCAGTTCAATTTCTATCTTGATATGAGTGGCTCTGGCATACTTAATAGTATTGTTTACCGACTCTTGAATGATGCGATAAATAGCTAACTCTGTATCTGGAGTTAAATGAGATATATCAGTATTGAATTTTAGGTCAATTTCAATGTTTCTGCGTAGTAATACTCCTTGAATAAAATCATTAACAGCTCCTATTAGTCCTTGTCTTTCAAGAACATCTGGTTGTAAATCTCTTGAAATATTGCGAACATGATAAACAACTTCATCTAACGTTGAAGACGTATGGTGAAGAATGTTTGATAGATCTTCAGTAATAGGACCTTTGATATGATCAGGAATAAGCGAAACGTTACTTTTTGCCATATTAAGGGAGGCTCCAAGATTATCGTGAAGTTCAATTGCAATACGCTTTTGCGTTTCTTCAGCAATTTGAATCAATTTAGACATCAAAAGCTTTTGGTTTTGATGATCTTCTTTCTCCTGAGCAAGCGTGTTCTTCAGCGATTCTATCTCTTTTCTATTGTGAACAATTAGATAGATTGCAGAAATTGCTCCTGCTACAATGAGCATAGAGCCAAGTATTAGTAATGATTGTAAGGAGGCAATCATAATCAAGGAACAGAGTTAAGCTTTAGAGATTATCGAAGTTATACCTAGGAACATCGATTTTTTTGGTTTCTTATGATTCTTGCACATATGATCTAGTTAGAGCCAAATATAATGCTGTGTTCCATCAAAATAACATCATGTTATTTTGATGGAGTTGTTTTCAGCATCTTGTTTTCAACAAAGCAGTTCACTATGGTTTTGAATTTTTAGTGAAGGGAATGAACAAGAACTATCGTCCTGGTTAGAGAACTCTAGTTTAGCAATTAGGTATGGCTTGCGTTCTAGCATAGTTCAAATGAAAACCTATTTTTTTAAGCATTTGGTTTAAACCATACTGTTTTTTGATAGGGTGGTAAGCTTAAGTGTTTGTTATTCAGTGTTTAGCGGTTCTTTTTTTTTGTTACATTACTTGGAATTTGCGGTTGTCCGCATCTTTCGAGCATCATTTGTATTAAAAATTGTGGTATTTGCAATACGACATTTGGTACACTTTAACTACTGATAGATCAATTTGGAGATTACATTTGTGTCAATGCTATTGAACTTTCAATCTATTTCTAAAACCCAGATTAGCGCGATCTCTACTCTCTGCTACTTTGATATCTTCAGTTACCCATTAAAGGCAGAAGAAATTCAAGCTTTTTGTTCTCAGAAAATTGATTTCAGTGAGCTTGAATCTCTTGTTAAGCTAGGGATATTGAAACAAGACAAAGAGTACTTTTATTTAGGGATTACTTCAAATAATGTTGACGAGAGAGTTGTAGGTAATAAACGAGCTAAAAAACTTGAAGACAAAGCAATAAAACAGTCTAATAAGATAGGCTCTTTTCCATTTGTTAGGAGTGTTTCTCTTAGTGGTTCTATGAGTAAAGGGTATATGGCCCAAGATGCTGATTTAGACTTTTTCATCATAACAGAACCAAAACGATTGTGGTTGGCAAGAACACTTCTTATACTTTACAAAAAAGTGTTTTTATTAAATAGCAGAAAATTTTTCTGCGTAAACTACTTTGTAGATACAGATCACCTTAAGATAGAAGAAGAGAACTTGTTTACAGCTACTGAACTAATTACACTTAGAAATGTTTACGGAGCAGATGTTCATGAAGAGTTTTTGGAGTTAAATAGCTGGGTTAAACCAATGTTTCCATATTTCAAACCAGCTCATTTGAATGGAAATAAGAAAGATTGCATATTGAAACGATTTGTTGAGAGATCTCTAAATAATAAGCTTGGAGATATGCTAGATGAATGGTGCATGCGAATGACTATGAATCGTTGGAAGAACCAATTTGTTGGTATGGATCGGTCAGATTTTGAGATTGCATTTAAATCTAGAAAATACATTTCTAAACATCACCCACGCAATTATCAGAAATACGTTCTTACTGAAATAGAAAAACGTAAGGAGTTGATTACTGAGAAATACGGAATAGCATGGTAAAAAAGAAAGTGTTGTTCTCTCACTCATACTATTATCCATTAGATGTAAAACAATGGAATAACAAAACTCCCTACCCTCCACTAGGTACTGTTTTGGCCGCTGCCGTAATGCGAGAAAAAGGGTATCATGTTTCTCTCTTCGATACGAACTTATGTTTTTCGCCAGATGCCATTTTTCAAAAGTTGAATCAGTCTCCAGACTATTTTGTGTTGTACGATGATGGTTTTAACTATCTCACCAAAATGTGTTTGACTACCATGCGTGAGGCTGCTTTTGAAATGATTGGATATGCCAAGAAGCTTAATATACCAGTATTTGTTTCAAGTTCAGATTCTACTGATCATTTCGAAAAATACTTAGACGCAGGAGCAACTGCTGTTATGCTTGGTGAAGCAGAAGAAACTTTAACAGAATGCTTAGAAGTTCTTGATAAAGGGGAGGGGTTACACTCAAATATTCTTGGACTCGCTTTTCGTGAAAATGGTAAAACTATCCGAACAGCGTCACGAAAAGTATTGAAGAACTTAGATGATCTTCCTTTACCTGCATGGGATTTAGTTGATGTTGATGCATACAAAGCCGTATGGAAACAGGGGAAGTATCCATTTCATTTGAATTTGGCAACAACAAGAGGATGTCCGTTTAAATGTAATTGGTGTGCCAAACCTATTTATGGCAACAAGTATAATTCTCGTTCACCAGAGCATGTAATTAAAGAAATAGAGTTGCTTAAGAAAGAGTATGATGTTTCTACATTTTGGATGTGCGATGACATTTTTGGACTGAAACCTGGATGGGTTAAGAAGTTCAATACATTACTAAAAGAAAAAGGAATCCGAATTCAGTATAAGATTCAAAGTCGTGCAGATTTACTGGTTAAGGAGAATACCATAGAGTCATTGTCAGAGAGTGGATTGTATGAAGTTTGGATTGGAGCAGAAAGCGGATCGCAACGTGTTCTTGATGCAATGGATAAAGGAACAACTCTGGGCCAAATCAAAGAATCTACACAGAAGTTACAAGATTTAGGTGTTCGAGTTGCCTATTTTATTCAGTATGGTTACTTGGGTGAAACCGCAGAAGAAATCCAAGCAACTTTAAAAATGATTGCAACGAATAAGCCAGATGATATAGGTGTTTCGGTTTCATATCCTTTACCTGGAACTCCTTTTTATGATCAGGTGAAGAAAGACTTTGAAGCTAAACAAAATTGGGCTGATTCAGATGATTTAGCTATGATGTTTCAGGGAACGTTTAATTCGGCATATTATAAAATTTTGCATCGTTATACTCATAAAGTGTTTAGAGCGGCTCAGGCTAAACGTTTTTTAGCAAAAGGATTATCAGGACTCTCAACTAGGGACTGGCGAACGTTAGTGGCCTGGCCAGTCAATGAAGTGTTGAAGGTGAGATACAAGGGCCAACTAAGACACATGAAAAATACCAATTCATGAGTGCTTCATTTGATGCGGCAGCTCAAGAGTATGATGCAACTTTTTCAAATACTAGTATTGGAAAAGCACAGCGAAAACAGGTTTGGAATTACTTGCGAAAATACCTGTCGAAGAATTGGAATGTACTTGAGTTAACTGCAGGAACGGGAATTGATGCGGTTTGGTTATCTAGCAGAGTGAATAGCGTTCTAGTTACCGATGCTTCAGATGAAATGATTAAGGTTGCCAGTTCTAGAGGCGATTATAAAAATCTATCATATAAAGTATTGGATGTTGGCTCATTAGATGAATTAAATGGAGAGTTTGATTTAGTGTTTAGCAATTTTGGTGGACTTAATTGTTTGTCACCTGCCGAATGGAGGTCATTTGCATTAAAACTGAAGTCTAAATTGTTGCCGAGTGGAGAGGTGGTTTTGGTAATGATTAGCTCAAACAGCTGGTGGGAACGATTTTACTTTTCGTTAGTAGGCAAGCAGAAAGAGGCAGGCAGAAGAAGGAACGGCTATGCAGAGGCAAATGTGGATGGTGAAATTGTACCAACATGGTATTATGATCCAGAAGAAATTTGTCAATTTTTTGGCTCAGATTTCGAAGTGAAAAACCACATTCCTATCGGCTTTATGGTTCCACCATCTTATCTATATCCTGCCTTTAAAAAAATCCCTTGGATAATCGATTTGCTCTATCAAATTGATCGTGTACTTTTAGCGAACTCTCCTCTTAGCAACAAAGCAGATCATTTTTTAATTCATTTGAAAAGAAAATAATTGAAAGCACTCATTACACATGGTTACTTCATCCATGAAGATGTGAAAGAAGGGGAGATAATGAGGCCTTACCCACCGCTGGGAATGCTCTATGTATCGGCATATTTAAAAGAGCATGATGTTGATTGTTATGTATTAGATTCTACGTTTGAAACGAAGGAATCTTGGAAATTGAAGTTAGAAGAGGTTCAACCAAATGTTGTCTTCTTTTACACCAACTTAATGACAAAAATCAATGTGATTTACCTGTCAAATTGGTTACGTAATCAATACCCTGGAATAAAAACGGTAGTTGGAGGTCCAGATGTAACCTATAACCTTCAAAACTACTTGAACAATGGTTTCGATTTTTGCATAATTGGTGAAGGAGAACAAACGGCCCATGAACTAATTCAAGTGTTCGAAGGAGAAGTGAGTCTTTCAGAAATAACAGGGGTAGCTTATTTAAAAAATGGAGAGTTAGTTCAAGCTCCTTCAAGAAAAAAAATGAAGGACTTAGGTGAGTTACCCTTACCAGACCGAAAATCAATTCCAATTGAAAAGTATCTAGAAGTCTGGAAGAAGTTCCATGGAAAAGCTACTCTGAATATTAGCACACAACGTGGTTGTCCATATAGCTGTAAATGGTGTTCTACAGCAGTTTATGGTCGAAGTTACAGGAGAAGACCAGCTGAGGCTGTAGCAGATGAAATCCTGATGCTTCAAAAAGACTATGGGGTAGAAGCTTTATGGTTTGTTGATGATGTATTTACTGTAAAACACAAATGGATTGAAGAGCTACATGCAGCATTTCAAAAACGAAATCTGAAAGTTGATTTTGAGATTATTTCAAGAGCAGAGCGTTTAAATGAACATGTATTGAAACTACTTCAAGAAATGGGTTGTTTCCGTATCTGGATAGGAGCTGAAAGTGGTTCTCAAGATGTGATAAATGCAATGCATAGAGCCGTTTCTGTAGAAGAGGTAAGAGCTAAAATAAAGTTGACGCAATCTTTTGGAATTGAGGCTGGTACGTTCATAATGGTTGGTTATCCAGGTGAAACAGAAAAGGATATTCGACAAACAGCCAATCATTTAAGGTTAGCTCCACCAGATCAGTTTACTATTACTGAAGCTTATCCTATAAAAGGTACAGCATTGTATAACGAGATAGAAGAGATCATTACAGAGCAGCCAGAGTGGACTAGTACTACTGATCGAGAAATTAGATTCGAAAGACCTTATCCTGATCAGTATTATAAGATGTCTGTTCGGTATATAGCAAATGCTTGGCAATCCAGTAAAAGCAGACAAGAAAAAAGGTATAAAGACTACATTAAATTCTCTATCAAAGAGAAGATGGCCTACCTCTTTATGCAAGGATACAAATGGAACTAAGCAACTATTCAGTTCATAATGGGGTAATCTACCTAGAACCATATCGAGCTTCTCAGTTCGAAAAGAGTTATGTTAAGGTCAGAGAAAAAGAACAGCGCATTCTTTCTGATTCTCAGGTGTTGCAATTGCCGTATTTGTCTAACCACGTTCATTCGAAGGAGTGGGAGTTACGTCAGGAAAGTGTTGAGCGATTTCTCCGTTATTTGCCTCATAAAAAGCTGCGAATATTAGAGATTGGTTGTGGTAATGGGTGGTTTTCTAATTTGATTGCATCCAAAGGCAATTTTGATGTGTTCGGAACAGATGTGAATATAAAAGAGCTTGAACAAGCAGTGCGCGTTTTTGCTTGCTCAGAAGTAAAGTGGGTTTACACAACCAAGGTTGAATTGCTTTCCCCGCTTTTATTCGATGTGATAGTTGTAAATGCAGCAGTTCAGTATTTTCCTTCAATTCCAAAGTTGTTACAATCTCTCAAAACAGTAGTTGCTCATAATGGTGAGATTCATTTGTTGGATTCTCCAATATATCCTAGTGATCAAGAAGCTCAAAAAGCTTCTCAAAGAACAGAGGAGTACTTTGGGATAATGGGGTTTCCAGAATTGAGTAATCAATATTTTCATCACAAGAATAAAGATGTGAAAGGTGCAGATTGGCTTTACAAACCATCTAAATTTGGAAAGTTACTTGGAAAGAAAAATCCCTTCCCTTGGTTAAGATTTAAGCAAGCTGATATATAACTCTAGATAAGCTTGAGCAGTTTTTTGTATTGGAAATGAAAAGGCAGGTGTGCTTGGTGCTTTTAAGCAGTGTTTTAATTGGATAAGGCATTCTTCTTGGGTATTGAATAAATGAGATGTTGCAATACTCGGAGCTATTCCCACTGGGGTAGAAACAATGTGTAACCCTAAAGTTTCGGCTTCGGCCAATACCATTCCATACCCTTCGAATTGAGCAGTGTGTAATAATATACTTGCTTGAGACATGTATTGTAACGTACTTGTTCTATCTAGATGACCAAGAAAATCAACTTTATCCGTAATGTTTAACTGTTTTGCTAAATGAATAAGATCGTCTTTTAATGGCCCATCACCAATAAATGCCATTCTTACATCGTATCCATCCTTAGTTAGTTGATAGAAACTCTTTAGTGCTAGTTCAGGGTTTTTAACTGGAATGAGCGAGCCAACAGAAACAATATCATAATGGGTTGACGTAGAAGGTGGTGTTGGTTTCGTGATGCCATGTGGAATGGTAGAAATAAGTTGTACGCCCAGTTTGCGAAGAAAACGTTCTTGAAATTCACTGATAGCAACCACAGGAGTCTTCCATTTTCTAATACGTTTTGTGTAGAACGTTGGAGAAACATCTTGTCCCATAGCTGTAAGAACTGTAGGAATAGTAAGTTCTTTTCCCATTAGAGCAGCTAACCAACCTGCATCAGTTAACCAGAATCCATGAATTACATCAGGTTGAAATTGCTTTACTTCTTCTCTAATTCGGTTCTTGAATAGCGTTAAGATAGAGAGTCGTTTTAGCCCTCTAGGATTTCCCTTTCCAAAACTTTTTATTGGAATATCATTCCACTTGTATTCTGCTTTTTGAGGGTAGTGGAGAGTTATTATCTTTAATTCTAGATCTTTAGGTTTAAGGGCGGTAACTATCTCTTGTAGTGCAGGGATACAACTTGTGTCTTGCTCATTTTCTGCAAAACCTGGAACAATATAAAGTAGTCGTAACTTCACTCTTTGTTATTCTATTATAGAATACAATTGTATTATTCGTATTTGGTATAAATCGCAAAGCCACTAGAAAAATAAAAACACCCAATACGTTGTTAAACCAGATTGCTTCTTTTTTCAGTACAGCATTTGTGTATTTTCGGACAACTCTAAGGTATCAAATAAACAATGGCAAATTTGTTAAGTAAGGCAAGATCTGTTAATGAACGATTTTTACCTAAAAAGTTGTTTTTCGCGCCTGAGTGGGTGGTATTAGGTGTAAACAATGTATGTAATCTACATTGTAAAATGTGTGACGTAGGAACGCAGACAACTCAAACAAATTTTGCTCAGAACTTGTTGGGGGCAAAACCTCTGAACATGCCAGTTGAATTAGCAAGGTTGCTTATTAACCAAATGGCAACCCATGCGCCAAAGGCAAAACTAGGACTTGGGTTTACAGAGCCATTAATTTACCCTCATCTAGAAGAGTTACTGAAACACTCTCAACAAAAAAGAATAGAAACCAGTATCACTACAAATGCTTTAAAGCTGAAGCAAAGAGCAGAAATGATCTGTGAATTGGGTGTTGCAGATGTATTTATTTCCTTAGACGGATTGCATGAAGTGCATAACGAGATACGAGGGCATAAACGTTCTTTTGAAGCGGCATTAGAAGGAATAGCTGCAGTTTTGAGTAGAGAACAAAGACCTGATATTTCTGTGTTTTTTGTGATTACTCCTTGGAACATGCATCAGATGTATGATTTCGTAAAGTTTTTTGAGGCATACCCAATTAAGCATCTAGGTTTCATGCATACCAACTTTACAACAGAGGCTATGGCGAATAAGCATAATGAGCTATTTGCTAATAGTTATCCGGCAACCCATTCAAACATAGAAGAATTCAATCCGAATGATTTAAATCTTGAATTGATATGGTCTGAAATGCAGCGAATAAAAAATGCGACTCCTTCTTTTGGAGTATCATTCTCTCCAGAGATAAACTCATTTGAGATGTTGCAAGATTTTTACCTAGCTCCAGAAAAAAAGATGGGGAAGTCGTGTAAAGACGTCTTTAGAAATATTATGGTAAAGTCTGATGGAACTGTAATTCCAGCACATGGTAGATGTTATAACCTTACCATAGGTAACTTATATGAGAATTCGCTAGCTGAGATTTGGAATAGTAAGGTGATTGGTGACTTTAGGTCAACATTGCATTCTAATGGTGGATTGTTACCTGCATGCAATCGTTGCTGTAGTGCATTTTAAAAAGAATGTACACAATTAATGAATCAACCATATCTTCGTCTAAGCTGATAAATCAACTCGCTGCGTGATTACTGGAAATAGTCTTGTTTTATTCAATCCTAGAAGTGCCAATTCTAAACATCGTTTACCGAATAGTATTTTACAGGTAGGAGCATCAATTGATGGAATTGTTCCATACGAATTGATTGATGGGAATTTAGAAATTGAACCACTTGAAGTATTAAAGAAGCTCTTTGATAGTGGAGAGTACAGATACTTTGGATGTACCGTAATGCCTGGTCAACAACTGGAGCAGGCAATTCCGTTTACGAAATATATAAAAGAAAATTACCCAGAAGTAGTAGTGATTTGGGGAGGGTATTTCGCGGCAAATCAATACCGTGTTTCTCTTGATTCAGGTTGGGTTGACTATGTTATAGATGCTCAGGGAGATGTAGCATTTCCAGAGTTGATAAAAACGCTAGAGTCGGGCGAATTGGAGGCTGTTTCTCAGATAAAAAACTTGATTCACAAGAAGAATGCTGAGATTGTCAAAAATCCTAAAGACAAGCTTCCAGATTTAGATAAGCTACCACGTTATCCTTACCAAAAATTAGGGGAGCGTTATTCGCTGAAGAATTATGTGGCTAAAACGTTTCTAGGTTCTAGAACAATTAGCTATCACAGTAGTTTCGGTTGCCCGTTTACCTGTTCTTTTTGTGCTGTGGTACCTTTGTATAATGCCCGTTGGAAAGGAAAGTCTGCAGAGGGAATCATGAAGGATATTGATTGGTTCAAAGATGAGTATGATATTAACGCCATAGAGTTTCACGATAACAACTTCTTTACAGCAAGAAAGCGAACAGTTGATTTTGCTAAAAGAATGGTTGGAAAGGATATTAGCTGGTGGGGTGAAGGTAGAATTGATACCATTAATAAGTACAGCGATGATGATTTAAAAATCATGCGTGAAAGTGGTTTAAAGATGATTTTTCTTGGAGCCGAAACTGGAAACGATGATGTATTAAGTCAAATGGATAAAGGTGGTACTCAAAGTGCCGCTCAAATTAGGGAGTTTGCTGCTCGTATGGGTGAGTTTGATATTATTCCTGAATACTCATTTGTTCTTGGAATGCCAGGTGATTCAGAAGAAAAGGTGATGGAGCAAATAGAAAATGATATTGCCTTTATTAGAGAGATTAAGCAGATTAACCCTAGAACCGAAATCATTATTTATGTTTATTCTCCAGTGCCAACAGAAGGTTCAGAGTTGTACGAGATTATTACATCCAAAGGGTTTAGATTTCCTGAACATTTAGAAGATTGGCTTTCTCCAGATTGGGAAAAGTTTGATTTGCGAAAGAATCCTCTTACACCTTGGTTAACAGCAGAAATGATTGATAAGATCAAGAATTTTGAAACAGTTCTAAACGGATATTATCCTACCGCTTCAGATTTCAGAATTCAGGGAGTTAAAAAATCAATTATGCAAAAAATTGCATCTGTTAGGTACAAAAACGAATGGTATAAGTATCCGTACGAAATCAAGGCAATGCATAAGTATTGGAGGTATCGTCAGCCTGAAATTACTGGGTTCTATAGCGAGTAGCTATGAATATTAAGGGCATCATAAAACGAATTACCAATCGGGTAATGGGTGATTTTCTACTCCGGCAAATGGAAAAGAAATCATCGCTCAATTTATATGGGATTGAAGTAGAAGTAAAGCCGGATGTTTTTAATCCACGATTTTTTACAAGTTCTAAACTGCTAATAGAACAAGTTGAAAGGTTGAGTAATGTAAAAGGTAAAAGCTCTTTAGAATTGGGATGTGGAGCTGGGGTGGCAACTATTTTGGCTGCTAAAAAAGGTATGCAGGCATATGCATCAGATATTAATCCTGAAGCAGTGAGTGGATTGTTAGAGAACGCTACAAAAAACGGTGTTGAGGTGTGTGTGTACGTATCTGATTTGTTTAATGATATTCCAGAACAAAGCTTTGATTACTTGTTGATTAATCCTCCATTTTATCCCAAGAATCCCATTGAAGTAAAAGATAATAGATGGTTTTGCGGGGCAGATTTTGAATACTTTAAAAGCTTGTTTCCTGCTCTTGAAAGTTATACCAATGCTGAATCAATCGTATGGATGACGTTGTCAGATGATTGTGAATTACAGGTGATTCAAGATATTGCAAAATCTACGGGCTGGGAATTCCATTTGAGCGAAACGCGCAAACAAATAATGGAAGCGAATTATTTGTTTCAATTAAAACGGATAAACTAGCGGAGCTACCACCGATCCTTCTCCTAATATCATGAGGAGTCCCAGAACGATCAAAACAGCGATTAGAGGAAGTAACCAAAATTTCTTTTGTTTAATGATGAAATTAAGGAGCTGAGAAAGTATACCTAGTTTTTTCATGTCAATAAAGCTGATTCATGTCGTTTGACTTTTCTGAATCGTGCCATCCGCTTGTTGGCTTTTTTATAGCAAACTTTAATGGCCATGCGATTATATAATAAATTACTGTAAGGAGAATAGTGCTGCCAATTTCAGCTAGAATACCTCCAAGTAACATCCATACAAATAGTATTGGTCTTATGGCTTTTGGTAGGGCAATAGCAATTACACCAAAGGCTGTTAGTATAATAGGAAGGGTTGTTAGATCTCGAAACCAAAATATCAGACCAGCAACAACGATAAGCAAAACACCAAACCAACGTTGCTTTTTAGTCTCATTGGCATAGTTACTAGCTTTAGTAACCTGATTTTTAATCCAATTCATAGCTGCTATTTGTTTGATGGGCAAGGTTTTCGGCTTTATACACTATAATATCGCCAAGAACAAGAATGTCCATTTCTGTATTAAGAAAGCATTTGATAGCATCGGTTGGAGAATGAACAATGGGTTCACCTCGTTCATTAAACGATGTGTTGATTAAGATCGGAATGTTGGAATACGTTTCATAAGCACTAATAAGCTTGTGGAGCCTTCTGTTATGTTCATTAGTTAGTGTTTGTACCCTAGCACTGTTATCTTGATGAACGCAACTGGGAATTAGATCACCTTGTTTTGCCTGAGTGGTAAATTGCATATAGAACGATTCTTCTGGTGTCACGAACCATTCAGACGCTTTTTCAGCTAATACAACTGGTGCAAATGGTCTGAAATCCTCTCGTTTTTTGATAGATAAATTCAGTTTAGACTGCATATTTGCTGAAGTAGGAGAGGCAAGAATACTTCGGTTTCCAAGGGCTCTTGGTCCCCATTCGTCTCGTCCTTGAAACCATCCTATAATATTTTGGTTATGAAGCTGTTCAGCAACCTTTCTAATCATTTCATCTTCTGATACATGATGGAACGCCAGTCCTGATGCTGTAAGCGCCTGAATAATTTGATTGCTGTCAAACTCAGTTCCCCAATAAGTATGGTCGAATGTAATTTGTTTTGTGTTTTTGGTGAGTTCGTTATAGCCCAAAATTGCTGATCCTAACGCAGCTCCTGCATCTCCCGCAGCTGGTTGAATCCAGATCTGATCAAATATTTTTGCTTCTCTTAATACTGCATTTGCAACACAGTTTAACGCAACTCCGCCACTTAAACATATAGCAGTTTCACCAGTTTGTTCTTTGACAAATTGAGCTGTTCGAACAATAATTTTTTCTGTTACTTTTTGAATACTGGCAGCAACATCTTGATAGAACGAGGTAATTTCACTTTCTGGTTTTCTAGTAGGCTTTCCAAAAAGATTTTCAAATCTTGAATTGATCATTTTCAATCCCTTTTGAAAATGGAATAATTCTAGGTTGAGTTCTATTGAACCATCTGAGTTTAACTGAAAAACTTCTCTTTCAATAAGATCAACATACTTTGGTGTTCCGTATGGAGCTAGCCCCATGAGTTTATATTCTCCCGAGTTTACTTTAAATCCACAATACTGTGTAAAAGCAGAGTACAGCATTCCAAGTGAGTGTGGAAAATGTTGTTCTTGAATGGGATTGAGCTTGCCCTCGTTAAAAGTACCAAAACTAGTAGTACATCTTTCGCCAACAGCATCCATTACTAAGTAAGCGCCTTTATTAAAAGGTGCTGTGAAGCAAGATGCAGCAGCATGACTATCGTGATGTTTGGCAAAAAGAATTTCACCTGTATAGTTCAGTTCTTTTTCAATAGTAGAAGGAATCCAAAGTTTTTCTGTAATCCAATTCTTAACAGCAGTCTTAAATCCTAAAAATCCTAAAGGAGCGGCTAAGACAAATGTTTCAAGAACTCGTTCAAATTTGATAAATGGTTTCTCGTAAAAAACAATGGCATCAATATCGTTGATGGTCAGATTTTCAGAAGAAAGACATTCTTGGATAGCCAATTTTGGGAGGCGTTCGTCATGTTTTTTACGACTTAACCGCTCTTCTGAAATAGCAGTTGTCAGTTTGCCATCTTTAATAATGCAAGCTGCAGAGTCGTGATAGAATGCTGAGATACCTAGAATTGTTGGCACTGCGATGTTTTAGAATGTGTCGAAATTATAAAAGTTGATAGAGTAAGGTTGTTGAATAGTGTCATCTTTAAGTCTGTATAAGCCGATGTTCCAAGAATTAGTTAGTGGAATGTTCATGTTCCTTAAGTAAGAACAGATGGTGCTTTTTTCGGAAACTTGAAAATAGATTGAACGAATACCAATAGAAGAACATTTCTGTTGTAATGACTTGATGGCATTTCGGAATGCGTTTTCGGTAGGAGCTTGTGCCCAACCAACCATTAAAACGCCATCAAGCTTGAGCCAAAAAGTACATTCTCCAATTTTCACAACTTCGTTAGTAGAGTATGATTTGTAGTCTCTTAGTTGATCAGTTATTTGTTGTTCCTGTGAGGTTTGTACAATTTGACTTGAAGTGCATTTTTTGAATGTTTTCAAGAGTTTTTTCCATTGCCAGTTATGGACTGCTTTATTTGGTAATAGCTTGTTTATTGGTAGTTTACTAGTGTTTATTTTCCCAAATAAGAACTTATCGCACTCTTCCCAGTTGCGCTGTTTTACAGCACCAAAAGAGGCTTCGGTAAAAAATGCGATAGCATTAGATATATTGTGCTTGCGGGCATTCTCTATTGTTAGATCAAACAGTTGTTGCACTAATCCATTTCCTCTATGATCTGGGTGTGTAAAGTAGTCGCATGAGTGCCCAACTACTTCTTGTCCAAATTGTTGAGGAATCAATCCGCAAAAACTAACTGCTTCATCATTGTAAAAAGCTACTTGAGAGAAAATGATGGAGGTTACATCGTTCTTAAAGTATTTCTGATGGAGATAGCGTTGATCTTCATTTTTATTGAAGACTAGGTTGAAAAGCATAGTCACTTTTTTAAGATGAGACTCTTCAAATGTTGTTATGGTGTAATCGTTCATCAATAATGACCTTTAAGAATAGCTTTTACTTGATTAGAAAGTGAAGAGAATGGGTTGACAGAAATGCGAGGAATAACCAAATCGCCCATAGTCTTTTCCTCTCCGAATAAATGCGTGTAGCCAACATTTAAAGCCAGTTGAACTTCTCGGGATTCGTATTCGCCAAATGGAAAGGCTAAAGAATTGATTTTCTCCCCAGTAATTTCCATTAAATAGCGTTTGCTTTTTTTCATCTCATCAAGCAGTTCCTCATCAGTAAGGTATTTGAAGTTGGTGTGAGAAACACCATGATCTCCGAAGCTAACTAATTTGTGTTTTGCCAATGTGGTGAGGTCTTTTAGGGTTAAAAGGTCAAGATAGGTTGATGAGATCTTTTGTGGAACAGAAGTAGGTTTAAGTTGTGCTTCAATTTGTTCGATTTGTTGAAGGGTACCTGTTCGTAAAACGTGCTTTAGGTCTTGTCCTTTTTTAGAGAAGTATTTTGTACCAGAGCGAGAATAAACGATGTTGTCTAATTTAAGATGCTTGGATCCGTAATGTGCAGATATATCTAGTAAATCAGGCCATAAGTATCTTTTGCCTCTTAATGAGTTGGTAGATATGAATAAAGTGAAAGGTACTTGATGCTCTTCTATTATGGGGATTGCTGCGAGATTGTTTGCAAAACCGTCATCACTGACAAATAATACGTTTAGAAATTCACTGCTGAATTTGCCTTTTTCTAAGTCGGCTAGAGAAATGAAATTGGTAAATGGTTTTAACTGTTGAATGAGTTGGTCGAATCGTTTTAAGCTTGTGAACTTATAGTTGAACCGTGTACTGCCAGAAGTGTCAAAACCATGAAATACAACTACGCGTAGTTTTCCTTTCTGTTTTTGGAATAAAGCTTCATAATGCTCAAAGTTAGGCCAATGACCTTTTAATGTATGGTACGCTTTAGTAAAACTAGATTTCATGGCAGCTGATTGCGAATCAAATGTAGTAATCCAATGTGTCCATTTTCGTTCAGATGGTCGTCATTTGGGTAATAGGTTTGAATGCCCTCATGTTCAATTGATTTCAATGTTGTGTGTGCATCTATTACGACCTTTGAACCAAATTCATTTTGCAAATGAGCTATAATTGGGTAAGTCTCAGAGCTATCAAAAGTATTAGCGCCAAGTAACTCGTATTGCTTGCTATACATTTGATTAACAGAGATAGCGTGAGGAATAATGAGTATTTTAAAATGGCATGTTGCTGGAATAGAAGATTGAATGTCTTTTAATGAGTTTGTGATTTCGTGCAATGCATTTTTGCTATTCTCAGAGTTAACAAAATAGGATTCGTTTAAGAAGTTGGGGTTTGCTTTGAGCATCATTTTCATTCGGGGTGAATAGGTCGAAGGATTAAATGACTGTAGATCTTTGTTTGTGCTAAGTCCCTTCTCGTCAAAGTCCGTATTTATTGTGGCGCTTAGATTTGCTAAACGATAATTAAGAAACCTGAGAACGTGAAAGTGATTGGCAAAAGTCCAATACAGGTTTCTAGCGACACTTAATTCTTTCCAATTAGCAGGGTATGAAGCATCGGTTAGATCATTTCCAAGGTAAAGTTGACAAATTACGATGTCAGGATTTAGTTTCTCGATGTAAGTGGGTGCATAGTAACTGGCAATGGTAGAGTGGGCCCCTGGTAAACTTAAGTTGTATACATTGATCGTAGAGTCTGATTGCCTTAATTTATTCACATAGCTAATAGACTGTGCTGAAAAAGAATCGCCAAATACTAGAATGTTTTTCTTGTTAGATGCATTGAAATCATTGAGATAAAGGAAATCTGTTTGGTAAAAATCATACCAATAATTCCTATAGCTCACTTCTAACGTTACTAAGATCAAAACACATGTAGCGAGTAGCTGTATGCTAAATCGTATTATTCGTTTGATCCAACTCATTGCCTTTCTCTCTGTTGCCTTTTTGTGTGGTGTCAATATAGGTTAATATACTTAAGGCATAATAGAGCGTAACTATCATTTCAACTTATCTGTATTGTATCCTACTGAGGTCTTGGTTAAGAGAGGGGATGAATTGGTGAAAATCTAAAAGCTCGTTTAATGACTGGTTATGAGGTGTGTAATGGGGTTGGTAGAGGCTCTTTGCAAATTAATGTCTTAGAAAGATGAAGTTTCATTTTGGTAAAATGTTAGTCTTCTTGTGTTTACTAAATGTAAAATGTGTTTAGTCTACTTGTTAGCTGTGTTAATCCAGTATTTGGTTTGTTAATGTTTGATATTTAGGAGGTTTTTGAGTTTGTTTTGATTTTTACTAATTGCTTACATTTGTTGACTAATAATAAACTACTTGTTGACAGATGATAAAACTTGCAGTGCTGGATATGGCGGGAACAACCGTTAGAGATGAACATGAAGTAGAAAAATGTTTCAAGCAAGCGTGTGAATTAACTGGATTGAATTTAACTGATGATGAAATTCTTGCTGTTCAGGGATGGTCAAAGCGATTTGTGTTTGAATACTTCTGGAAGCGAGAGTTAGGTGCGGATC
>DIYR01000134.1 GCA_002429085.1 Flavobacteriales bacterium UBA6049
TACAACGTTTTGGCTCAGTGCAATCCAGAAAGACTAATGCTTTTTACAGCCCTATTTGCCACATACTAACCGTTAGCAGCAATTACGAAATGAAACTTGAATTAATAAGCTTTGAAGATTCTAAATCCTTGATTCATGAGACCTTGGATAGCCTCCTAAGGAATATAACCTTTCACCAAACGAAATTTTCTGCCTTGTGGAAGAAACAGGAATAATACTTGAAAAAGAAAGAATACCTAATTGGGAGGATTTCGAAAGAGGAAAAAAAGACTTTTCGACTCAAGAATTACTAAAAAGAACAAAAATCAATCTTGAAACTGAAGAATCGTTAATTGTGATTTCTGATGACTGTTTCAAAGAGCAAAAAGCATTTAAAGTTTCTAGTAATAAATTAATCGAATTTGCTGAATCAAATTATCCTTCTATTTATAAAATGAAATTGGTTCAGCCACTAGACCTAATATTTATACAGCCTTCAAATAAAAGAATCTCAATGATTCATAATGAAGGCTTAATTACGGAATACTAAATAAAAGCTGTTAACAAGGTGTAAAAATTATAGCCACCCTTCGATATGGCAACACTTTTTACAAGGGTTGTTAGCAAACATTAGACAGAACAATGTGTAGATACGCCTTTAAAACATATAAAATACACTTTGCTTGCTTTGATTGTAGAAAAACTTTCAAGAAAGAGCCAATTGAAGATTTAGCAATACAAAACGGAGATTGGAAAGATTATAAAAAAGCTTTTTGGAATTATAACTCTAAAGAAGCAAAACAATTCAGAAATCAAAACCCTGAAAGATTTGAATATTTGACAGAAAAATATAGAAATCGAAAAGAGAAATGTCCAGAATGCGGAAACTTAATGGCAGATTTAGGACTTGATTTTAAAGCACCTAAAAAAGAGAAAATTGAAGAATGGGAGATCATAAGAGGACTTTTTAAAAGTGGAAAAGCATTTTATTCTTGTGGTTGCGAGGGAATTGGATTTGTTCCTAAAAATAAAAAGGATTATGAAAAGTACTTATTAGATAAGCGTAATTACTATTTGTTACGACTTGAAGAACGAGATGTAACATTAAATAAGGAAAGTCTGACTGGTTACATTAATAGATTCAAGGAACTAATAAAACTGATTGATTCTGAATTAGATAAAACAAAAACGTTTACTAACATTGTATAACCGTAATTATGGCAGATTCGACTACGTCCGAATTCACTCGGAATTGCTAAAGTCAGTGCCAAATTGAAAATTAACGCATATAAACCCGTAACTGAGGGCTATACGAGACCGTACCATTAGATGATATCGAGAAGAACTTTAGAATATGATAATCCACCGGCTTCTTTGAATTGGAGAGGAAATGACTTAGTTGATTGGGTCAACGGAGGGAGTATTTATTCATTGAATGGAGAGTTTCAGCACAGTGGGAGAGCTTATAGTTATAGATTCGATTCGGCCATTCAGTCCAATAATGGAATCTATGCAGTGATTTATGAAAAACTTGGCACAAAGGGATTGTTGCTTAAGAATGGTGAAATCATAAGAGAATTAAACCGTTCATTCTATCAAGCAAATGCTTATGAATATCCAATTGAATTTATCAAAATAGATAATGAATATTCAATTGTCCACTGTCCAGAAGAATATAATCAAATTGAAATAGAGAATGTAGAAACTGGACTTAGAATTACATCTAATTCTGAAAGAGAGCCAGGTGATTGTTTCCATTCTAGATTTAGAGTAAACGATTCAAATACAAAGCTTATCAATGCAGGATGGGTTTGGCATCCAGTTGGCATTTTAGAAATCTATGATTTGCAGAAGGCAATTAAGGACAACACTTTATTTGATAGACCTAAATCCGATTTTCCAATCAATACGGAAGTGTGTTCTGCTGAATTTCTGGATGATGATTTATTGATTATCTCTTCATCTGATGAACAACCGTTTGATGACGAAGATTTGAATGATAAAATAAATTTAAACTCTAAACAACTGGGGATATTTTCGATTAAACAAAACGCATTCGTCAAGAAAATAAATGTTGATTTCAAACTTGGTACTCAAATTCCAATTGACGAGAATTTTGTAATTGATTTGTATGAGTATCCAAAATTGATTGATTTAAATTCAGGCGAAATCAAACAAAGGTTTAAGGACATTAATTCAGGAAAACAAGATTTAGCGATAATACACCACATAGACTGTGTACCGCCAATTGCAATTGATAGACTTAACAAGAGAATCGCGATTGCAAATCGAAATAAAATTGAATTATTAGAATTTGAATAAAAAACGGTTTACAACACTGTGTAAAAATCTATTAAAACGCATTTTATACTAAACGTTGCCAGCAATATTAACGCATAGAAAAACTGAATTAATGAAATTACCTTTTTTTATACTACTTATGGGAATTACATTCTCATCAAACGCCCAAAATCTTTTCCCTGTTAAATTAGACAACTGTAAGACTGATAAATTTTGTCTGGACTGTGGAGATACACAAGCTGGTTATCAAGAAAAGGAGTTTTTAAAACTTCAAGAAAAATTGAACGATGAATTAAAACTGGATGGAATTAAAGGAACTGTTATGTTTCAAGTTCTTGTTAACTCAAAAGGACGTGCTTGTGTTTTGAGCCATACAGACCAATCAAAAAACTTCATAACACAGAAATTAATTAAAGAGCTGAATCGATTCAAAAATTGGACACCTGCAATAACAAACGGTAAAATAGAAGAAAAATCTTCAATCAATCTTGTTTTCAAAGTAGATAACAACAAAATTACAGGACAAATTGAGAGAGTTGATAAAAAGGCTTTTGAGAAATCATTTGACAAGCCAAATAGCCCAGAAATATATAATGAAAATTACATTTACAATAACGAAAACTTAGGTAATTATAAAGTAACTGTTTGGAATTCAAAAAACTCAAACTTACCTAATAATTGGAATAACCATATTTCCATTGATAAAAATGGCTTAATATGGCTTACAGTGAGGCAAAGTTTGGTAACTTTTGATGGAAGCGAATTTAAAAATGCCGAACAAAATATTTCTGATAAAGGTAAATACTTCGGCTATTACGAATTAGCAACAGATAACAATAATGTAAAATGGATTTATGCTGAAAACAACATATACAGTTATGATAATGCTAAATGGGTCAAGTATGACTCAACGCAAATTGGAATCAATTCTGCGTATAGTATTGTGAATAACTCAAAAACGGGCGAGTTATTTTTCTGCACAAACAATGGAATAACTATTCTTAAAGATGGTAACTGGTCAAAAATTGACAAGAACTTATACAAAGACTTACCGGGAGATAGAGTTTCATTTGCTAAAAGAGATTCTAAAAATAGAATTTGGATTGGAACTTATGATGGAACAGCAATGATTGATGAAAATAATCAAGTAACAAATTTCGAGAAATCATCCACAGTTTTAAAAGGAAAATGCATCACTTCGATGGACGAAGACGAAAACGGAAACCTATATTTTACACTTTACGAATTTGACAGAAAAAACAAGAAGCAAGTCAATAATGATGAGGGAATAGCAATAAGAGATGTTGATGGTAATTTCAAACAATTTACAACTGATAATTCTGGACTGCCTTTTAATCATACTAATTGCGTGCTATACGACAGAAATGAAAAAGTTCTATGGATTTCGACCGACAGAGCAGGATTAGTGAGATACGACTTACATGATGGTTGGGAAAATTATCATAATGAAAATTCAGATATTCCCACATCTTATATTTCAACTATGACTTTTGATGATAGTGGAAATTTATATTTAGCAACAAGACAAGGATTAGTAAAAATTGAACGAAAATAAAATACTGCTGGCAACAATGGTATTAGTAATTGCTTGTTCTAGCCTACTTCTGAAAATACGCTAGGATTTTCAGTTTGGTGTACTTACAAAGTTAAGTGCTAACCCACGCAACTACTCATAGCCGAGACCGTTAACAATTCCATTTGTTTTTACTTACCTCCATCAATACGTACAACGTCTACTAGGGTGCAATTTCGAACCTAGTAAGTGTATCTGATGTTTAACATCTTAACTTTGAACATCCAGAGTTATAGAACCAAAAAAGCCTGATACGACTGTATCAGGCTTTTTATTGTCGGGGCGGCAGGATTCGAACCTGCGATCTCCTGGTCCCAAACCAGGCGCCTTGACCGGACTGGGCCACGCCCCGAGTGTCCGTTTTCAAATTGGAGGTGCGAAAATAGCAGTCTTTCTTGTTTCTCCAAGTCTTTTTTAAGAAAAAATCAGGAGAAATTTACGTTGGGTTAACTAGCTATTTGAAATTCAATAAGATATAGTTTAAACTTTTTTAACGCAATTGAACTCGGGTACACAATCTGTCAGATACATTGAATACAGTTGTAACACTTTCTGTAATTGTATCAATGTCTGTAGAACTGTTTTGTATGATGTGGTAATACTTTACGCTGTGTTCTGTTGGTGTTAATTCCGTTACACGCAAATTATTGAAGCTATCACCACAGTCTTTCGAATCTCTTGCAGGTCCGGGCTTTTGAATACGTCCTGCAAATCTACCATCAACAAATACTTCTAGTACTTGATTCCATGCACTTAACTGAGAAATAGGGCTATCAAATACGGCACTTCCGTAATACTGACATGGACCTTCTATGGTTGCATCAGGGCGATAATTAATAGCCTTTGGATCTATGCAACCTTGATATACGCAACTTCCATCGTCTTCATCTGCCTTACTATCGTAGTTTACAGCTTGATTATCTGTACATCCTTTTTTCTTCTCACAAGCGGTTCCAAAAATCATGGTTGCGCTCACTAGCGCCACTAAAACATATTTCATCTACTTCTTCTTTTTAATCTCAGTGCTAATGGTCACTTTTCTGCTTTGTAAGGCATTTAATCCATTTACAGGGTCGTCATTACTTACAGCGGCATTTTGTTCGCCAAACGGTTCTTCAATGATAACGATCTGATTTGATTTTAGCGCATCAGCATATCTTTTTTGAATATACTGATAAACACTGTTGATTCTTCTTTTCGACAGAATCAGGTTATAAGAACTGCTAGCTAATGGCGATGCATATCCACTCAATGTAACAATCATAGTATCATCATTTGCCAAATGTTCTTTCATCAGTTTATTCCATTCTCTAGCATAGAGCTCAATTTGATGAATATAGTTGCTTACGAATGCTAATTGATTGGAGTCGAACTGTGTTTGGATCTCAGGAGTAGCTAGTTGAACAAGGTAGTTTTGTAACACTTCATCGTAGGGTAGAGAAGCTGTATCGCTCAACGATCTGGGGTCTGGTTGATCGTTACCAAAATACAGTTCTATTGGCTTAAATGCAGCCAATGATGTAGGAGGAGTAACTACTGTTGGAGGTACTGCAACTGTTGCAGGAGGCAACGGTGATGGAATTGGATCTTGAACAAACAGCGTATCCTTTTTTGGTTCGGTAGTTGGCATGAGGCTATCTCGTATTATTGGAATACCAATAGCATATACATCGTTACAACAGTACCCGTTTATCTCGGTTGAATCTGCTGGTTTGTTAGATGTCCAATAAGCAATTCCATAAAGGTGTTGTTCTTTGTAGTACAACTCGTTGTGCGGAGAGTTTACTTCTTTACCCAAATTCTGGGGAGCTGCCATGTTTCCTTTTGCATTAGATCGGAACACATCGAAACTTCCAAAACCAGCATGCCAATTAGAAGAAAAGAATAGGGATTGAGATACACTATCAAAATAAGGAGTGATTTCATCTCCAAGAGTGTTTACGTTTTTAGAGAGTTTCTTTGGTCTACCGAATTTGATGCCTTTCTTCAATTGACTGTACCAAATATCCATTCCACCTCTTCCTCTAGGTCTGTTTGATGCAAAGAAGAGAACTTCTTTTCCCTTCCAAATAGCAGGGTAGGGCTGCGTAGAAGTGTAGCCAGATACTTGCAATGCTTCTACCAAAATAGGATCTGATAATCCATTGTCAATGCTATCGCGATAGTATACTTCGCAATTCCTGTTTCCTGATGCACAAAGTGTATAATAAACACGAGGTCTGAGTGGTGAGACTACCACATTTGATAAGTGCTTTTTGCCTGGCTCAAAGATGTTGTCTGCTGGTAGAAGAGAGTCGTTTGAAAATTGATACCAACTGACTCTTTGTACCGTGTCAGCATCTATCATAATGCTGTCACCCGGGTTTGAATAGCGAATGCTTGCTACAAACCAAGTACTATCCTTTGCAAGAATTGGACTTAGTTCAGAATCGTCACTATTAATAGGAGTGGGTAAAAGCGAGGCAGATTGTGCTGAATCTGGATATACGTAATTAATAGCAAATTGACAGCTTTTGACTTCTTGTTTGGCTCGTTTATACAAGTCTCTATCTGCAGATCTAAATGCCTTGGCATAGGCCTCAAACAATTGTTGAGCTTCGGTATATTGTTCTAATTGTTTGAGCATAAGGGCTTGATAGAACAATGCTTGGAAATATGTTTCTTCCGTATCTTCTTCAACTACTTGCTTGTATTCTTTCAGCGCAGATTCAAACCGAAATGTAATGCGGTATCCTTCTGCTAATTGCCACCTTGCATCTAAGTAAGTAGAATCTAATTTTAAGGCTCTTTTGTAACAGTTAATAGCTCCGTTATAGTCAAACTCTTCCCATATACGATCTCCTTCGTTTTTCCACTGATCGGGAGATTGAGCCAATGAAATACCAGCTAAGAAACAAACGAATATGGTAAGCAAATACTTCATTACAAGTAGTCGATACAGTTTTTGTAAAGTTTACGCTTAGGCAATACAGATGGAAGAATGTAAATTACAGATAACTCAAATCCACCTCTGTTGCCAGTAGCTCTATCAAGACTTGATACGTTGATATCGTAAGACGCTCCAAATTGCCATCTGCCCCAATCTAAGCCAATAAACGCTACTAGAGCATCTTGTAATCTATACCATGCTCCAAACTGAAAAGCACGGTAATTATACGATCTGCTATCAAATGCGTAGCGAAGGTTTGAGCCTAACAGTAATTCTCTATGTGGACCTTGGCTCATTACCAAAATACCTGGTAAGGCAGCCCATTTATCTTTTAACGGAATATCGGCATCGGCATGAAGTGAATAACGTATGGAGAGTGGGATTTCTTCATTGGTAAAAGATTGATTTGGACGTGTTAGGTTGTTTAACGCAAAACCAAGGTTGAGCTTGGTTTTATTCTTCCATTTCTTTCTGTACAAGGCTCCAATGTTGAGAGAACCGCTGTTGAGACTGCTTTTAGCTATGCTTTCTGCGGTTGAAATACCGGGTTGAAAACGATCATTTCGGTACTGATCGTCAAATGTTAATTCGTTGAAATCTATTTGCTTTCGGTAGTATCCTCCTTGTGCTCCAAAGGTGAGTAATTGGGTTGAGTCTTTGGTTAGTTTAATGGTGTACGATGCTGCTAACTGAATCATTAAATCACTGAGGTTACCATCACCCGCTACATCATTGAAAATGTTCAATCCTAGTCCTACCGCTGGCAAGCGAAAAGCATTAGCCGCATCAGCAGATAATCCATAGGTTTCGAATGGTCTACCAATAGATCTCCATTGGTTACGATGATGACCAGTAAAACGATAACTTCCCTCAAAAGCTCCAGTTTGAGCTGGATTGGTATACAGCGGATCGCGATAGAATTGCGAATAGTGCGCATCTTGCCCTAACGAAACTTTCATCGCTAGGCATGCAACCAACAGCACTATGTAATTCTTCCACCTCATCGCAATAACGTAATGTTTCCTTCGCCTTCGTAGCGCTGACCATCAACACATGTTACATTCAAGTAGTACACATAAACAGCAGGGTCAGCTTCTTTGCCATTATGTGTTCCATCCCAGCCATTGTTTTGATTTGACGTTTCGAACACAAGATCTCCCCAGCGATTGTAAATAGACAATGTCATGTCTTTTACGTTGACTCCACGTACTAATATTTCATCATTTAATCCATCACCATCTGGGCTAAATGCATTTGGAATAAATACATCTGGCGGACCACAGATTAAATCTTTAACTACAACACTTACAGACGAACGGTAAACACATTGTTCTACGGCAGTATCAGAGGCTGTATAGGTGAAGGTAGTTGTGTTGACAGGTGAGGCAGAAGTTTCTGGACTAGTTGGTAAATCAACAGGATCTGCAGGTGACCATCGGTAACTATACTGTGGTACTTGAGGAGTACCTGTTAGTTCTGTGCTAAAGCTGCGTACAATCGTATCGGGGGCGGCTTCAGCCGAAACGGTAGCAGGATCTAAAGTTGATTTAGTAATAAAAATGGTATCGATTCTGGCGCAGCCGCTATCGTTTACGGTATATAATCTGTAGAAGGTACTTTCATCTGGAAATACCAATGCATGAGCTGAATCTGGCGGAGAAAGCAAACCATCTAACGGAGACCAATTGTAGCTTAACGGGTTGTTGATAGGATCTTGGTTCTCGGTTAAGATCAATAGAGTATCGTTGAAGCAGATTTCGTATTGAGGTTGAACTCGTAAAGTACGATCGCTA
>DIYR01000047.1 GCA_002429085.1 Flavobacteriales bacterium UBA6049
GGTAGTTCTATTTTGGGAGTGTCTGGCATTTTAATGCCGCCTTCTTGTTCTGGTGCTTGGTAGCCTTCTGAGGGGGAACTCATCTGGCCTTTAGAAGACCCTGTGTCTTGTTGGCTGGGGTGAGCAGCAGATGCGTTGCTATTATCTTGTGGATTAGTGCGCATATATGCAGGTGTTATTCTTCTGCCATGCAGAAGAGAATGATTACATGTTGTTAAAGAATAGTAATAAGCGGTATAGTAAAGAAAGAAACAGCAGCAACCCTCAAGGAGCGCTGCTGTTTCGTCTGAACATTAAACTGAGAAAACTCAGTTTATGGAAAAGCTAGTTAGGCTTTTTTGTAGTTCATGATTAGGATGATGTCTTCAATTTTATCTGAATCTAACAGGTTATTACTGTAGAAATCACCTAGGTTGCTTGAATTACCATTGAGCTTTAGAGTTAAAGATCTAGCTGGATCAACTGTTCCAGTGAATTCTAGATCAATGCTCTTACCATCTGTAGCTACAGATGGATTGGTACTATCATCTGGAGAACCAAATGATAATGTTACGCCTGCTCCACCCGAATCTAAGCCTGTGTTGATACCCTTAGCGATAAATAACACTGTAGCTTTATCGGTATCCAATGATACATCGTTAAAGATGTGTGGGAAATGATTCTTAGTAATACCAAGTGTTGTTTCTAGTATATCATTAGAGAATTCACTATTGAGCATTTGGTGGAATTCTGTTGGGAATTCATGTTTTAAACTAAATACTCTTTCTAGTCCTTTTGGATTAGAAGATAATGTTTCATCTAACCAGTAGTTTATAGAATTCTTTACATGAGTTTGAACAGTTTCTTTGAAACTATCACCACCATCTTTAGATGTGTAATGAATGGTAACAATTAAATCTGAGATAGTCGAATAATCAAACTTTCTAAATGATGAAACACTTGTTCCATCAAATGGTAATTCAAACCTCCAACTACTAATTGCTCCAGCGCCTTCAAATGGCAAGAAACGTGCATCGTTAAAGTTCATTTCGAACATGCCAGAATCATTCAAACCGCTGCTTGTTGCAATACGTTGAATACCTATAGAGTTGTGGTGGAAGCGAGAATCTTCGATGCTAGAATATGCATATGTGTCCCCAGAAGTGTTTTTTCTGAAACGATTAGCAAGTAAGGTTAAGCTTCCTGTTACTCCAGTGTATGGTCCTGTAACAGCAGGAATTGAAACTGTAACAGCTTTGATTCTACGCATGTAGTGACCTGGGTGATCCAAATCGTACATTAGCTCTGGAATGTCAAAATCACATGCACCAGTTGTGCGTAAATCGTTTAACGCAACAGGATCTAAAATAGCCAAAGAAACTTGTTTTGTTAGCTCATTCTTACGTTTGTGTTTCTCTGTGAATGCACCATCTAAGGTTCTCAAATCTTGTAGTAAGCGTTCACCAGCTAACAACCCTTTCTTAAGGTTATCCCAGCTACCAAACTGAACATATTGCTTTTTGTCTTCGTAGCCTACATCAAATTTGTATGCTTTTTCGGCCTTTTTAGCTAAGTCGTATGCTAACTGATAAGCTTTGAAGTAAATAGATGAGATTTCCTTTACCATCCAACCGTATAGCTTGTAGTTAGAGAACTTATCTTTCATAATAGACCCAATTTCAGAGTTGTTTTCCATTTGCAGAATATGATTATCAAGTTCTGCCTCTGCCATGGCTTGTCTGATTTCTGCTGATTGAATTTGAACTGCTAATTGTTCCAATTCTTTAGCTGCTTGCTTGGTTTGGAATTGCCAATCTTCGTAACGGTTGTCATGCCCAGCTCTCATACCTAAGATAGAAGCCATGTGCGATTCTGCGGAGGAAGTGATTTTGATAGAATCTGCACCGAACTCTACTATTCTAGCTAGTTTTTCACCGCTAGCTACCTCTGTAGTTAGTCCAGATGCAACACCGGCTGCATGACTTTCTATTTGCGGAGTTGAAGCAACAGCTTTTGCAACAGCCTCAATAGCTTGAATACTGGTTTGAAGCCCAAACGCTTTATTCATTTTCTTGAGTTGCTGCTTCTCACGTGCAGTTGTTCTCTTTTTATTAGCATAATGCGCTCTTCTTTCCTCTGTGATTTCTTTAGACTTGTTAAGAGATTCAAGCGCTTTTTTAGCTTCGTCAATGGCTTGTTGCTTAATAGCTTTTACAGCAGTAAGCACATTTTTTTCATGACTTGTTCTCAGTAACGAAATTTCTTCGGCATCTTTTTTCTCTAATGCAGCTAATAATGCGCCACCCAATGCTTTTACATCGTTGGTTAATTCTACAGCTTTCTGATATAGATACCCATAACGGTAGAAACTCATTGGGGCATTTAAATCTGCTAAAGCTTCAGAAATACTCAAGCCATTTGCTCTTGCTCTTACCAACATTGCAGGATCAATTGGCGGTTCAAATAGTGGTAATTGCCTCACAATTCCTTCAATATTTTGGCAGTGGCGGATTTTGAATAATCTATCACCTACGGTATCCCAGTATTCAGCCAATTTAGGGTTGCCAGGAATACAGAAGAACAATACTTCTCTAACCGTTACATTGTTAGGTCTGTTATAATTATTGTATAGGTCGCTTAGTTTTGGAACTACTAATTGAATAGGCAAGGTATTCTCCATTGCAATAAGCGTATTAGAGAAAGAATCTAATCCTCCTAAAGTAGCAAATGAGCGTGGGGAGAGATCGTCTCGGGTAATTTTCTCTGGTCTTCTGCCTAAGATTTGAGTTGCTAGAATATATACCTGAGTTGCTTCGTTAACAGATTCAATGCTATCTCTTCTAAACAAGTAGTCTCCCCAAGCAATTAACATGTCTAGGTATTTCATGACTACGTTTTTCATGAAGGCTACCCATCGTAAGCGTGCAATAGCATAGGGGTTAAATGGATCTTTACGCCAAATAGCTACTTGTTTTTCCATCTCTTCGTTTTGCTCATTTAGTTGTTTCATGAGCTTATTGATAGATGTTTCACCATTAAAGGTTTTGAACGGCTTCGTGTTCCAAAAACGTGTTTCTTCTTGGTCAGAAGCTTCGTCTGTTACTACCTGAGTAGGATCAAAAATGAAGTGGAACCATTTTTGGGCATCTTCGAACTGTTGGTTGTTTGTTAGTTCTGTAGCTACCATCATAGGTAGGTGGAAGAACAATTCCCAGTTATAAACACTGTAACTTCCAGAGGCGCTAAAATCTATATTGTCAACAGGGTAATTTTGATGCACATAGTTTGTATATGGTGCATACATTTGAACAAATGTTGATTGGTCTGTTGTTTGGAATTGAGTTCGGTAACGGCTAGGCCATCCTTTGTCAATTGGTTTAAAGAGACCATCAATACCATGTTTATTAATGGCTTCTACAATTGTTTCAACTTGCTTGTGATCGAACGGGAAGAATTGGAATTTGTATTCACTTGGTTCGGTATCTTGAATTGTTTTAGTTTCTAATACATAATAGCCAGTATTATCAATGTATACATTTTGTCCATCTTTAGTGGTACTTACAGCGCTATTCTTGTTATAGAAAATCTCATCATTTTGTCCACTTGGTTTTGCTTTTGCATATGCGTATTGTGGATTTAGTGGTGAAATAGGAACAGAAGCTAGTAAGGATGAATCAATGTACTTTTTAACTGTTGTTGTAACAGTATCATATAATGGTGTTTTAGCGATGAAGAAGCTGTTTATGTCGTCTTTATAAAAGAAAGGATCGTCTCCATAAATGCCAGTTTTGTGTTTTCTTCTAGAACCAACAATTACTTTGGTCTTATCCCGATTCATGGTTTTTGCCAATAGGTTGACATCTCCATTTTTAGTTTTTGGAACTTCAGGGCCTTCGTGATTAACATGAAGCTTGTTTCCATTATTCTCAATGTAGCCATAAAATTCTCCGAAAGGAAAATGATTTGCAGTAGAAAAACCCTGATAAATCTTTGGCGTATTGTTAATATTATACAGACTAAAGTGACCATAGTATTCCATTTGAAATGGTGGAACCCCTGTGGTTCTTTGACATACAATTCTTAAAAGATCGTTGTTGTTCCAGAGTTCAAAGCGATACGATAGATCTTCGAACCCAGTATACTTATTTACATATGGAAAGGTTTTTAACCCTTGATTGAATCTGTTTCGCTTTTGCCATTTGCTATTCTTATACTCGCTCCAGTTGAAGTAAGTTACTGCAACTTTGGTTGGTGTATCTTCTTTTTCTAGAATTTCATCTTCTTTTAGTTCCCAAGCATGTTCCATCCAGAAAAGCAGAAGTCTATTTCTAAAGACTATAGGGGCTACATGATCTGATTCAATATCCAGCTCGATTTTTTCCCATGGTGTCCAACGACTTCTGTCTACCCATTTTCTGTAGTAATAAATGTATGGTTGTGTATTACCACGAGCTACTACATGGAGTTCATCTTTATCTTCGTCATAGTAGTGCTGCATTACTTCTAACTCGGCTACCATATCTAACTTTGTAAGGTAGTTGTGGTAAGCATCTAGTGCATTTTCGTTGGTAATACCACTTTGCATTATCTCATCCATGAATTCCTGGAAGAATGGAGTTTGATCATCTCTTAACTCTGGTTCAATCCAATTTTCTGGATATAAGAAGACCTTGCGGTTGGCTTCCCAAACTCGGTAATTCTTGCGCCATTCCCATTCATTTGAGTTACCCTCGCTTAATGTGGCTGGTTGCTCTAAGTTGAGTAGTATGCGCTGAACAAATAGTTGAATGGTAGAGTTGGCCTGCTTGATACGACTAGTCATACGACATGGATCCATTTCTGTATCTATTAAGAAATACTCATACAGGTCAAACCGATCTTTGAAGTTCTTGGCTGAGTTGTATTGAATGAAATCTGCTAAGGCATCTCTCTGCTGTTTGCGCAGGACATCTCTAAACTCAACGGCAATTTCGCTCCATTTCTCATTTCCATACTTAGATTTACAAGCATTCACTAAGGCTAATGCTGTATGGGAACTTAAGGAAACTGAACCAGTAACTTGCTTAAGCATTTCAAGTTTAAGTTCTGATCTCCATGAAGCTTCAGCTACTGTTCGAACTGTTGTATACCAAGAGTAGTCAGCGTAGTTAATTGTGCCTAAGTATGTTCCGCCTATCAAAGTGTTTATTTCACTCCACCCTTTTAGTTGGTACAAATCGTCTTGAAACGCAGTAGATAAAGTATACGATGAATTACTTGCGTAAGCTTGTCTTGCCTTTCCTAGAATGTTGAATAGAGAATTCTTTTCGTTGCTTGTACTATTGTTATCTATAATAATACTGAGTTCGTTAACGAAATGAGACACATTTGAAGTAGTTGAACTCGGAGAATACACATCTGTTTGTGTAAAACTAGATAAGAACGCTTTTTGATCGAATCCTTTGATTCCTAGTTTATCTAGGATAAAATACGATCGAGTATAAGATTTACAATAGCTACCGAAAGTAGAATGTAAGTTAGATATTGTTTCGTTTGTGAAGTCAGATGAAACAAGTTCTTCTGAAATATCACAATTTAGAAATAGACTATCATCTTGTAAGATTGTTGGAAATTGATCAGAAATAGTTTCTTTCACAATATTGTGACGAACCTTTCTTAAAGTATCCGCTATAAAATCAGAAATCTTTGAGTCATTAAATATGATAGAATATCTCTCTTGTATTTTGCCCGTAGATGAAGGAGTAATATAGGTACTGCTGAAACTGCTATCAATACAATATTCTAATACTACTGCACCTACATCATTTGAAGTAGAAAGATTTAAGGTGTCAAAATCAGCACCAAAAATTACCTGAACTACTTTAACAAAATAGTGAATTTGTTCATTAGAGTCAGTTTCGTCAACACCAGTTCCTTTCGCTGACGTTCCGTCCATAACTTTAAAGAATTCTTCTGCATCTTGTTCTGAGTAAGAGCCGTAACCAGGGGTTACATGTCCAATAAACTGATTTACAAGGTTAAATGTCCATTGTCTGATATCACTACCTCTGTCAAAGAAAGTTGTGTTAAAGTCATTTAATGCAGAGTGAATTGTTTTGAGTTTTGCATACCAGTACTCTTCATCATAATATACAGCTTCATTCGTATTTGAGCCGAACATATAGTTGAGATCGTCCCCTGATACCTCTAGCGCTATAATGTTATCAACAAACTCAATAAACTCTTTCGTTTTTGCTGTATTTAATGAGAATGTATTTGAACTTGTTATTTTGATAGAAGGGAAAATACTCAAGTAAGTAGTAAGATCAGCCATGCTGATTCCTAGTGCTTCTTTAATAGAGGCCATTCGTAAACAATACGATAAGTTACTTACAGATGTCTCTATGGTATTATGAACGGTACTTGGAATAATTAACCTGATTTCTTCTTCTGTTAATCTTGTAGCGGCTAATACAACAGGGAGTACCCCTTCAGCAAATATTTTCTCTGTTTGATATCCTGTAGCTGAAGGATCGAATACTTGCTTGATAGTAGAGCTGGTGGTTGTAGAAGCGCCTGCTAATGAAGTAATAATACTAGCGGAAGGGTTGTTGACAGATTTGTTGATGAATGTTCTTATGTAATAACTTTCTATATCACCATATGCGTTGGTTGAAACGTCTGTAAACCAGGTAAGTACTTCTAATGGTTCTAAATCATATTTTTTGCTAAACTTTTGAATTAAGCTGATTTTAGATAAAGTTGCATCGTTAATTTCTTCATTACTTCCAGGGATGAATTTTGAGAGTACTCCATCTAGTTCTTCAACTGTCCAATCTAGGGCACGTTTTAAGCGCTCAAATCGCATCATACGAGTGAACTCTTTTTCTCTGAAGTTAATGGTAGCTTGTGACGTATCACAATCATCTTCAAATCCAATAGCAGGAGTTACAGAAAGAGATTTTGTAACATAATTTACTTCTAAATAGGTTTCAAGTTCTTTAAAGTCTAATCCTGTTGTATCAAGGGTTAATCTTAAACTTGTTTGTAAGTTACTTTCTGTTTGATTGTTGAAAAACTGACTAAAAGTGTGTCCTGATGTTCCAGTAATAATTGACTTTTCTAAAGGATTTAAGCCTAGTTCTATTCCAGCTACATCTCCACTAACATTTGAAGATGAGTTGAACTTTTCAAGTAATGTAGCATGATCAATCCCTAGGTGTTCAAAGTAAATTTTTGATTCAGCATCAAATAGATCAAATGAAGCAGTGAATGGATAAACACTGGTTTTAATATAATCATACACTTTGACATTTAAATGTTCTGGATGTGCTTTAAGATATGCAGTAGGATATGTGGTTTGACGTTTTAGGTAGTCGCTAGCATTTGTAATAGGTGTAGTAAACTCACTGGCAATAGCATATTCTAATACTTCATTTACCAAGTCAATGTATGGTAATGGGGTGTTGGTGTTTTCACATGTTAGTAGAATGTGTTCTATCTCTGGTCTGCGTTCATCAATAATGGTCTTTAGATTAGCATATGCAGAATCATTTGTTGATTTAGCATGTTGCAACCAGTTTAATAAATCTACCATATAAGCTGCTGGGCTATATACTGAACGACAATGTTTACAAGCACAAACATCTTGAGAGCCAAACAAAGATTCTAAGTCAGGTAATTGACTTTTTTCGTCTTCAGAGTTGAATTTATTGCTTCTAATAACCTGAGGAACTAGAGCATTTAGTTGTTGGCTGTTTTCTGCAAACAAGTGCATTAATACTGCAGCTTGTTGTTCTGCTAGTAAGAATACTTCTTCGCTTACAACTCTGTCGTTAAAGAAGTCACTTTCTAAAAAGTTGGCCTTACCCATGCTGTAGATATCTGTAGCGGATTTAAGCCCATTGTCAAACATTGGTTTGACGGCTTCATATTTAAAGTTAATTGGCGCAACTTTAAATAGACGCTGCATGGCTTCTAAATCTTCTACTAGTTGTAATTCATCACTTTCAGAAAGATTTAAATCCTTAATAGCATCCTTGTGCTCATCTTCTGAAAGGAAAGATCTTAAACCAGCACCTTCAAATTTGAAACTGGTATTAGCACTTAAAAAGGAGTCCATATTAGATGATCTAGCATCTCCAGCACTTTTAATGCGGCTGCTGAATACACCTGTAGGATTTCCATTTTCGATACGCTTTAATAGCGTATTGGTATAGTTGTTTTTTTTGTCTGCTTCGGTTTCGCCTTCAAACCTAACATCCCAACTGATTAGACTTGCATCAAGGGTGTCTTTTAGCTCTGATGCAGTAATGCCAACTAGAGATGAAGCTGTTTTGCCTTTGTCAATCAAATCTTGAGAAAGAATGGGTTCTTCGGTCAAAGCAATAAGTTCTGTGCGGTTCTCAAGACTTTGTTTTATTGGGCTTAAAACACTATTATTTCCAACTTCTGTCCAAAAAATTGTAGAATCTGCTCCGTGTTCAAGGTAAATGTCTAAAAAGGCTCTTTTCTGCTCAATTGTAGTTAGGTTGGCTGCAGTCATGAAGCTATTTAGCTCATTATTGTCTCCTTGATCAGGATCTAAGATTACATCGATGGCTTTTAATCTGAGTCCATCAACATAGGTGTTGATTAAATCTTGATCTGCAATTGTGGCGTCAATATTTCCTGCATCAACCCCAGCTTGAATAGCGGCTTTAGCTTCACTTTTTGGAATAGTGATTAGATCAGCTAGTGAATCTAGGTTTCCATTTTTGATAAGGCCAAAAGTCAATTCTTTATCTACACCTATAGATTGAGCTACTTTTTCTGCCTGAATAAATTGACCTACTTCTTCTAAGGTTGAATTGGTTTCTTTTGCTAAGTCGTTAAGCGCTGTAGATTTGTTTAAGTCATCACTAGTCAATGAATCTATTTTGGCCCTCAAACGTCCATCAAAAAACTTGTACTCAACAATACCTTTTAGATCTTCTTCCGTATCAGCTAGATTTACTTTTTCTTCTGTTTTGGCATTTATAATAAGTGGTGAAGAAACTAGTAGATCGTTACCACTATCATAAACTTTTACAACTAGATCTAATTGCTCAATGTTGTTCTCTTTGAGAACAGATTCTGGAATGGTAATTTTGTACTCACCACTTTTAGATGTGGTAATTTCTTGATCATCTGTTAGAGAGATGTCTGTATTATCTTTTCTGTGGAAAGCTTTTACTGGGTGGTTGTAGAGTGGAATACCATTTTCGTCTACAACAATACCTTCTACTGTATATGTTTTTGGTGTTGCCATGTTTAATTCTGATAAGTCTATAGATGTGGTTTGTGAATCTGTGTAGGTGATTTGGAGGGAGTCGTTTTGTAGTTCAATGTCTTGGATACCGCGGCCTGGAGCACCATCATTTCCTTTTAGCCCTGTTGGTGAACCAACCCAGTTCCCATTATTGTCGATAACTGGTTGTCCCCCAACTTTATAACCTAGGTTAGAGTTGATATCTTCACTTGTGTTAATTCCTTTAGCGTCTTGAATGGTAATTTCCATAGAAGAATATCCTGAAGGGATATTACCCGGGGTGAAATCTTGAAGTGTCCAGTCGTTTCCACCATTTGAATCAATTTTTGTGGCTTGACAATTTTGAACCTGCAGAAAAGTACTTGAGAAGTATACTTCTAAGTAAACAGGGTCGTAATCACCTTTTTTTACTATTCTTATCTTTTTGATGCCCCCGCCATTATTGTATGAAGATTGTCCGAGTACATTAATTGTTGGATTTTTTGAATAATGAATCCCAGCGTTGAAAATAACAGTGTGCTGATGATCTCCTGTTTGTTCAATTAAATAGAATGAATTGAAATGGCGATTTCCGCTACCAATGGCAAATCTATGCCATCCGTTGTTCAGTGTAATCTTTGTGTTTCTTTCAGAGTAAGATGGCCCAGGAGCACCATCGTCTCCTTTTGGTCCTTGAGGCCCTGTGTCACCTTTTGGCCCTTGTCCTGTAGAAAGAGGAGTGGCATTTACGTTTATTGTTAATCTGTTTTCTGGAGCCGATATGTCTTCTACATTATAGCTCTCAGATTCAACATCAGTATGTATTGTTTCTGTTCCCTCTGAATTGAATGTTGATACCCTAAATTTTACAGAGGAGGTTTCGCTGTCTACTGTGAATTCAAAATCTCCGTTTGTAAATGTGTCAGTCGTTGCTACTACTGTAATGTCCCCAGTAATGAGCGTGACTTTTGAATGTGGTAAGGCTATATCTTCATTGTTTAGAAGCCTACCATAAATTAACTGGTTTGCCATAGTTGTGGTTGAATAAATTTTAATCTCTATGTGTGAACTAGCGCGTTCTGCGTGTTAGGATGAAGGCAACCAATTCAATTGAAATTCGACATTCAATAGTATGGTTGCACGGTAGTGGTTTCTACACTGTATAACAAGGCAATGGATGGTAGTTTTGCTTTGTTTACATAGCGTTTGCCTACAAAATTACTCTTATAACGTCTTGATCTTAGTAAGGGATTTGTGCAGTTTAAGTAGTGCGTAGTATACCTTCGTATGGTACGTTTAAAATTCCCGTAAATTGGTAATCAATATGCTTAAAAAGAGTGCTGAGAACCAAACGTTTGTCTGTGTTTGTTTCCTGATAAATCAATGTGTGTTGTAGGTTGAATTATGATGCTTTCTATATTCCAATCAATTGTGTTGTTTGTATAGTTAGGTGAAAGAGAAATTATGTTGCCTGTGGTATCGTAGGTGTAAACAATTTTGTGATTTGAATTACTTGATGTTGAATCTGAGTTTTGATACGTAGAAGAGCTTACAATCGATTTAGTTTCAAATGGATGTGTACTATTGATACCACTCAATAGTTTAGAATCTCTATCATAGGTATACGTTGAATTAGAAACAACCTTTCCGAAGTCATCTTCTGAGTGAAATGATAATTTACTTTCTTCTACTATGTTTCCCATTATGTCGTAAGTGTATTCAATTCTACTTGTACACTCTTGAGAGTCATTCTTTCTATTGATTGAAGTATGTTTCCAAGTGTTAATTGCTAACACTTTTCCATTTAGTTGATTGTACTCATAGTCTATAGAAGCGCTGTTTCCGTATACAACAGATAGGGGATCAAAACTTGCGTTATACATAGTTTGACTTACAATAGCGTGTAATTCAGCCTCATTTGGCAGTTGATAACCAATAGAATTTAGCAACCCAAAAGGATGGTAGGTAAATTTCTTTATGCTTCCATCTTGCTTTGTAATTGAGTCTGGATTGTTTTGTAGGTTGAATGATGTTATAGTGGTTAGTGTTTCAGATTCAAATAGTGTGCGCGATAGCACATCCATTTCTTCTACTGAAGAACATTGAGTGATGAACTTCCAATCGATACTTTCATTTTCTTCTGATCTGATTTTACTTTTTCTCAGAATGTTGCCCCTTGGGTCGGCTTCAAGAATGAGTGTGATTCCGCTAGAGTCAAAAGTTCGGATGGCCAGATTGTTCAAGTTTGTTCCGTTTATATTACGGGCTGATATGGAATCTCCATAAACCACATATTTTATAAGTTCTTCGTTTTGACCATCAATACGTTTCCAATGGTGTGTAATTCTACCGATTTGATCATATAAATATCTATGATTAGTATTATTAGAATTCCATGTTTTATATACTAAACCATTTTTATTGATGCTTCTATGCTCAATTAATCCGTTAGAAGTTACTTTTTTGCAATACTCATTTTTAAAAGAAAGCATGCTATAGAAGTAATATGTAGTTTTTTCTTTCACTTTTGTTTCAACTATTTTCCCTTCTATATCTATTTTCCATCGTATAGATGATAACTGATGATCTGTAGTATCATTCTTAGAGGAATAAATTCCCTTGTCGTCTATACTTTGCACTACAAAGCTTTGCTCATTAAGTAGTAATGTTTTTGGTGTGTTAAAGTATTGAAGAGATAGCCATGCAGCTCTTTCTTCTGCATCATGAGGTTCGGTTGTTGGTACATCTTCAAAAGGAATGCGCTCATTGAACCAATTACTGTGTAAACAAGTGGCATACTTATCGAATATGTGAATGGACCAAGGGGTTAAATGTTGTTTGCTGAAGGTTCCGTCTGCATACTGAGTTTCAATAATTCTACCTAAAGCATCATATTTTTGAGTGTTTACCTTATGGGTGATTTGTCTTTTATCAGATTCATATAATGGAGTGTTGCTAAAGAAGCACGGAGCTATTCCAGTTATCTGTCCTTTATTGTTTCTCTGGTAGCCAGGTTTGGTTCTCCATCGAGATGAAGTGTGCTGATAAATAGGGTTATTAGCTGAGTCTGTTACTAGTTCGTTTTTAGAGTTGCGAACAAAGGCTTCACCATCTTCGGCTTGGAACTTTTCTTGTGTAACTTTTCCAAAACCATTATAGTAGATGATTTTAGTTTCAGAAGTTGATTCATTCTCACTAACCTTTAACGTTGTAATTTGGTGAACAGGAGTTCTATTGTTTGCCCAGCAGTTAACGTTTGTTTTGTACTGTCGTATAGGTGCTGATTGAGAGGTTAATGAGCATCTTTCACTATGGTAAACACCTTGAATGTTTCCAAAAGAATCGAATTCATAATGCTCGCAATTTCCATTTTCATCTATAACACAACTTGGTTTAAGATGTCTGTAATCGTATTTAATCTCTTTTGCAAGGCCTACTGCATTGATAGTTAATTGCTGATTTAAAGAGTACTCATCGTATCTTATTTTGGTGTTCCCATTGTTAAAATGGTTGATTTTGCAAGGTAGATAGAACTCGCTGGGGTTGTAAGTGATTGTATCAGAACCTGTCCAAAATTTATCAAAACGCTTTATGTATTGTCCATATGTCAAAAGGTCGACTTCTGAAATGCTGGAGTTGTTTGGAATATTGTAGAGCGCATTATTTAAACTAGTGGATAGCGCTAGATCACTTTTTCTATAAAGAAGCGCCTTATACGTTGCTTTATGTAAAGGAGCAACTGATTGTAGGCTATCTTCCCAGTAGTAAAATAATGACTCTTGAATAAGTCTCTTCTCTAATCCATTTGAAGGGGCATTATGGTAATGGATCACCGATGAGTTCTTGAATGTACTGATCAACTGGTTTCTACTGATTACCCTTTTATCGAATAGAATCCCATGCAATTCATATGTTTTATTTGAAACTGGAATACCTATTCTATAATTATTGAATTGATTGTCTTCTGCTAGATTAGCGTATGAATTTTCAATCACTTTTACTTTCCCCGTAGAGCTGTTGTGCCTTCTAGGGTAGTAGATGGTAGCACTAAGAGTAGGGTTTGAAAAAGAATCTTTTTCTAGTAGAAGTTCATGTTTGATAAGCGGATCTGTTGGACTTTGCTCATAACAATACTGTATAGATTCCACTGGAGTTATGGAGGCTTGCTGTACTTCATTATTCAAGCTATCTAGTACTAAATTGTTAGTGGAGTTTATCTCATAACTATTAGAAATGGTAGCAAATGGATGCAGGGCTTCTTTTCTAAGAGAGTCTTCAAAAATTTCTACTCTTACAAGTAGTTTAGCTAAGTGTGAAGGATGAAGCTTATTGATAAGAACATCAGGATCAACTAACTTTTTGATATCCCAACTATTTTGATCTTTTGTATAGTATGGAAAATGGACAGTTGATTTTCTACTGACTCCAAACCAGTATTTTGTTTTGGCTACAGGAGCATTGTTACTTTCAAGCTGTTCGTTCACGCCAAGTGGAAAAAGTCCAGTGCTTTCAAAAGAATCTGATGATTCAGCGTCCCAAGTTTCTACTAAACCAAAGCTCCATCTCCAATTGTTGTCATAATAATAACTAGGATCATGGTAGGCAAATTCGTTTACTGTTCTGGTATCTGTAATGCAATCGAACTTTTCTATTCTTGATACAACTTGACTGCCAACCTTTATGGAAGAGTTCCATTTTAAACTGGCTAAATTGTCAATTGTTTGAAACTCAGAAATGGGGCTATATTGTATTCTGTAAACCCCTCCTTTGTTATTAGAAACTTGGTTTAGTAATAGCGGTTTTTGATCAAAAAGATCGATGTATTGAATTGCCGTTACATTGTTTTGTTCGTCAACATTCTGCCATACAAAGCAGCCAGTTCCTTTTAACATCAGATCTTCTGCACTAAAAGTGCTGTTCTCTGTGTCTTCGGGAGCTAATACAATGTTTTCTAACTGAAATGATTTACCTCTGATGTTTTCCCAATAGTAAATTTCTCCTCCGTTATTATAAATCACATCTTGTCGACCTGATCCGTTCATATCTGTTAGGTGAATATTTCTAGGGTTGAAAGAGTGAAGATCTTTTAATATACTGAACCCTTCAAATGTGATTTTTTCTCCGAATTTTTTATAGCCTACAGATGGCCAATAGGCAATTTCATCTTGCTTAACTCTAACCAGGTCGTTTATTCCATTTCCAGTAAGATCTGCTAAGAAAATAGCTAGCTCGTTATCGTAGTGTATCAATTTAGACGATGGTTGGAAAAGCCAATCAGAACTTTCTTGGTACGTGGTTTCACGCGTATTACAGTTGTCTTTAGAGAAATAGTTGAAACAATAGTTTTCTGTAATAATTAAGTCGGGAATTCCAGAACCCGAAATATCTAGTATACGAAGTGTAGGATCTCCCCAATTGATTAATGGAGTAGGGCTTGTAGAACGACTTATTTTACAACCTAGGTGATTTGTGGGGGGAGTATTTGCGTTGCTGGTGTTGTTTTCGCTTGATGTGTTTTGGTTTGATGGGAGTAAGTTTCTAATGATCTGATTCTTAAAGCTCTCATGTTGGTTAGAGAAATCTTGTTGTTGTGATGGAGATAGGTGAATAGATCTGCACGAGAAATCTGGTTTGTTTGGAGTGTATTGAAAATCTAATGATGGGTATTCTTTTGAATTGGCTCCATCGTGAAAAACTCTTGTAATTCTCTTTAAAAGAGTATGATCTTCTAAATCTTCGTACGTAAACTCATAGCTGTTTGTGAGTTGAATTCCGTCTAGCTGTTCAAAATTGTGATAAACCTCAAGGTTTGTGCACAGATAGGAAGATAGAAGTTGATTAGAGCTTACGTGTTTGGTAATAGGTTGTTTTCTTTTTTGCCAAGAGATAGGAGAGGTGAAGCTGTGTTTGTTTTCATTACCGTAGTTAAGTTTAATCTGAAATAACCATTGGTTGTCTCTGTAGTAATTCTGATCGGTTCGCATTACAGTATTACCGTATCTAATAATGGCTAAGTGTGGTACTTCATGCTTTTCAGAATCACCAAGCGTTATTTCGGGTCTTTTGTATTGGTATTTTATCACATTGCCTTTATCGTCAATTTGCTCATCTAAAAACCATTCAAGAGTGTTTTTGTGGTTTTTTGAATTTACTGTTTTAGAGCTGTAATCTCTTCCATACCAGGAAGTAATGTTATTTCTAGAGATGATTTTCCAATAAGACTCTTCGGTATGTACATCTAACCAATATTCAATTTTGGAGTAGTCTTTTTCAATCAGCGGTAAGTAGTTTGTTACTTTATACTTCGCACCATTTAAGTGAGCTATTCTGTTAGAGTTCGTTTCTTTCTGGTTTAAAGCTTTTCCAAGAACTCCAAGTTTAGAATGTTCAATTTTTTCGGATTCACTGTCGTGTGACGAGAAATCATCTTGAAGTCTGATAGAAGGAATGTCTAGGTGCCATCCTAATCCGAATACACCATCAACAAGTTCAGAGGAATACACCAAGTTGAGCTCAGGATTAAACCCATTTCTTCCCTTTGGGATATGAATTGTTGTTTTAGTTGATAACTGTCCAGAATGAAGCGTTACATCAGTTGAGTGGTCAAGAAGGTGATTAAGCGATATGTCATTAGGCGCATTTTGAGATTGTTCAATTTTAAAATCAGAGGATGTTACTTTAGCTAAAGCACTTGTGAAACAAGAATGTCGATTAAAAAACTGGTGAATAGGTGATGTGAAATCGTTGGCAAGTAGTTGCAGCTTGTTTTGTTCTTCTATCAGATTAGTGAGCATAGATGTTCAATTTGTTAATGATAATGTGAATTTGTTCTGGGGGAATTACATTTTCAGTTTAAGTAGAGTGGTTATAATGTTAGACACTGTGGTTTGTGATTGCTAGCAAAGCAAATTTATGTGGGGACCTCCATTTTTGAAGCTTGTTAGAGGTAGCTCTCCACTGGAAGCGGAAGTGAAAGGCGTTTTATACGGGCTAAAAATCCGTTTTAAATGAAGAAGTTGGTTATCCTAACCTATTGTTGTTGAGGTTCTTTAGATATAGCGATGGTGATTTTTGACCGATCTTTTTTTAATGCTGTTTTAGGACTACCTAGCGAGGCATAGCTAGCAATTGAGGCATGAGTGTTTTGACTTGAAAAACAGCGTAGTAACCAGTGAAGTTACTCAGATACCTCATTGGTCTACAAAGTAGGGAAGCACATTTTTTGACTGAGATCAGCGAACGAATAAGAACTTAATGGTTATTGTTTTCTGAACCGTTCACCATTATTAAAGAAACACATAAAAGAAGTTTTAGCGGGCTATAAAACTACTACTAGAGTAGTAGTTGTAAAAGTCTCCCTCCATATTTCCAGAGGGAGAAGAAAGGACTATATAAGCTTCTCGTCAATCAACATCTGAAAAGAGTCTTCCATCGTTTTTTCGAATGGTAAAAACGTAATTCCTAGATCTCGTTGAATCTTAGAATTATCTGCATTCCATGGAATGTTAATGTTGTTTCTCAAGAATTTTCGCGTCATGGCTTTATTCATCATGGGGCCAAAGAGCATCACCAACCATTTAGGCATGGCCTTTTGTGGGATAGGATAGTTCTTACCATACTTTGGAATTAGTTTTGATGCCATTTCTAACATGTTAGTGTTGTGGGCAGAGGTGATGTATCTACCATTTGCTTTAGGGGTGTAACCTGCTCTAAAATGAGCTTCTGCTACATCTCTAACATCTACTAGTCCAATCCCTAATTTTGGAGCCCCCATTTTCATTTGACCATCACCCATCATTTTTAGAATGTTCATCGATTCAGAAGTAGTTGAACCAGGGTTTAAAGAAGGACCTAGTACCAGACTCATATTGATTGTTATTAAATCCCATCTGTCTTGTCCTTTGGCTAATTCCCAAGCCTTCTTTTCTGCCAATGTTTTCGAGTAAGAATAAGGCTGATGCTCTAATGATGCGGTAGTATTCCAAATAGCTTCTGTTAGTTTACCATCTGGAGCATTTACTGTATCAATAGCATCGGTATAAATAGCAGCGCAGCTACTGGTAACAACTATGCGTTTTACGGTATCAACCTTGTAAGCAGAAGCTAATACGTTGGCAGTTCCGTTTTCTGCGGGTTCAATAAGTTCTTTTTGAGGATCTTTTACATCCGTAATAAAAGGTGATGCGGTATGGTATACCAATTCGCACCCTTTCATAGCTTCGGTGTACGAATTTGGAGTTAACAGGTCAGCCTTGAAAAGCTTGAGTTCACCAGGTTTTTGAGTAGCTATCTCTTTAAGATGCCCAACTTTCTTATTGTTATCAGGATTTCGGACAGCAGCGTGCACGGTAATACCTTCTTCTAGTAACTTTTTTACCAACCAGCTAGCAACATATCCGTTTGCTCCTGTTACAAGAACAGGTTTTGATTTATCTATTTGGGACATAGCGTCTTGATTTTTAATTCACTACAAAGTTGAATAGAAACCAGAGAATTGAATAACACAAACTTGCAGAAAGTCAACACAAAAAAGAGAACAGTTTATGAATGTTCGATAAGGGAATTGCTTTTGTAGAAGTGTAAGATTCATTTTTGTTATCAACTTAAAACTTTAAGTGGTATTCGTTGGGCTTTCCTTACATGCACGATTGGTGTAGGAGGATTTTGTGTCTTAATTATTTGTTTGTTAGTTGATTACTTTGTTGTTGGTTGGTTATGGTATAACCGTTTGATTTTTATAAAAGATGTGTAGATACCTAATATCAGGTAATCGTTCTCCTATTTGTTTGAATTAATTGCCCCCATTTGGCATCAGGGCTAGTTTCGCATAGTAATTAAGGCACACCCCCAAATTGTGCCAATTATTTATAACTAATCGAATTAAGTAATATGCGACAAACAAAGCGCTGGCTGTTACCCATGGTAATGGCTTTAGTAGGTCTGACGTCCGGTGCTTGGGCACAGTCATCATCCTACATTTTTTCAACTTCCAGCGGTACTTTTGATACACTCGTAGGTGGTGTACAAGTGCCAACACTGGAAGACGACACTAAAACATCTCCACCAATAGATATTGGGTTTGATTTTGTATTGAATGGTATTACTTATGATACCATCTTAGCTATGAGCGATGGTTTTGTTTCGTTCAATCAACTTGCAACTTCTTATCATACAAACAACTTAAGTGGAACAAGTTCAAATAGATTCCCTTTGCTTGCTCCGTTGTGGGATGATTTGGATGGAAAAGCAACATCAGGCTCATCAGCTGCTAGTTATCAAACTACTGGAACTGCTCCTAATCGCGTTTTTACGTTTGAGTGGAAACGATGGGAATGGAATTACAATTCTAGTTCACCAGTAATTTCTTTTCAGGTAAAGTTGTACGAAACAACCAATGTAGTTGAGTTTCATTATAAGGATGAAGGGAATGCTCCTACATCGGCTTCTGCCTCAATAGGGATTGCTGGTGCAGCTTCTTTTTTATCACTGTCTAGTATTAGTACGCCAGCTGTAAGCAGTACCAGTGAAACTACTTCATTGAATGTTGTGCCAGCTACCGGTACTATTTACACATTTACTCCTCCTACTTGTTTGATTCCAAACAATGTTGCATTGGTGGCAGTGGGAGCTGATTCTGCAAAACTCTCTTGGGATTTTGCTGGTTCTGGTAATCAATTTGCTTACCAAAATGTGACTAATGGTATAGCACCATCAGGACAAGGAACAATCATTACAGCAGACTCTATAACTATTTCAAGTTTAACAGGAAATACAACATACGATTTCTATGTTAGAGAGATTTGTGTTGCTGGCGACAGTTCTAACTGGGTAGGCCCATTCACGTATACTACTAATTGTAGCGCGAGTTCTGTTCCTTATCTAGAAAGTTTTGAATCAATGACTAGTGTTGGAGCAACTTTAGTTCCAGATTGTTGGATAGAAACAGGAGACTGGGCAACATCAGGTTCTTCTACCACATACAATAGACAACCTAGAACAGGGTCAAACTATTTGTATACAAACTACACAGCAACTGATGTTGTATATACAGCACCAATTTCATTAACAGCAGGAACATCGTATGATTTTTCATACTACTATATTACGGATGGTCTAAATGGTTGGGATTCTCTAAATGCTTATGTAGGTGCTTCTCAGGATATCACCACAATGACTGCTATAGGATCTGCTGTTTATACTCCAACAAATACGGTGTATTTACAAAAAATAAACACCTTTATTCCAACAACTTCAGGCGTTTATTACTTTGCTATTAGAGTTAAAGCAGGTACTAGCCCCTACCACATCTCGTTTGATGATATTGCGGTTAATGTAACCCCTAGTTGTGTTGCTCCAACCTCATCAACGGTGTTGGCTTTGAGCAACGACTCGACAAAAATATCATGGGATTTTGCTGGCTCTGGTAGTCAGTTTGCCTACCAAAACCTTACAGCTGGAACTTCGCCATCTGGGATGGGAACCGTAATTACAGCCGATTCAATTACAGTTTCTGGTTTAACTGGAAATACTTCTTACGACTTTTATGTGAGAGAAATATGTACAGTTGGAGACACATCATCTTGGTACGGACCATTAAGTTATACAACTAATTGCGACCTGGTAAGTGCCTTTCCATGGACAGAAGATTTTGAATCAGTTACAGCTCCAAACTTAGCAGACTGTTTTGTTTCTATTAATAATAATGGAGATAATGACGAGTGGAGGTCTTACTCATCATCTTTCTTAGCTAATTCTGGAACTAAAAGCATGCGGTTCTACACGAATTTTAATAATGGAAACAATGATGATTATCTAATTCTTCCAGGATTTGCATTAACTGGTAATGAACGATTAAAATTCTTCTCAAGAGGTAGTTCAACTGATCAGAATGATTTTCAAGTGTTGGTTTCTCAGTCAGGAATTGCTCCTGCAGATTTTACTGATACCATTTTGGTAGACACTGTAAACAGTTCAACCTATGCAGAAACTATTGTAAATCTTTCTACATATACTGGTGCTGTTTATATTGCTTTCCATATTCCAAACGGAGGTTTAGATGGTAACTACATCCACTTTGATGATATGGTGGTAGAAGCCATTCCAAGCTGTATAGCTCCAACAAATGTTGCACTAGAAACGTTAGGCTGGGATTCTGTAAAACTATCGTGGGATTTTGCTGGTTCTGGTAATCAATTTGCTTACCAAAATGTAATTGGAGGAACTACTCCTTCAGGACAAGGAACAGTAATTACAGCTGACTCGGTAACTGTTTCTAGTTTAACAGGTAGTACAACTTATGACTTTTATGTTAGAGAGATTTGTACAGTAGGAGATTCGTCTGCTTGGGTTGGGCCACTAACGTATACTACTAATTGTAGTCCTAACACAGTTCCATATCTGGAAAGTTTTGAATCAATGACAAGTATTGGTTCAGTTGTTCCAGAATGTTGGTCTGAAGTTGGTGATTGGACTTCGGCTAACTCTTCAAATACATATAATAGACAAGCAAGAACAGGAACTAGGTATGTTTACACAAGGTACACGGCAACCGATGTACTCTATACTGCTCCAGTATCATTAACAGCAGGAATTTCTTATGACTTCTCATATTACTTCATCACCGATGGTTTGAGTGGTTGGGATTCTCTAAATGCTTATGTAGGAACTTCTCAAGATGTTACAGCAATGACGCCTGTAGGAGCTGCTATTTATGATCCAACTAATACGTCATACACGCAGAGCATCAATACTTTTGTTCCTACAACTTCAGGTGTTTATTACTTTGCTATTAGAGTTAAAGCAGGATCTTCACCTTATTACATTTCATTTGATGATATAGCAGTTGATTTAACACCAAGTTGTGTTGCACCTACATCACCAAGTGTTCTGGCACTTAGTAATGATTCTGTAAAAATTGGATGGAACTTTGCTGGTTCAGGTACTCAATTTGCTTATCAAAATGTACCTACTGGAACTTCACCATCTGGACAAGGAACAGTTATTACAGCAGATTCAGTGACAGTTTCCAGTTTGACTGGAAATACAACTTATGACTTCTATGTTAGAGAGATTTGTACAGTAGGAGATTCATCAGCTTGGGTAAGTTTGAGTTACACTACAAATTGCGACTTAGTAAGTACATTCCCTTGGACAGAAGACTTCGAATCTGCCAATGTTCCTGATGCTCCAGATTGCTTTGAGATTATCAACAATAATGGAGATACCGATGCTTGGATAACATCAGCGGCAAGTTTCTACGCTAATTCTGGTTCAAAAAGTGCTCAAATTTATACCAGATACAATAATGGTAATAATGACGATTACTTCATTCTACCAGGTTTTGTATTAACAGGTAACGAGTGGTTACGTTATCATTATCGTGCTCGTAACTCAAATAATCCGAATGATTATAGAATTTTAGTTTCTCAAACTGGCATCGCTCCAGCTGATTTTGTTGATACCATTTTTGTTGATACCATTAATAACACTTCATACCAAGAAGAGTTTGTTGATCTATCTGCTTATACTGGAGCAACATACATTGCATTCCATGTTCCAAATGGAGGTTTAGATGGTTGGTATATTAACTTAGATGATATGATGGTAGAAGCAATACCAAATTGCTTTGAACCAACTAACCTAGCAATCACAGATTACACATTTGATTCTGTTACAATTGAGTGGGTAGGAGATGCCAATAATTCAGGTACTCAATTTAACTATTATGTGGGAGCTATGGGATCTACACCAAGTGGTGCGGGTACAATGGTGGCTGATGATAGTATTACCATTACTGCAATATCTCCTTACACTCAACTAGATTTTTATGTTAGAGAAGTATGTGGAACAAATGATACATCTAATTGGGTAGGTCCTGTATCATTTGCTTTGTTCCCAGATGCACCCACATTATCATGTGGATCAAACTCTTCGTCTATTATATTCTCTGAAGAATTTGATAACAATGATGCAGGTTGGACTGGAGATATTGGTTCTGCTGATGGTGATTGGGAGATTCCTAATGGATCTACTTCTACTGGAACAGGAGCTGATAATGCATATAGTGGAAGCCATTACATGAATTTTGAGGCTTCTTCATTCATATTGAGAACGGGAAGTATCGTTTCTCCGATGATTGACTTATCAACCGCATCAACTGCGGCACAGTTAAGTTTCTATATGCATGCCTACGGTGCAAACATGGGTAAACTAGATGTAGGTGTAGCAACTTCTGCTTCTGGACCATTTACAAGCGTATTCACATGGGCAGGTGAATTACAAACAGATGGTAATGATCCTTGGGTGAACGTTGCTGTTGATTTATCAGCTTATGTTGGACAGCAGATTTATGTAGAGTTGATGCAGACAGATTCTACAAGTACTGCGGGTGATATGAGTATTGATTTATTTGAAGTAAGTGCATGTGTATCATGTCCTACACCTGTTAATCTGAACGCATCTAACCTTACTGGAAATACAATAGATCTATCTTGGAGTTCTTCTGTAAATGGTGCCAGTTTTGAATATGAGTTAGTACCACGAGGAAGTGTAGTAACAGGTTCAGGTACAATAGTTTCTAACGACACTATTACTGCTGCTATTACACCAAATACGATGTACGACTTTTATGTGAGAGAAGTATGTGGAGCAGGAGATACATCATTATGGGCTGGTCCGTTTAGCTTTAATTCTATTAGACCTGCTGCAGGTATATCTTGTGGTTCGAACTACAGTCAGGTAATTTTTGCAGAGGAGTTTGCTAGTAACGGTGCAGGTTGGACTGGTGATATAGGAACAGGTTTTGGTCAATGGAAAATTCCTAATTCTTCATTCGGAAATACAGGTGCAGACAATGCTCATAGTGGTTCTGAGTTTATGAATTTTGAAGCTTCTGGATCATCATTAGATTCAGGTAGTATTGTTTCTCCAATGATTGATCTAGCAATAGGTTCAACTCAAGCAGAACTTTCTTTCTGGATGCATGCTTATGGTGCAGATATGGGAGAGTTACAAGTTGGAGTTGGTGCATCTGCTACTGGACCATTTACTAACGTATTTACGTGGGTAGGTGAGTTACAAACAGATGGAGCAGACGCTTGGCAAAATGTAGGTATTGATTTAAGTGCATATGTAGGTCAACAGATTTACGTAGAACTTAAACAAATTGATTCTACTGGCATCCTTGGAGATATGAGTATTGATTTGTTCGAGGTTTCTACCTGTGTCACATGTTCTGACCCAATTAATGTTCTTGCGAGCAATGTTACTAGCAATAGTGCAGAGGTTGATTGGTCTAGTACTGCTTCAGGTGCAAACTTTGCTTACATCAACGTACCAGCGGGAACAGCGCCTACTGGTCAAGGTACTGTAGTAACAACAGATTCTGTGTTGTTATCAAGTTTATCTGGGAACACTACGTATGATTTCTATGTAAGAGAAATATGTGGAGCTGGTGACTCTTCGAATTGGGTTGGCCCAATTTCATATACTACAAACTGTACTCCATCCACTGTTCCTTATCTAGAGAGTTTTGAAACTATGTCTAGTGTAGGTACTGGAGTTGTTCCAACTTGTTGGTCTGAAGATGGTGATTGGGTGACTGATGATGCAGCCTTACTTTATAATAGACAAGCAAGAACAGGATCTAATTATGTATATACGAACCATAGTGCTAGCGATGTTATATATACTGCTCCAATTTCATTGACAGCAGGAACATCTTACGATTTTTCGTACTACTATATAACAGATGGATTAAACGGATGGACTTCGCTGAATGCCTATGTAGGGTTAGATCAAGATGTAACGACTATGACATCAATTGGTACAGCGATTAATGGTCCGAATAATACGGTTTACGAACAAAGTGTTAGCACATTTGTACCAACTGTATCGGGTGAGTATTACTTTGCCGTTAGGGTAGAAGCTAATTCAGTACCTTGGTATATTTCGTTTGATGACTTTGAGGTTACTGTAACACCAACATGTCCAGCTCCATCAAATGCTACAGTAATGGCATTAGGTATTGATAGTGTTAAAATCTCTTGGGACTATGTTAATGCAGGAACTCAATTTGCCTACATTAATGTAACCAGTGGTACAACACCATCAGGGCAAGGAACGGTGATCTCGGCAGATTCCGCTGTTGTTAATGGCTTAAGTGCAAGTACATCTTACGATTTCTATGTAAGAGAAATTTGTGCTGCTGGAGATAGCTCACTGTGGATAGGTCCATTGACGTATACAACACTATGTAACGTTACTATGGCACCATTCTCTGAGAATTTTGATGGTTCAGATTGGATGCCAGGGTCTGGATTCAATAATATCAATGATCAAATTAATAGTTGTTGGTCTAGAAATGTAATTCCAGATGAATTTGGTTGGAGTGTAGAGTCAGGAGCTTCTGGATCAAGTTCAACCGGACCAAATGCAGATAATACTACAGGATCTGGAAACTATATCTACACTGAAGCTTCAAATGGTGCTAACGGTGATACTGCAGTACTATTTACTCCATTGATGGATATCTCTGGGTTAACTAGTCCGTTCTTAAGTTTTGCTTATCATATGTATGGTACGAATATTACTAAGTTGTATGTTATAGCCGAAACAAGTGCAGGTATCACAGTAATAGATAGTATCGTTGGCGCGCAACAAACAGGTTCAACAGATCCATGGGAAGTGCTATCATTAGACGTAAGTGCGTTTAATGCTGGTAATGTTCGTTTTGGATGGATGACACGCAGAGGTGGTTACTTAGCAGATGTTGCAATTGATGATATCTCCGTGGATAATTACTTTACTGATGATATAGGTGTAACAGCATTTGTAACACCAACATCATTCTGTGGTGATTCAATTACTGAGTTAACAGTAGTTGTAGAAAACTTCGGTGCTAATGATCAGTCAGGATTTGATGTTACTGTTGATTGGACTGGTTCTACTACTGGTTCTGTTTCTACAGTCTACAATGGCACACTTTCTTACGGTGAGTTTGATACCATCATTGTTGATACCGTGAATACAATTCTAGGTGGTACATTCAACTTAGCTGGTTATACAAGCCTTACAGGTGACGGAAACATCAATAATGATACTACTCTTGCAACAGGTGTAACCTTCTTTGCATTACCTGTAGTTGATCTTGGAGCTGACCAAGCTTACTGTGCAGGTAATCCATTTAGTGCAACTTTAAATGCTGGAAATGCAGGAAGTACATTCTTGTGGAATGACGGAACAACAACCCAAACATTAGCTGTTGATACGGCTGGTACATACTGGGTAGAGGTAACAACAGCAAACGGATGTGTTTCAACGGATACAGTTGTAGTTACTGAAGAGACTATAATGGTAGATCTTGGAGCTGATCAAGAGTTCTGTATGGGTGATGTTATCAACGTAACGTTTGATGCTGGAAACACAGGTTCTTCTTATGTATGGAGTAACGGTTCTACAAACCAAACGTTAACAGTTACAAGTGCAGGAACTTACTGGGTAGCTGTAGTGAGCCCTACAGGATGTTTAGGTACAGACACAGTTGAGGTGATTGAGGTTGCTGCACCAGTAGTAGCTTTAGGTGATAGCTCAGTGTGTGATGGAGCAACATTGACTCTTGATGCAGGTGCAGGATTTGCAACATATGCTTGGAGTACAAGTGCAACCACTCATACAATTGATGTTATGACAGCTGGTACGTATACTGTAACAGTTACTAATGCAGCAGGATGTGAGTCAGTAGATTCATCAATAGTATCA
>DIYR01000066.1 GCA_002429085.1 Flavobacteriales bacterium UBA6049
TGATTTGATAGAGAGTATACCTGATACCCGCCACTATCCGTCAAAATAGGACCATCCCAATTATTGAACTTATGCAAACCACCACCCTTTTCAAGGATGTCTAAACCGGGTCTTAGGTATAAATGATAAGTATTACCTAGAATGATTTTGGCTTGAATATCTTCTTCAAGCTCTCGTTGATGGACACCTTTTACACTTCCAACGGTGCCAACAGGCATAAAAATAGGTGTTGGTATATCACCATGGTCTGTTTTCAGAACACCAGCACGAGCGCTTGATTGGGCATCTGTTTGTTGTAATGTAAAATTCATCATCTTAAAAACAAGGCCGGCAAAGATAACATAATGCCTTTCTGCCGTTAGAGATTCGTCTATTTTTGGCACCACATGGTTGAACTAGCTTTGCAAATAGTGTGGATTGCGTTTTGCGCAGTAGTGGGTATTCAAGTAGTGTATTACTGTGCCGTTGTGGTAAGATTATTCTTTCACAAGTCTTCTGAGTTAAGAGATATTGAATACCCTGTAAGCGTAGTTGTAGCTGCTAGAAATGAAGAGGATAACTTACAAAAGTTGCTTCCTGCATTGCTAGAGCAAAGGGGAGTAGAATTTGAAGTTATTGTTGCCGATGACTGTTCGCTAGATGATACGTATTTGGTTTTACGTGATTTTGCAGACAAAGACTCAAGAATTCGATATACGCAGATTCATGAATCTGCCAATTTTTCAGGAGGAAAGAAGTTTGCACTCACTATGGCCATTAAAGCAGCAAGGTATGAACACATTGTTTGCATAGATGCTGACTGTATTCCAAGTAGTAAAACGTGGTTACAAAGAATGGCTCAAGAGCTTCATAGACGACCAATTGTGATTGGATATGCACCTTTAAACAAAACAAGTGGCTTATTGAATAAGCTGATTCGTTTTGATGTTTTTCAAATTGGAATGCAATATTTAGGTCTGGCTAAGACAGGTATCCCATACATGGGTGTTGGACGCAATATGGCATATAGAAGTCAGATTTTCTTTGACCAGAAAGGTTTTTCTAGCCATTATGACATAAAGAGTGGCGATGATGACTTATTGGTTAATGCTGCGGCTACTAGTAAAAATACGGCTGTGGTGTTTCATCCTTATGCATTTGTTTATTCTGATGCTAAGTATACTTGGAGTCAGTGGATTATGCAGAAATCAAGACATTTAACAACTGCACCTCGTTACCGTTTTTCACATCTTTTAACACTAGGAATTCTGTCATTCAGTCAATATGCTGTTTTTGGCTTGTTTGTTGTCTTACTCTTAGCGAACATGCGAGTACAGGAAACGCTCATTTTGATGGGCTTCCGGTATGTGGTTCAACAAGCGGTTCAAATTGGTAATTTGACAAAGACAAAAGAACTTGACTTAATTCCGATATCGCTCTTTTTAGAACCATTTTATCTGATGTTTTATCCTGCACTCGTTGTTCGTAACACCATTATACGAACAAACGCGTGGAAAAGATGAAAAAGAGTCCAAAAGAATCTAGAGATTACCAACTAATACAAGCTGCCTTACAAGACGATCAAAAAGCCTATCAAGAGTTGATGGATAGACACTATTTAGATGTTTACCTAGAAGTGTTTACCAGAACTCGAAATGAACAGGTTAGCAAAGATTTAGCTCAAGAGGTTATGACGAAGGCTTTTGCCCAGTTACATTCTTACGAACCAATTTATGCGTTTGGTACTTGGTTAAAACGAGTTACGATTAATCATACAATTGATCATTTGCGTAAGAAGAAGTTGTATACTACTTCGATAGATGAGTCTTACGATCAAGAATCTGGTGAATTGAGAATTCAAGTTGAATCTCCTGATTTAACTCCAGAAGAGAGCTATCAGAAGTCTGAAAGAGCAGCGATAGTGCGAGAGTACGTTGGGAAATTGAAAGATGTTTATCGTAATTTGATTGAGATGCGATATTTTGAAGAGATGACTTACGAAGAAATGGCTGATCAGTTAGGTATTCCTCTTGGTACGGTTAAAGCAAGATTGCACCGTGCAAAAGGCATGTTAAACCAGATGATGGTTAGTTCGCAAGGTCGATTTTAAGATAGAGTTTGCATTACGATAGTTGAGTTGCTTTTCTTTGCAGTATGATCACATGGCACTGCATTGAAGAGCAATTCTCGTTTTTGACCCCACACCAATTAGAACAGTTTCAACAATTAGGCGATTTGTACGCTCATTGGAATAGTCAGATAAACGTGATTTCTCGTAAAGATATGGACTCATTTTACGAGAGGCACGTACTTCATTCTTTGGGTATAGCCAAGGTGATGCAGTTTCAACCACAAACACGTGTATTGGATGTAGGAACTGGAGGAGGGTTTCCTGGGGTTCCTTTGGCTATCATGTTCCCAGATACTCAATTTCACTTGGTAGATTCTATTGGAAAGAAAATTAAAGTAGTCGAAGCTGTTGCCAACGAATTAGGACTCACCAATGTTACTGCAACACATGGTAGAGCTGAGAAAGTACAAGGTAAGTATCACTTCGTAGTAAGTAGAGCGGTTACCCGTATTAAACCATTTTGGAATTGGATTTCGAAAAAGTTCGATCCGGAATCGTTTAATGAATTACCGAATGGAGTACTTTATTTAAAAGGTGGCGATTTAACCGAGGAAATGGAAGAGTTAGGAAAGCCATATTCTGACTTTCCATTATCTGATTTTTATCCGGAAGAGTTTTTTGAAACGAAAAAAGTGATTCATCTATCAGCTTAAACAGCGTGCTCTAATTGCAATTTGCTAAGCTTCTGGTAGATTCCGTTTTCTTTTTCTATTAACTCTTTGTGAGTGCCGCTTTCCACAAGCTTTCCGTGATCTAATACTATGATGTTATCAGCATTTCTAATCGTTGATAAACGATGAGCAATTACAATAGATGTTCTGCCTTTCATTAGTCTATCGAGTGCATCTTGTACCAATCGCTCAGATTCTGAATCTAAAGAAGACGTAGCTTCATCTAGTATTAGTAGTTGTGGGTTCTTTAGCATTGCTCTTGCAATAGCAACACGCTGTCTTTGTCCTCCAGATAATTGAACTCCACGTTCACCAACAAGTGTGTCTAACCCCTCAGGAAATTTAGAAATAAAATCCCATGCGTTTGCTTGTTTTGCGGCTTCAATAATTTCTTCTTTCGTAGCGTTTGTTTTTCCGTATGCGATGTTTTCTTGAATAGATCCTCCGAACAATAACACCTCTTGAGGAACTAGTGCCATGGCATTTCTGATGGTTGTAATGTCATATGCATTAAGGTCTTTTCCACCAATAGCAATGTTTCCTGAAGACGTATCGTAGAAACGCATCAATAAGCTTATTAACGTAGATTTTCCTGCACCAGAAGCACCTACAATTGCTACGGTTTGACCTTGATCCGCTTTGAAAGAGACACCATCAAGTACTTGAATATCTTGTCTGTTAGGATAGTTGAAACTAACATCTTTAAACTCTACTTCAGCTCTGAATGATTGTTCTAACTCTTTTGAACTGTCTAATTCAATTGGCTCAATGGCTTCATCAATAATTCCGAATAAGTCTTCGGTAGAACCAATTGCCTTTTGAATTCTAGAATATAAATCAGCAGAACCACCAATAGAAGCACCAACAAATACGGTGTAGATAATGAATGAAATCAGTTCACCATTACTAATGTCCCCAGTTTCTAATAATCTAGCAGCTTGCCAAATAACCAAAACAATTGCACCAAACATGGCAGCAATGATGAAAGAAGACAATGCTCCTCTGGCAACTGCACTCTTCATGGCCAAAGAGCGAACTTCTTCCGTTTTCGCATTGTAACGAAGTGCTTCAAAGAATTCATTAGCATAGGCTTTTACACTAGTAATGGAAGTGAAAGTTTCTTCGGCAATCACATTAGTCTCTGAGACTAATTCTTGGGTTTTCTTTGAGTATCCTTTTACCCATCTACCCATTAAAATGGCAATGAAAATTACCACTGGTAAACTTGCCAACATAGTTAATGTTAAATGGATCGAATAGTAAGTCAAGGCAATAATGCTGACAATAATGATAATTGCTTGTCTAATAAACTCGGCTAAAACGACTGTAAAGAGTTCTTGAATTTGGGTAATGTCTGTACTGATTCTACTATTTAATTCACCAACTCGTCTTTTATCAAAGAATGTCATGGGTAAGCGAATCATGTGCCCGTAAACGTCTTGGCGCAACTGCATCATGATGCGTTCTGTGACATCATTTGAAAGGTATACACGCAAGAAACTTAAGATTGCTTGAGCTAAGAAAACTCCAAACAATACCATCGCAATGGTGTCAATATCTTGAAAATTCCCAATAGACTTCTCTGACGGATCTCCAGTGCCAGCATCTACCAATTGTCCAGTTAATGCTGGGAAGAGCATTGATAGTAAACTACCAACAATTAGTACGATGATACTTAAACTAAACTTTGTTGTATGAGGTGAGAGGTAAGCCAATAAGCGCTTAGCCTGTTGCCAAGATTGCTTTGTGAGCTTAACTTTATCCTTATCTTTTTTTCTAGATCCAAACACGATTGGTGTATTTTTGCGCGGCAAATGTAACGGTTACAACGTGTGAATGGTGTCGAAGTTCTAATTGCTTTATGAAATTCCTTATTTAGACTTGTATCTACTAGAAATTCAATTACCTTTGCACTCCTTTTGAAAAAGGCCAAGACAATAGCGTTATGAAAAGAACATTTCAACCTTCCAATAGAAAGCGTAAGAATAAGCACGGATTTCGTGATCGTATGTCGTCTAAAAATGGACGTAAAGTTTTAGCGAGCCGCAGAGCTAAAGGACGCAAGAAATTAACCGTTTCTGACGAGGCTCGTCACAAGCGTTAAGCATAATACTTTCTAGTATTTATTGTTGGAAGGGTGTTGGTATCAGCACCCTTTTGTTGTTTGTAGTTGTTTCATCTGTTTGATGGTGGCTTCTCTAAAGAGCCAATGGCCACATTTAATGATGAATACATTCTCTTCTTGTAAAATAGATTTTCCGAATCGTATGCCAGGTTCTGATGGAATGATGGCATCGTATTTTCCATAGAACTGAAATACTCGAATTCCTCGATCCACGATAAGTTGTTTTAGAATTTTTAAATCAGGATTTAGAAATCTAAGAGCTAACCACACATCTTTTACTTGCAATCGCTTTTCAGAACTATCCATATTTTCCAATGCAAATCGCTCGATCTTGGTATCTATAATTCTCGACCTCTTAGCAAGATCTACTGTTTTGAAAAACCAAGAGGGATTATCTAGAAATCTAGCATAGGTTCTTCGTCCAATTCTCGTATTTGTGGCTATTTGATACCATGGATTAATTCTAACTCCGTCTGGAGCGAATAACCAAATAGAATTTACTATTTCAGGAAATAATTCGGTGAACGTAAGCGCTATTTTTCCTCCCAAACTATATCCAGCTACGCTTACCGTATCTAATTTGAAGTGGTTCAACAGAAAGTTTATGTGAATTTGAAACTCCGCTTTGGAAATGGCATTTATACTTTGCCTTTCATCTGGAAATTTACTGCCATGGTGGAAGTATAGGTTTAGAGCGTATATCGTATAATCATTTCCCCAGCCATCATGAATTTGTTTCCAGTCGTTTCCATTTCTACCAAATCCATGAAAAGCAAGAATAGTCTTACTTCCATTACCAATCTGAATTACTTCCAATTGAAAGTTATCTGGTGTTAATAACTGGTGAATGACGCTTTCTTTCATACTAGAAGTGATGTGTTCAAAATGTTACTTTTGCTCGCATATTTTTCATGCGGAAAAACTTCTCCAAATGCCCAAAGATACAAGCATCAAGTCAGTATTAATCATCGGTTCAGGTCCTATCGTAATTGGTCAAGCATGTGAGTTTGATTACTCTGGTTCACAAGCGGCAAGATCTCTTAAAGAAGAGGGGATAGAAGTAACCCTGATTAATTCCAACCCTGCTACTATCATGACTGATCCCGTAACTGCGGATCACGTGTATTTGTTACCCTTAACAGTAGATTCGATTCGTCAGATCTTATCTGAACGTCAAATTGATGCTGTGCTTCCTACGATGGGAGGACAAACAGCATTGAACTTGGCTATTGAGTGTCAAGATTCTGGTTTGTGGGAAGATTATGATGTGAAAATGATTGGTGTTGATATTGATGCCATCGAAATCACAGAGAATAGAGAAGAATTCAGAAAACTGATGGATTCTATTGGAGTTGGACAAGCTCCATCAAGAATTGCAAAGTCTTTTTTAGAAGGGAAGGAAATTGCACAAGAACTTGGTTTTCCATTGGTTATTCGTCCTTCTTATACTCTTGGAGGGTCTGGGGCTTCATTCGTTCACACTCCTGAAGAGTTTGAAGAAAGATTGAATAGAGGTTTGCATGCTTCGCCTATTCATGAAGTATTGATTGATAAAGCCGTACTTGGTTGGAAAGAATATGAGCTAGAGTTATTGCGCGATGTGAACGATAATGTGATTATTATTTGTTCTATAGAGAATATGGATCCGATGGGAATTCATACAGGAGATTCTATTACCGTAGCGCCAGCAATGACATTAAGTGATACTACTTATCAACGAATGCGCGATATGGCTATCAAAATGATGAGAGCCATTGGTGATTTTGCAGGTGGATGTAATGTTCAATTTGCTGTTTCTCCAGATGAGCAAGAAGAAATTATTGCTATTGAGATAAACCCTCGTGTTTCTCGTTCATCTGCACTAGCATCAAAAGCAACAGGTTATCCAATTGCTAAGATTGCAGCTAAATTAGCGATAGGTTATTCGTTAGATGAGTTAAGTAATGCAATAACTGGAAATACAACGGCATATTTTGAACCTACTTTAGATTACGTAATCGTAAAAATTCCTCGTTGGAACTTCAACAAATTCAAAGGATCTGATCGTGAGTTAGGACTTCAAATGAAATCTGTAGGAGAGGTAATGGGAATTGGCCGTAATTTTCAAGAGGCTCTCCAGAAAGCGTGTCAATCATTAGAAATTGGTAGAAATGGTTTAGGTGCTGATGGGCGCGAGTTGAGAGATCAAGATCAGATATTGCATAGTCTTGGACATGCATCGTGGGATCGTTTATTCCACTTGTATGATGCTGTTAAACTAGGAATTCCATTCAAGACTATCCGTGAGATAACTAAAATAGATCCTTGGTTCTTGCACCAGATTGAAGAGTTAATCTCACTTGAAAAGGTTCTTAAGAAGCACAACATAGATGATATTCCTGAAAGTTTAATGCTTGAAGCAAAGCAGAAGGGGTACGCGGATAGACAAATAGCTCACTTATTGGGTTGTTTAGAAAGTGCAGTTTATACGAAAAGAACGGAGCAGAACATTAACCGAGTTTATAAATTGGTTGATACATGTTCGGCTGAGTTTCCTGCCGAAACACCTTATTACTATAGCACTTTCGAACAGGAAAATGAAAGTGTAGTAACTGATAAGAAAAAAGTAGTGATTTTGGGTTCTGGACCTAACCGAATTGGTCAAGGAATTGAGTTTGATTACAGTTGTGTGCATGGTGTATTAGCTGCTAAAGAATGCGGCTACGAAACGATTATGATCAATTGTAATCCAGAAACGGTTTCAACTGATTTTGATATTGCAGATAAACTATACTTCGAGCCAGTTTTTTGGGAACACATTTACGACATCATTCAACACGAAAAGCCAGAAGGAGTTATTGTTCAGTTGGGTGGTCAAACTGCTTTAAAGTTAGCTGAGAAATTGAGCCGTTATGGAATCAATATTTTTGGTACTGGCTACGAAGCTCTAGATATGGCTGAGGATAGAGGCGTATTTTCTGATTTATTGAAAGAGCTCGGAATTCCTTATCCAAAATATGGCTCGGTAGAATCTGCTGATGAAGCCATTGAACTTTCCAGAGAAT
>DIYR01000031.1 GCA_002429085.1 Flavobacteriales bacterium UBA6049
TCCAACCGTCACCCAATTCAAGAGGGCTTCTTGGTTTCTGGAATGTTAATTCCATTATGTATGCCAATTGATGTGCCACTATGGATGTTAGCCGTTGCAACTGCATTTGCAGTAGTAATTGGAAAAGAAGTGTTTGGTGGAACAGGTATGAATATCTTGAACCCAGCACTAACAGCAAGAGCATTCTTGTTCTTTGCGTATCCAACTAAAATGTCTGGTAACTCAGTATGGGTGAATACGGGCACGGCAGAAGGCGAACAAGTAGTAGATTCATTTACTGGAGCTACTGCATTAGGAGATTTGGCAGGCACAGTAGGTAAAGGTGTTGGCGGAAGCTCAGAAGTTATGAGCATGTTTGCCGATGGAGGCGTTTATAGCTTCTACAATGCATTTATGGGGTGGATTCCAGGATCAGTTGGTGAAACATCTGCAGTGGCATGTTTACTAGGTGCAGGGCTATTAATCATTACTGGAATTGGAAGTTGGAGAATCATGTTGAGCATGTTGCTTGGTGGTTTATCAATGGGCTTCATCTTTAACGCATTTGCTGTAAACGACTTCATGACGATTGCACCTTGGCACCAAATTGTTTTAGGTGGATTTATGTTTGGTATGATATTCATGGCAACAGATCCTGTATCTGCAGCACAGACTAATACTGGAAAGTGGATTTATGGATTCTTTGCAGGGTTCTTTGCTATCATGATTCGTGTATTTAACCCTGCGTATCCAGAAGGGGTTATGATGGCGATCTTATTCATGAACGTAATGGCTCCAATGATTGATCATTACGTGGTTCAAGGAAACATTAAGAAACGTGTTAAACGTGCAGCAGCCGTTGCATAATCTAAAGAGCTAAGAAATCATGGCAATAAATAGAGATAGTAACGGATATACATACGTCTTTGCCATCGCAATGGTGGTGGTAGTAGGCTCAATCTTGGCTTCGTTAGCAATGGGGCTAAAAGATCTTCAGCAAGAGAATATGAAACAAGAAAAGATGCGCGACATCTTAGTTTCTGTTCAAGTGATGGAGAAAGATCAGGCAATGACAGAAGCTCCTGAATTGTTTAACCAATACATTGCTAAACGTGTATTACTTGATGCTGGAGGTAAGGTTTTAGCTGAAGAATCAGGAAATATTCCATCAAAAGCACAGGCACCAGAAGATCCATTTAACATTGATGTACAAAAACAGTATCGCTCTTTCAAAGCAAACGTGGTGAAAGCAGAAGATATGAAGTACCCATTGTTTGAGTGTTCTAAGGATGGTAAAACATTTTACATTGTACCAATGGTAGGTACAGGTCTTTGGGGGCCAATTTGGGGTTATGTTGCATTCAAAGATGATTTGAATACCATTTACGGAGCAACATTCGATCACAAATCAGAAACTCCAGGTCTTGGAGCTGAAATTAAAGAAGCTGGATTCCAAAAACAATTCGTTGACAAAACCATTTTCGAAGGAAGCGAGTTCGTTTCAATTAGCGTATTGAAAGGTGGAGGCGGTAAAGCAGATCCACATGGTGTTGATGGAATTACAGGTGGAACAATTACATCAGATGGTGTAAATGACATGTTGAATAACACACTTTCAGTTTACGCAACTTATTTCAAACAAAACTAATCTGGAGCATCATGAGTGAAGTAGCAGAAAAAGTTGAAAAGAAATCAGAACCATTATTCTCTAAGAAGAATAAAACACTGATTACAGATCCTCTGGATGACAACAACCCTATTACGGTTCAAGTATTAGGTATTTGTTCAGCATTGGCAATTACCGTGCAGGTTAAAAATGCGGTGGTAATGTCTTTGTCTGTATTATTCGTATTGATAGCAGGTAACTTGGTAGTATCATTGATGCGTAACCTTATACCTGGCCGTATTCGTATCATCGTTCAATTAGTAGTTGTTGCCTCTTTGGTAATCATTGTTGATCAGGTGTTGAAGGCATACGTATACGATGTGTCAAAGCAATTATCCGTTTTCGTTGGTTTAATTATCACCAACTGTATTATCATGGGACGTTTAGAAGCGTTTGCTTTGGGTAACAAACCTTGGCCAGCTATCTTAGATGGTTTTGGTAATGGTTTAGGTTATGGTGCCATTTTGATTTTAGTAGCAGTTGTTCGCGAAATTTTTGGAACTGGTAAATTCTGGGGTGTCGAGTTATTCGGAAATGCTTCAGAAGGAACTGGCTTGTTCGCAATGGGATACATGAACAACAATATGATGATTCTGCCTCCAATGGCATTGGTAGTAGTTGGAATTATCATTTGGGTTCAACGTGCTAGAAACACTAAACTAATTGAAGATTAATCGGTTTAAGACTTTAAGACAATGCAGGAATTAGTTAACATATTTATCAAAGGCGTTTTCGTTGACAACATGATTTTCGCCTACTTCCTGGGTATGTGTTCGTACCTTGCCGTTTCTAAAACGGTAAAAACAGGTGTTGGTCTTGGTGCTGCTGTAATCTTTGTATTAGGAATTACAGTGCCTATCAACTATTTATTAGAGAACTATGTATTGAAAGAAGGAGCTTTAGCTTGGCTAGATCCATCTTTTGCTGAGATCGATTTGAGCTTCTTAAGCTTTATTATGTTCATTGCAGTAATAGCATCAATTGTGCAGTTAGTAGAAATGTTGGTAGAGAAATTTGCTCCTGCACTTTATGGTGCTTTGGGGATCTTCCTTCCATTGATCGCTGTAAACTGTTCTATCTTAGGTGGAGCGTTATTCATGCAAGAACGCCAATATGCTTCTATAGCTGAGGCAACTTCGTTTGCTCTTGGTTCTGGTGTGGGATGGTTCTTAGCCATTGTTGCTATTGCAGCTATTCGTGAGAAGATTCGTTACTCTCACATTCCAGCTCCTCTAAGAGGACTAGGGATTACATTTATTCTAACCGGACTTATGGGAATTGCTTTCATGAGCTTCATGGGTATTAAACTCTAATTAGGAAAAAGACTAGAAATGGGATCTACAGTTATTTTAACAATTGCAGTATTCTTAGTAGTGGTTGTACTACTAGTATCACTGTTACTGTTTGCAAAAGCAAAGCTTTCTCCAGCAGGATTAATGAAAATTGAAATCAATGGTGAGAGAACTATTGAGGTTGAAGCTGGAAGTTCATTATTATCAACATTAGGTAACAACGGTATCTTCTTACCATCTGCATGTGGTGGTGGTGGTACTTGTATCCAATGTACTTGTCAGGTATTAGAAGGTGGAGGTGAATTACTTCCAACGGAAGAGCCTCACTTTACTCGTAAAGAAGCAGCTGATCACTGGAGACTTGGATGTCAGGTGAAAGTGAAGAACGACATGAAAATCCAGATTCCTGAAGAAATCTTCGGAATTAAGAAGTGGGAAGCTATTGTTGTTCGTAACTATAACGTTGCCTCTTTTATTAAGGAATTCGTTGTGGAGATTCCAGAGGATATGGATTACAAAGCGGGTGGTTACATTCAAATTGAAATTCCAGAATGTGAAGTGAAATATGCTGATATCGACATTACAGCTCACCCTCAGGAACACCCTGGTGATCCTAAGAAATTCCAAATGGAATGGGATAAGTTTGGTCTTTGGGGCTTAACAATGAAGAATGATGAGCTTGTAGAGCGAGCATATTCAATGGCCTCTTATCCTGCAGAAGGGCGTGAGATCATGTTGAATGTTCGTATTGCTACTCCACCATGGGATAGAGCTAAAAATGCATGGATGGACGTGAATCCAGGTGTTGCATCCTCATATATCTTTAGTCGTAAGCAAGGTGATAAAGTAACTATCTCAGGACCTTACGGAGAATTCTTTATCAAAGAAACAGAAGCGGAGATGTTATATGTAGGTGGTGGTGCTGGTATGGCTCCAATGCGCTCTCATTTATATCACTTATTTAGAACATTGAAAACTGGTAGAAAAGTGTCTTACTGGTACGGAGGTCGTTCTAAACGTGAGCTGTTCTACATCGATCACTTCAAAGCATTAGAGAAGGATTTCCCGAATTTCAAATTCTACATGGTATTATCTGAGCCATTAGAAGAAGATAATTGGAAAGTGATGAAAGATACTGACAGCGAAGGTGATGGATTCACAGGATTTGTTCACCAAGCAGTAATCGACCAATATCTTTCTAAGCATGATGCACCAGAAGAAATTGAATTCTACTTCTGTGGTCCACCAATGATGAACCAAGCGGTTCTTAAAATGTGTGACGATTGGGGTGTTCCTGATGAGAACGTTTCATTCGATGACTTCGGAGGATAATCAACGTATGTTTGTAAACGTAAAGAGCTCTCTTTTGAGGGCTCTTTTTTTATGCTTTATGTCATTGTTAAGTTTACCTACATCTGAATTCTTTTACTTTTTTCGATAATTTCGGACTCACAATACTCTTAATCTATTTAATCATTACTTATCATGAAATCATCTCTTTCAGCATCTTCTTCATCTACCTTACGTTTATCCTCTATACTAACCATTTTTACGCTATTGTTTTCCGCACAATGGAGCATGGCACAGCTATACTCTAATGGGATAAACAACATCAGTTCAAATTGGGTAGGGGTAGGGAAATCTTCACCAGGAGGCTCACTACATATCAAGGAAACTGCTGGTTCACCTGGTTTTACACTTCCGGGGCAACCTGCTAGTTATACCTACATTCCACTACTACGTTTAGAAGGTACACCAGCTGCAGGTGGGCCAATCCCAGTTGGGCCTGCACCCACATGGGATATGCGAATGGATGGATCATCGGGTTTAACTTTTTCTACAAATCCTTCTGGTACAGTAACACCCGTGCTTACTCTATACTCTTCTCGTACAGAGTTTAAGAATAAACTCATGTTAGCCGATAATGCTGAGTTTAATGAAAGCATAACACCAGATGGTACCCAAGGGTATCACTTGTCTTTGGGTATGCGCGAAGTTTCTGCTGGTAATTGGATGGGGACAGGCTTTACTTTTCATCAGTCAAGTAGTGGAGACTTTCATCTCGTGCTCAATAAAACTGCGAACATGGTTATTCAAGGTGCTTCTGCATTGGCTGACCTTACCAAATTAACCGTTAACAGCTACAAAGCGACATTTAACGTACACCAAGAAATAAGCACACGTCCATCGGCTACAGGAAATAGCAACTATGCCGATCTACAATTTACCAATACCCAATCTACCAATAGCGATAAACGCATGTTTGTAATACGCAGTATAGGCGATCAACATTCATCTGCACCCAACACCTTAGAGTTTTGGGATCCGAATAACGATGGCAATGCGTGGTTCTCTATGCCAGTTAGGATTGGGGGTGGATATAGTGATATAGGCGTTATCAACAATGACTATGATCTATATGTGTCTAAAGGGATAAGAACGGAAAAAGTAAGTGTAAAGCCTTATGCGCAATGGCCAGATTATGTTTTCGATTCTGAATACAGCTTACTATCCATTGTTGACTTGAAGAATTACATTGAGAGAAATAGCCATTTACCAGAGGTTCCGAGTGCTGAAGAAATAGAGAGGGAAGGAGTGAATCTTGGCGAAATGGATGCAATTCTTCTTAAGAAGATAGAAGAGCTTACGTTGTATATAATTGATCTGGAAGAGAGGTTGAACAATGTTGAAGCTAAATAATAATTCTATTTATGAAATTGTTACGATTTTATTTTGTTCTGGCTTGTATGCTGGTAATAGTTAGTTGCTCAAAGGAAGATAACAAGGAATTACCAAACAAAGAACCAAAAGATCATAGTATAGAAACTTCTATTGATGGAGAAATGGTTGACTTTGTTTTTAACGCCAATGTGTATTATTATCCTCGGTGCAGTACTTTAGAATTTGCGGGCTACTTAAACAATAATGGATACATATATGCCTCTGCTATTATCGATGGCAAAGGTGAATACCAGTTTAATACTGATATGACATATGCAGAAGACTGCTCTAATCCGCCATTTTCTAACATTATTTATGTTCCTTACCTTCTGCGAACGCGCTATGAAGATCAAAATGAGGAGATTTTCTATTTAAATGATTCTCTAAACAGTATCTTGAATGTTACACTATTTGATATCAACAACAAGATTATTGAAGGAAATTTTGAGTTTACACTTTTCAATGATAGTTTAAACGAATCAAAATTTGTTTCTGCTAACTTTTACTTACCATTTAGAACTAACGACTTATGATCAGGTTATTTTGTGTGCTTTTGTACTCATCAATTTGTTTGAATTTGCTTCAAGCACAGCAGCCAATAATAGCTTCTCAATCATACTTAGGGGAGTATGCAAGAGGCGATTATGAGGTTTACAGGGATGGCTCTCCCGGACTTCCTCTCAGAGAAGTTAAAAAACCATTTATTCTAGTAGAAGGTTTTGACCCAAATCAGGAATATGGTATTTATCCGAGCGTTCCCCCATCAGGAAAGAAAGATATTTACAAAGAGTTTCGATATTCACCTAGCTTCTTAGGATATGAATTGACTAAACGTGATTACGATGTTATTATCTTAAACTTCGAGAATGGAGGTGACTACATTCAACGTAATTCAATGCTATTGATTGAGTTAATTGAAAAGCTCAATATGGAGAAAAACTCAGAAGACCAGTTAGTAGTAGCTGGCTATAGTATGGGAGGACTAGTTGCTAGGTATGCTTTGACTTATATGGAGAAACATGAGAAAGATCATAATACTCGCTTATATATTTCAATGGATTCTCCACATAAAGGTGCTCATGTACCAGTTGGTCTTCAAGCTCTTGTTAGAACTTTTGATAGTCAGGCTATGCAAACGATGTTTCCTCAGTTGGCAGAAAGCATTAACCAGCTAGATGCACCTGCTGCAAAACAGATGTTGAAATATCGTTTAAAATATGCAACTCAAGCTAATGGTGAAATTGATATTAGCCAAGATTTTTTGAAGTTCTTTAATGAGCTTAGTAACTTGAATGAATGTAATGGTTTCCCAACTAAGTGCAGGAATATTGCATTTTCATTAGGAAGTTGGAATGGAGTTGGACAAAGATCTAATCAAGATATCGATCAAGACGGTATGTTTGATTTTCAATATCATGGGACTTATACAATGTCAATTAACATCCCTTTTGGCAGTGGTAGTAGCACGCAACTAATATGGGAGTTAGATCAATGTGAGGCAGCTGGAGCATTTAGCTTCCAAACATTTATGTCGAATGCTTATGCCCAAAACTATCCGCATTTATCTTCAAGGAGTTCATATACAGGACTCGGAGCTAACGATAACACATCGACTTATTATTACTTAAATCCAGGTACTGCAACATCACTTTTTTTTCCGTCTGGAGCTTGGGATAGATTTTGGTTTTACAAGGAGAATGAACCTATAGATTTTGCACCAGGTGGTAATATTGATATTTACCGTAAGGTTGGTGACGCTCTTAATGAACAGATTGACTGTAGTGAGGTTTATGCAAATAGTCACACATTTATTCCAACTGTGAGTGCACTAGCCTTTGATACTGATGATCTATTTTATAATATAGAGGGAGATCCAAATAAACTTGAAAAGACGCCATTTGATGCAATCATTGGTATTAGTGGGGATAACCTGTCTCATGTTATAGGGGATAATAATACTAGTCAAGTACAACTTGTATCAAATTTTGTATTAAACGAAGTTGATAATGACAATGGATTTGGGTGTGCATACAACAATATAGTTTTTTCTGAGTCAATTAATGCTGGAACTATTGAAACTATAGAAAATGCGAATACAGTGTCGATTACAAATGCTTCTGTTGCTAGTGGAGGAGTTCTTAACGTGACAGCCGCAGAGGAGATTTTAGTACTACCAACATTTGATGCAGATGGATTGAGCTATGTACACTTAGAAACAACTCCGTGCACTTCAAAACCATGTGCATGGGTACCAAAGTATCCATTCTCAGCTATGAGTCAAAAGATGACTGATTTCTCAAAGTCAACTTATAGAACAAATGCGGATGGATCAATTTACTCAGCAATAAGCAATGGCAATAATCAGGTTCATCAAAACGTTGAAGTCTTTCCTAATCCAATAAAGAAGGGGGAGTATTTGAATGTAAAATCAGATGAAAAGATTTTAGACATAAGCCTATTCGACTTAAAAGGAGCAAGAATTGGTGATTTCCATACCATTTCTTCTAGTCAGTATATTATTAATGCAATACCTACTGGCGTTTACGTTTTACAAGTAACAACCGCTGGAAATGTTGAGAAGTTAAAGCTGATAATTAACTAAAGTATGAAAAACATAGTTGTTGTTTTATGCGTGTTTTTATGCCTATCATGTGAAAAAGACAAACTCCCAGAGGCAACTACTTCAGGTGAAGATACAATTGGCATGCTTGTCAATGGATCTAAGTGGCAACGAAAATATGGCATTGGTATTTCGCCTAGATCTAAATTCTCTTATTACAATGAATGTGGTACACTAGAAATAGACGCGCGAGGAAGGTTAGCAGACCTGTATTTTACCTCTTATATTAATGGCGAAGGAATCTATTTTTTGAATAAGGACTTTTTCTTAATTGATTCTTGCATGGGAGTTTCTGCCTATCAGAAAGAGAGGTATCGCACCAAATACATAACCAATGAAGGAGCAATATATTATTTAGCAGATTCAACTAAGAGCCAGTTAGAAATAACTCGATTTGATTTGCATAATTCCATCATTTCTGGTTTATTTTCAATCACCTTAATCAATGATAAGAACGAGGAGTTGAAAATAACGAAGGGTCGTTTTGATGCAACTGTTTTTATGGATGAGCCTTACAAATAATACTCTTAATCAGTTATGATAAGAAAGAATATACTGGTTATTTTCGCTCGATAAATTGTTGCCCGTTTTTTAATAGGCAGATACCGCAATAGAGGATGAAACACATCGTAGTTATTGGATTAGCATTAGCCTTACTAGCCTGCAACACAACTGAACAAAAACAACCCACTTCTTCTGAAGACATCGTAAAGATTGAAGGAGAAGCACAAGGAACAACGTATCACATCAGCTATATAGGTGATGCGGATGCTGATAGCACAAAGCATGACATAGATTCTATCTTGGTAGATGTAGATAATTCATTATCTACTTGGGTGCCTACTAGTTTGATCTCTGAGATTAATCAGTTAGATACTTCTACGATTACGTTTGATGATCACTTCAACTATTTCTCAGAGGTATTCAAGTATTCGAGAGAAGTGTATCAATTGACAGATGGAGCTTTTGATCCAACTATTGGACCTTTATCGAATGCATGGGGTTTTGGATTTAAGAACCGGGAGAATATGACTCCTGAAAAAGTAGACTCACTGTTGAACTTTGTTGGCTTTTCGTATGATAAGATTCGCTTGACAAGAACAATGGAAGAATCTGCTCAAAGTCCAGAAAGAATGTTGAGCAAAGCAGATGCAGGAATTCAGCTGGATTTTAATGCCATTGCTCAAGGTTATTCGGTTGATATACTTGGTCGTTACTTAAAAGAACTTGGAGTAAAGGCATTTATGATTGAGTTGGGTGGCGAGGTATTAACCTTTGGTACTAAAACCGATGGAGATAATTGGAAAATTGGGATTGATGAGCCAAAAGAGAATGCTACCGATCGCGAGATGAACGCTATTCTAGCATTAAGTAATGTGGCAGTTGCAACATCGGGTAATTACCGGAAGTTCTACGAAATAGATGGTGTTAAATATGCTCACACATTAAATCCAGCAACAGGTTATCCAGTAAAACATGGTTTGTTGAGTGCTACCGTAATAACAGATGCATGTTGGAAGGCAGACGCTATGGCTACAGCATTTATGGTAATGGGACCAGAGTTGGCAATCTCATTTATAGAACAAGAAAAAGACCCTACTATGGCAGTCTACTTAATCTACCATGAAGGGTCTGATGAATTAAAAACGTATCAATCTCCTTCAATGAAGGAGTTTATGATTAAATCCGAGAAGCAGTCTTAAGCTGCTGCTTCTTGGTTCTTACACTTGTCTTCAGGCAAAGCACCACAAAAACTACAGGCTTCACCTTCTTTGTTTAAAAATGGGCTTTGGCTAGCGCACGTACCAGAAAACTTACCATCTTTCTTTACTAAAATCTTGATGGCAATCCCTGCGAAAGCTAGGCCTAGTAAGCCAATTGTTAAGAGAACTAATTTCAAAACCATGCTACAAATATCATAATTAATTTTGTCTAAGCTCTCGTATCCTATGCAAAGAATACTGCACTTATTACAGAAAAGCATTATCCCGCTTTTGGCAGGTGTCTTAGTGTTTGTAATAGGCGCTACCGTATCAAACGGAGTAATGGGGGGAGGGGATTCGTTTGCACATTATCTCATTGCAAAATATAGCTGGCTGCATTATCACTTATTCTTTGACCATTGGGGAAAACCACTTTTTACAATACTTTCATCTCCTTTTGCACAACTTGGGTTAAAAGGAGTGACGTTTTTCAATGTGTGTTGTGGAGTATTGAGTAGTGTTTTGGTCTACCTAATACTTAGAAAAGAACAGCTGCCTAGTATTGCTGTGTTTGCACTGCTTTTAGCTCCATACTTTACTTCATTACACGTTTCAGGATTAACAGAACCACTGTTTACATCGATATTGACAGGCCAAGTATATTTTATGCTTCGTAAAAACTGGATTTTTGCAGCATTATGTGCGGGATCGCTTGTATTAGTTAGAACAGAGGGGATTTTATTTATAGGTATGCTAGGAGCGCAGTTGTTGGTGATGAAGCAATTCAAATCGCTCTTGATACTGCTAGTGCCAGTAGTGACTATATCATTGGTTGGTGCAGTTTTTTATGAAGGGAACGTCTTCTGGTTTTATACAGAAATGCCTTATTCAGTTCAATCGTTTTATGATAGTGGAAGTCTTTTTCATTTTATAGAGAATGCAGATATCATCTTTGGCTTACCAATACTTGTGTTCAGTCTGATTGGCTTCTTGGTGCTTTTATCACAATGGAAAGAGAATATATATAAGCTTATTCCACTGCTTAGTTTTCCCGTTGTTTACATTACGTTTCATAGTGTGCTTTTTGGTTTTGGATTAGGAGCAAGTGCAGGGTTAAAACGCGTATTGATAGTAATTACTCCAGTGCTCATTATTTTGTGCGGTGTTGCTTTGAAAGAGATTGGAACCAGATTTCCCAAAGCATATGTGTATGTATTAACTGGATTCAGCTTGTTTGTAATTATCAACTATGCATCAAGCAATCGAATCCCTGTATGGCAATCAAATCAAGAATTGGCTTTAGAAGAGATGGTTTCTAAAATACACGAGTCAGAAGTACAAAAGGTGTGTTACTTCCATCCAGCATATCCTGTTTTTGCAGGATGTGATCCTTTTACAAAAACGCATTGTGTTGAAGGCTGGCCATCAATTTATAGGAAGGGAGATGTAGTAGTATGGGATAGTCATTTTGGTCCTAACGAAGGAAGAACAGCTTATAATGATATGATGGCAAATCAAGATTTTGAACTAATCGAAAAAGTTGAAGTAGATTACTATACGGTGGCTACTTTTCAATGTATCAAGGATTCGAAATAATACTTCCACCACGCTTTTTCCGAATGATGTTTACTTCTGGATCTCCAGAATAGTACAAATTCCCTTCAGAGTTGAAATCAATGCTTAGAGAGTTGTTAGCATGTACATAACAATCACCAGATCCACCTTTGTCAATATATAGTTCATCTGATAGTAAATCAGATAAAAACATAAAACCAAACCCTCGTTGATACGTGTATTGATAACGCGATTTACCAGCTACTTTAACATCTCCAGAACCAGCATGAATACGTACGAACACTTCATCAGTTTTAGTGATAAGGTTTAAGTCGCCACCACCAGCCCATTTGTCAATGTCTAAAATCTGCGATCGGATAGTGTCGGAACAAGTCAAGTCTTTTGCAGCATAATGTTCTATGTGTCTCAATTCAGTAAAATGAACCTTCACTTTGTACTCGCGATCGTATGATCTAACAAAATTGCAACCAATGTTATCATCTATTTCTAGCCTTGTACCAGATACTTCTGTTTTAATTTGATCAATAAAGTTTTTACCACCGGTTACTTCAATTAACTGAATTGTATCAGGAATCAGTTCAACTATTACATTGCCAGAAATGTGAATACTGTTGAATTGAGCAGTGGTTCTGACTTCGGTTTTACTACTACCATGGCCCCTAAAGCAATCATCTAATCGCTCCTTATCACATCCCGAAAAGAGTGTAATACATCCAAAGAATATGAGGAAGTTTTTCAACGTTTCCATAAACAATATCCAAATCCAAGTTCAAAATAATCGGCTACAAACAAGTGGGTTTTAACGGTTCCATTTACAACCAATCGTTCGGTAGCTCTATACCTTAAGCCAACACGGTTGTATATACGAAGCGATGGTAATTCATAGGCATATACATAGACTCCCATTCCAAGGTAAACCGACATTTTTCCTACAATTCGAGAATATCCTCCAGAGACTCCTACTTGAAATTCATCAATAGTTGAATAATCAAACCCTTCGTCTTCATAATAATCACCTAATTCTCCATTATAGAAGATATCCAAAGCTCCGTGAATTCGACTTCTTTTACTGCTACTGAAACTACCATATTCAACAGAAAATGTAGTGGCAAGTTGTTTGTCCATTAACACATCAAACTGGTTAACAAAACCAGCACCTAATAAGATGATTTCTCGTTGATGACTAATGGCCGTAGTATCAGTAGTTGCTTTTGGTGATAGCCCTCTATCTAGCGCATAGCGAATACCAATTGAAGCAGAGGGAACATTTATACCAAGGTTAGGTTTTTGAGTTCCAGCATTCGAAAAATGAGTAAAAGCCAATCCAGTTGTAAGGTCTAAAGATGGCGTTAGGTGCCATTGTAATTCAGTCTGCAATGAAACCGCTATGTTTACGTGCGACCCAATCATTTCATTTTTACGATGCTCAACGCGGCTCCAACGTTTAGTAAAATAGCCCAGTCCCATTCCAAATTGCCCTGTCCAATCTACCAGCTTTCCACGGTGTGGAAAGAAACGCATATACGGCATAAAGCCATAGGCCGTTCCTAATTCGTTACTACCGGTATTAACCTGCATAATAGAAAGGCCTACATCGGCAAAACGAGTATAGTGATGCCAATCTTTTTCTCCATTTGGAGTGTAGAATAAGTTGAGTTGAACGATTCCAACAGGGCCTTCAACCAAGTGTTGAACCCCTTCTCGATGCATCATAACAAAGCCTCTATGAATCTTCACTTCACTACCCAACAACTGAGGAGTTTGTGCCACAGAAAAGAGAGGAATCGTTAAACAGTAAATCGTACAACCAATAAGAATGGTGCGCAAGCTCATGCGCTAAAAATAGTAATAATACCTTTGGACAAAATTTGTAGGGATGCCACATAATTCAAGGGAAAAGAAGTTAGAGAGTTTTGGAAGATTACTCGATATCATGGACGATTTAAGAGCTGGTTGTCCGTGGGATAAAAAACAAACCTTGGAATCATTACGATACTTAACTATTGAAGAAACCTATGAATTATCAGATGCGATTATTGATGGAGATTTGAACGAAATCAAAGGAGAGTTAGGAGATATCATGTTACACATGGTGTTTTACTCAAAAATTGCATCAGAAAAAGAAGCCTTTGATGTGGCCGATGTTTTGCAAGCTATTTGTGACAAGTTAGTACATCGTCATCCACATATTTATGGCGATGTAAAGGCAGAAACCGAAGAAGAAGTAAAGCAAAATTGGGAACAGCTAAAGCTTAAAGAAGGCAAGAAAAGTGTTCTACAAGGAGTCCCAAAATCGTTACCTGCTATGGTAAAAGCCAATCGAATTCAAGAAAAGGCGCGCGGTGTTGGATTCGACTGGGAAAACAAAGAACAAGTTTGGGACAAGGTTCAAGAAGAATTAGGAGAACTGAAAGAAGAATTGAACAATGGTGCCATACATGATAAAGTAGAATCTGAGTTTGGTGACGTATTGTTTAGTATGATCAATTATGCTCGGTTTATTGGTATAAACCCAGAAGATGCGTTGGAGAAAACCAACCGAAAATTCATCCATAGATTTCAATATCTAGAAGCTAAAGCGAAAGAAAAAGGCTTGAACCTAGCCGATATGACTTTAGAGGAAATGGATGTTTTCTGGGAAGAAGCTAAACTACATTAGATTTCTATTTGAATAGAAATTCCTGATCGTGTTCCGAAAAAAGGAGAGAACATAAACCGATCGTTTCGGTGAAATTTTACCATGCTAGCCCCAAAGCTAAACCCTGGATCGGCACCCCAAAGTATATCTGAAGACTAGTGCTCCTCCAAGTAAACTCTACTCAAACTAACACTAGTAGCAAGGGAGTAGCAGGTAATACCTAATTTTTTTAGGTAAAATCGTGTAATGCTAGTAGCTAATACCCAGCTATCAGCAGCATGAAAAGAAGGGAATGCCCAAAACTCAGCATAAGAGCCATGCCATTTATGAGTAAGCTGATCATTTTTGATGAGTTTTCCTATTGTAAATCCGCTTAACGGTAATAGCACATGTTTAATAGGATCTCCTAAGTGAGTGACGGTGGAAGCGATATTATCTGAAGTTTGTTCAAGCCGAAATGATTGAATTTCTTCGTTGATATATTATTCATTTACAAAGAATAAAGCTGTACCGCTCACCCCAATAGCTATTAGTGGAATAATGTCTTTCTTTTTAATTCGTTTGGGGCTGGTAAGTAAATGTTTTCACCTTTTAAGAAACCTATACTGTAGCCAATGTTTTCTGCTACGTGTGCTTTCGAAGTAGATATAACAAACACTAATAATAGGATAAAGTGAATTTGCTTGACCATTGAGATTTAAGGGTGAAAGCCTCGTTATATTTGGCGTAAATCTAAATGATATGGCAATAGTAGCAGTAACTGATGCTGAATTCAATAGCATCATCAACGAGAACGATAAGGTAATTGTAAAGTATTTTGCAGATTGGTGCGGATCATGTAAACTTTTCGCTCCAAAATTTAGAAGACTTTCTGAAAATGCAGATTACGATGGTGTAGTTTTTATTGAGGTAAATGCCGAAGAAAATGAAGAAGCTCGTAAGGCAGCTGGAGTAAACAACCTGCCATTTTTGGCAACTTTCAAGAATGGAGAGTTGTTAACGGGGAAACCAACTTCTAAGGAAGATAGAGCTATTGAAATGTTGAACGAACTAAAAGCATAACCATGCAAGTTCCAATAATTAAACAGTTAGTGGCAGATTATTCAGTAGAACAACTTGCTGCTGCCGAAGAAGCAATTTTAGACGAGAACTCACCTGAAATTACTGTTGAAGGTAAAGATGAAGGAGAGCAACTAACACATGTAATGGCAGCTATTTGGGTCAAAAATCACATGGAGAAAGAAGGTGTTTCTGTTGGGAAAGCGGTGCGCGATTATACCGTGAAAGTTAGGAACAGTATATCCTAAGTAAATCACACTAGATATTTCTATCCGAATGTAACTTCATTCGGATAGTTCTTTCATAGATTGGACTACCTTTACGCCACATTGGTTCATGATGCAATTTAGACTAGTAGTCTTCTTAAGCGTAGTTTTTTCTTTGCTATATGGCCACACTGTTCAAGCACAAAATAGCAAGATTGATGAATTGCTTGTGCAACTAGAGCAGGAGGATGATTCAAAAGAAAGAGCATTAATTTACAAGGAGCTGAACATGCTCTATCTTCGGGTGGATAGGCTTCAGGCAAAAAATTATGCGCTAAGGTTTCACAAAGAAGCCATTGCTTCAGAAGACACTCTTCTCATTATACAATCAGAACATACTTTAGGAAATAGCTATCGGTATTTGAATATGCTTGATTCGTCTATGTTCTACAATCAAAGCGCACTAGACAAATCTATTGCCATTGGTGATTCATTAAGTATAGCAAATAGTTACAATGGCCTAGGTGTATTAGCAAGTAAAAGAGGGTATTTAGAGGAATCGCTCAACTATTATAAGAGAGCATTGATAGTAGGCGAGTCTACTGAAAATTTGGCCTTGCTTGGCAAGCTTTACAATAACATAGGGCTAATCTATCAACGCAAGGGGAATGATGAATTAGCATTAGAGTATTTCATAAAATCTATTGAACTAAAAGAAGGAATAGCTCCGCCCATTGCTTTAGTACCATCGTATAACAATATCGGACTGGTGTATATGAATATGCATCAGTTCCATAATGCAGAAGAGTATTTCTTAAAAGGGTTGGTAATAGCCGATTCTTTAAGCGATGAGCCCAAAAAGGCAATTCTATATACCAATCTTGGACAGGTAAATATGGAGTTAGATTTGAAGGACGAGGCAATTCGTTACTTCAATCAATCTATTCATATTCGTTCAAACGCGGGAGATGAAATAGGTTTAGCTGTTACCTACATTCACTTTGCAAACCTTTGGCTAGAACTCAAAGATTATAAGCGTGCAATAAGGTACTATCACAATGCATATGAGTTGTTAATGAAAAACAACACAAAGGCAAATTTGGATAGAGCAACATTTCATTTAGGAAGGTTAAACTATGAATTAGAGCGATATGACGAAGCTGAGTTATGGTTTAGCAAGGCTATTGATGTATCGAATCAAATAAAAAGTACAGCCTTTCTCATAGAATCTTACGATTACCTATCAAGGATAAAGTATATCCAGCAAGATATGGAGTCTGCTTACCATTATTTAAAGTTATCTAAGGTTATTGGAGATTCTATTTCTCAATCTGAAACTGACAATCGTATTGCAGAACTCAGGGTTAAGTATGAGTCTGAATACAATAGGAAAACAATTAATAATTTACGTCAAGTAGCAGATTACCAAGAGCGAGAAAAGCAACGTAATTATTTGTTGTTTGTGGCTTCATTTGCTGCGTTATTAGCTACGCTGGTAATTGCAGTTTTAGTTTACAGACAATATCATATAGCTAAATTAGGGCGCGATAAACTAGATGACCTAAATCATGAACTAGCAGAAAAGAACGATGCATTGAATTCTGCTATTGATAAGGCCAATGATGCCCTGAAGGTGAAATCTGAATTCATTGCTTCGGTGAGCCATGAGATTAGGACTCCAATGAATGCCATTATTGGCATGGGTCGAATATTGAGAGATACTTCGCTTTCAGTAGAGCAAAAGAAGTATACGGATGCCATTGCGAATAGCAGTAGTAATCTTATGATTTTACTAAATGACATTTTAGACTTCTCGAAGATTGAAGCGAATAAAATGGAACTCGATATGCATTCAACAAATCTGAGAGATATGTTGAATCATTTAGAGGTGGTATATAACGAAGAAACGGCAAAAAAAGGAGTTACGTTTGATTTAGTCTACCCTGGAGATTTACCAACTAATGTATATGCAGATGGTCCAAGGTTACGTCAGGTTTTAGTGAATTTATTGTCTAACGCTACCAAATTTACGCATGAAGGCCGCATTGTTTTAGAACTAACAGTGTACAATAGAGAACGAACATTAAATGGAGAATTAGTAGATATTCGCTTCGAAGTACGTGATACGGGAATTGGAATCTCAGAGGAGAAAATGCAACGAATTTTCGAATCGTTCCAACAAGCGGATGCATCCATTTCAAAGACATATGGAGGTGTTGGTCTAGGCTTAAGTATCAGCCAGAGATTGGTTAGTATGATGGGATCTAAATTACTCGTTCAATCTACTGAGGGAGAAGGCTCATCGTTCTATTTTATTCTGCGCTTGCGTACAGCTAAATCCGATATACATCAATCAAGCGAAACAAGAATCTCCTCTGATTTAGGAAATGAATATCCTGCACGAATCCTAATTGCAGAGGATAATGAGTTAAATATGGACTTGATGCAGATTACACTCACCAAAATGGGTTACGATCCGGTAGGAGTGTTTAATGGGCAGGAGGTATTGGATGTATTAGCGAAAGGCGAGCGCTTTGACCTAATTTTTATGGATGTTCAAATGCCTGTTTTGGGAGGGGTAGAGGCGGCCTCTAAAATCAAGCAACTATACGGAGAAGATGCTCCTGTAATTATTGCGTCTACAGCAGATGCAATGGGGAACAGTAAAGAAAATTACCTTAACGCAGGGATGGATGATTATATCTCAAAGCCATTCCAAATAGCGCAATTGGTTCAAATTATTAAGCGCTGGATTCTGCGCAAGAATTAAGATAAGACTTCACTTTTTCACGAACTGCAACAACCGCAGTAAACGAGGTTTAAATTATTTGCATTGCTACAAAATAATTAGGGAAATGCACGCATAGTTTTGTGTCTCCTCTTATTTGCAACGTTTATCGAAACAAAGATTATATGCTTAAAAGGAAGCTATTTACGTATACTCGTTTATTCAGTCGGTGACAAGCCCGCAGTAGCCGGAAGTGCGTGTTTT
>DIYR01000072.1 GCA_002429085.1 Flavobacteriales bacterium UBA6049
AAAAGAGAAGAGAGAAAAAACTGACCTAAAATCTCACACTATTCTACAATAGTGCTGTTTTAAAACGCGGCCTACAATGAGAAAACAATAATAAGTGTGACATTTGATACTTTCAAACTCTATGAATCATTGCAGCTTTGCAATACCAAAGAGGTAAGTGAATAACTAAGTTTAAACTCTCAATGGCAGAAATTACAGACTTGATTAAAAAAGAGGAAGATCTTGAAATGATCGCGTTTACTCTTAAAACGATTGGGCATCCAGTAAGGTTGAAAATTATCATACTTCTGGCCAAACATGGTGAAATGTCTGTAAATGATATTGTAGAGAAGTGTAATACAGAACAATCATTAATATCTCATCACTTATCAAACATGAAATTGAAAGGAATTTTAGAAAGTAGAAGAGATGGAAAACAGATATTTTACTCCATTAAACTACAAGAAGTATTGAATGTAATAGAATGCATGTCGAATTGTAAACTGAAATAATTTTTTACTATTAAATATGAAAATAACATCATATATACATATTTTAAGTGTGTTGGTAATCAGTGTGATTGGGGGGGGAGCCTTTGCTCAAGACACACAATCAATGTCACTTAAACAGGCTATCAATACTATGCTAGAAAACAACTGGCAACTGAAGATGGCTAAACAACAATCGAGCATAGCTACAGCAGATGTGATGAAAGCCAACAGTGTTTTTTTACCATCGGTTAGTATATCCGAAACGTTTACAACAACTACGGACCCTATGATGGCCTTTGGAACAAAACTTGGGCAATCGGCTATTACTGCTCCAGATTTCAACCCAGATGCACTAAATGATCCTGATGCAATTGACAATTTTGCTACTCGTGTTGAATTTGTACAACCCATCTTGAACTTAGACGGTATTTATGGCAGGCAAGCTGCAAGAGCGGCTTCTGATGCAGTACAACAACAAGAAGCATGGTCTCAAGAAATGATGGTGCTGCATACCAAGATGATATACTATCAACTGGTATTGGCAAAAAAGGGGCAAGAAACCGTTGATCAAGCTGTTGTTACTGCCCAAGCAAACTACCAAATAGCTCAGAATTTATTCGATCAAGGCATTATCACCAATGCAGATTTAATGGGGGCTGAATTACGCTATACGCAGGTGCAAAGTAGAGCACTGCAAGCTAAACATGCTGTTTCTCTAGTAAATCAACAACTCTTACAATTACTAGGTAGTGAAGTTAACATCACTATTGAACCAAGTGATTCGTTGGTTTTGATTGATCTGAATATGGAAAGCATACAGGATATGCAAATGGGAGATCAACGTGCAGATTTAATAGCAATGGAACACGCCACAAAAGCAGGTGAATTAAACAAACGTTCACAACAACTGGGATTTGTGCCACGTGTAAATGCTTTTGGCAGCTATGGGTTTAACGATACAGAAATATTCGGAACCCAAGCCGATAACTACTTAGTAGGTGTTCAATTAAAGTGGGATCTATTTCAAGGAGGAAAGCAGATAGGTAGTGTGCAGCGTGCTAAGCACGAATCTGAATTAGCAGAGTTAGCCTTGCAAGAGAGGCAAGCAGCTGCTAAGCGAGAAATCATTCGACTAAAAAATGATTTGGTGTTGGCTAAAGAACAAGTGGTATTGAGTGATTTAGCTTCAAAACAAGCTAAAGAGATGTATGCTATTAGAACCGATCGCTTTGCCGAAGGGCTAGAAAAAACTTCAGATCTGCTTTTAGCTGAAACCAACTACCTCAATAAACAACTTGGTGCACTTCAGGCCAAAAATCACTACCTGCAAATCTTATTCAAACTCGAAACAGAATTAGCTCAAAACCTCACATCATTCAATATCTAAATCGTAGAAAAGATGACAACAATTCGATCCATATTGGCAGGAACGCTCATCATAGGAGTGGTGTCTTGCATGCATAGTAATGATGAAATTCAACCGAATATATCTCCTATAAATGTATCGGTTAAAACTATACATACAACGGTTGTAAAAGAACAATACAACTATACTGGGAAAGTAATTTCTAATAATTATACCAATCTGAGTACAAAGTTGTTGGGACAAGTACAGCAAGTATTAGTTGAAGAAGGTCAGCAAGTAACAAAAGGTCAGTTATTGGTTCAACTGAAAAGTAAAGATGTGGAGTCTAAATTGGCAGCAGCACGTGCAGGAAGAAAAGAAGCAATAGCCGCTCAAGCCAATATTCAAAAGAATTTTAATCGCATGCAAAACTTGTTTGACAAGGCAAGCGCTACACAACGAGAGTTAGATGAAATAACCATGCAGCTAGATATGGCAAATGCAAGAGTAGAGTCGGTAGATCAAAACATCGCTGAACTGAATGAAATATTGACATATGCCAACTTGAAATCGCCTATTGATGGTTTCGTTTCAAAAAAGTTTGTGAATGCTGGTGATATGGCTAGTCCAGGATATCCTTTACTCAGTTTAGAATCGTTAAGCGATTTGAAAATTGATTTAAACATTCCTGAATTCGAAATAGGGATGTTTACCAAGGGAGATCGCGTAAGCATAACATTCCCAACCATTAACCAAACAAGTTCAGCTACCGTTTCTAATGTGATTCCATCAACCGCTAATGGAGCACAATTCAAGGTTTCGGTGGTATTGAACGACTCTACAAATACCATAAAACCAGGTATGGTAGGTAAGGTAACGGTGCATCAAAATGGCACAAAAAAGTTGGTGATAGCTCAACAGTATATCCATCAGAAAGGCCAGTTAAACGGTGTGTTTACAGTTAATGAGCAAAACCAAGCCATGTTACGATGGGTACGATTAGGAGAAACATTTGAGAATGGTGTAGAGGTATTATCTGGTTTATCAACTGGAGACCGCATTATTACACAATCTGAAGCTCGTTTACTAAACGGCCAACCAGTGGTAATTTCTAAGTAAGCATCAGATGAAAGAAGGTATAGCAGGTAATCTGGCGAAACTATTCATCAACTCTAAGCTTACGCCATTGTTGATGATAGCATTTGTAGCTGTAGGTATTTACAGTGCAGTATTAACGCCAAAAGAAGAAGAACCACAGATTGACGTACCTATAGCCGATATCTTTTTAGGATATCCGGGGGCATCTGCTGAAGAGGTAGAAGCACGTGTTTCAAAGCCTTTAGAAGCCATTGTAGCTGATATTCCTGGAGTAGAGTATGTGTATTCTACATCACAAGAGAATCAAGCCTTTTTGGTGGTTCGTTACTATGTGGGCGAGGATGTGGAACGAAGCATCGTAAAGCTCTACAATGAATTAGAAAAACACATGGATGAGTTTCCAAAAGGAGTATCTCAACCATTGATTAAAACTAGATCTATTGATGATGTGCCTATGTTGGCCTTCACGTTTTTTAGCGATAGGTATGATGATTATGAGATCAAACGAGTAGTAGAAGAGGTAGCGCTGGAGGTAGAAAAGGTAAAAGACGTAAGTGCTGTAAACACCTATGGGGGTAGAAGTAGAAACGTACAAGTAGTGCTAGATCCAGACCGAATGGCTTCTTACAAGGTGGACATGGATATGGTGATGCACTTTATAGCTAGTGCTAATAACCAAAGTCCATCTGGAAGTTTTCAGCAAGGGAATTATGAATACGTTGTTAATACAGGCAATTTCATTCAAAACGCGGATGAACTGGCTGATCTGGTTGTAGGTGTGCAAGGTCAAACACCTGTTTACTTAAAACAAGTAGCTGAAGTGATAGATGGGCCTGAGATTCCATCAGAATACGTATCGTTTGGATATGGCTACGGTGATTTAACCAATTACGAATCTAAGCCATCAGATTACCAGGCAGTTTCACTATCAGTAGCAAAACGAAGGGGTGCAGATGCTATGCGCATTGCAGAGCAGGTAATTGACAAAGTGAATAAGTTGGAGAAGGATATCATTCCAGCAGATATTGAGGTAGAAGTTATCCGTAATTATGGTGAAACCGCATCGCATAAAGTAAGTGAGTTGATGATTCACTTGGGATCGGCTATTCTAGCAGTTACGCTTGTTGTGGCGCTAGCTATGGGCTGGAGAGGCGGTTTAGTGGTGTTCTTATCAGTGCCTGTAACCTTTGCGCTCACTCTGTTTATTTACTACGTTACTGGGTATACGCTTAACCGCATCACCTTGTTCGCGTTGGTATTCGTAACCGGTATTGTGGTAGACGATTCTATCATTATAGCTGAGAATATGCATAGGCACTTTAAGATGAACAAAATGCCTTTCAAACAAGCTGCAATAGCGTCTATTAACGAAGTAGGAAATCCAACTATACTAGCAACATTCACCGTAATTGCGGCTGTATTACCAATGATATTCGTATCTGGTTTAATGGGACCTTACATGAGTCCAATGCCTATTGGAGCATCATTAGCCATGTTCTTTTCATTATTGGTGGCTTTGGTCATTACACCATTCCTAGCATATCGCTTGCTGAAAGGAGATGAGAGCAAGGAAAAGGTTTTCAAATTAGAAGAGTCTCCTATCTACAGAATCTACAAGAAAACGATGCAACCGATGATTGATCATCCAAGAAAACGCTGGACGTTCATCATCTCTATCACGGTGTTGATGTTTGCATCATTCTCGTTGGTGTACTTCAAGTTGGTAGCGGTTAAGATGTTGCCGTTTGATAATAAGAATGAGTTCCAAATTGTAGTTGATATGCCAGAGGGAACCACCTTAGAAACCACAGCCGCTGTTACGC
>DIYR01000127.1 GCA_002429085.1 Flavobacteriales bacterium UBA6049
CCCAAAGTAGTTAATGTAACGAAGCTATAATAGATTTCGCCATAAGCACCAAATGCCTCGCGAATCTCAACACTATATGGATTAGATACAAATCGATTCGCTAAACTGATGATGATTGATCCGGAAAAGCCTAACAACAAATAACCCGACATAGCATGTATGAGCATTGCTACAGAAACCTTCTTGATATTAATCACTCTACGTATTAAGATGATTGTTAAGAAAACCAGAAAAGAAGATGAAACTCCTTTTACTATTACCTGAACAATAGGCATAGCATCTGTAAAAGCATTCAAAACAGATGAAGCCAATGCTATCATCATAACAATTCTTACTGGACCTGGTCTGCTATATTCTTCTGCTACAACACTTATACCAGCAAGCACAATGACTACCAATAATGCATCGATTAAAAAACTGGCAATAGCTGGCATTAGGTGCAATAAAACTGGTGCCATCAACACCATAACCAAGCAACTTAGCAATACATAATGTGCTTGCTTAGAATAAGCTCGATTTTCAATAGATGTTAATGTATCTCCTTCTTCCATATGGTTTAAACTTGGAAAGCGAATTTACTATTCTTAAAGAGTTGAAAAAGTTGCACAGCTACCACAACGATTCTATACAAATTTCGTTTCCTAATTCGATGATTGAAATAGCTTTGTTACCCGCATGAATTTTGTTTATCCATTTTTTCTCTGGGGATTATTCGGATTGTTAATACCGATAATCATTCATCTTTTTCAATTCAAACGATTTAAGACAACCTACTTCTCTAATGTAGCTTTTCTAACTTCTGTTTTTGAAGACCATAGAGCACAATCAAACTTGAAGCGATATCTATTACTGGTAACAAGAATGCTTGGCATCTTATTCCTTGTTTTAGCTTTTGCCCAACCATATTTGGATTCAGAATCAAACGAACGAATCAACTCGAGTAACAAATGGAGCATTTTTATTGATAACTCTCTAAGTATGGGAGGCCAAGGAAGAACTACTCAGTTATTCGAAGAGGCAAGACAACATGCACTACGTACTATTCAGTCTTTACCAAGCAATACAGAATTTCAAGTTCAAGATCAGTCATTTGCTGGTTCTAATCAGCTTGTATTAAATCAAACTGAAGCTATTAACCGAATTCAAGAGTTGGCTATCTCTCCAGCATCACATTTATTAAGTGAGGCTATTGAACGAAACAAGACCGCATGGAAAAAGAATGAGAATCAAGGTATCAATCACTTAGTAATTTCAGATTTTCAATCGAAGAGTACTGATTTAAATAGACTACAGCTAGACTCTGCAGATCGCTTATTCATTGTGCCTATTGAACCAACTCCAGCAGGAAATGCATGGATAGATTCCGTTTGGATTGAAGAACCTTATTTACAAGTGGGGCAAAGGGTACAACTTCATATTAGGGCAAAACGCAGTGTCTCTTTTACAGATTCAGAGACAAGCGTTAAGGTGATTCAAGGAAAGCGAGAACAAAGTTTCTTTGCTGTAAATTGGCATGAAGAACTGCAAGTAGATACAACTATAGATTTTACTCTCCCTACAAGTGATAAAGCAGAAATCACTTTGGCAATGAGTCAAGCAGGTATACCATATGATGATTCTATTTTTATTGCTCTGAATTTACAACAGCGATTAAATGTTTTGGAGATTTCAGAAAGTGACGTCACCTCTACCACGGAGAAAGTATTCTTGACTGATTCGTTTTTCGTATACAAAAAGATTCATCCATCTCAATTGCAACGTAAGGATATTGAAAATGCTGATTTTGTAATCTATACATCTTCAAAATCATTGACTTCGGGTCTCGCTCAACAGCTCATTTCAGCATTAAACGAAGGGAAAAATGTTTGTTATTTTTCACACCCCGAACACGATAGAGTGATTTGGAACCAAGCTAGTTCAGGTGTTGCTGGCCCAGTGGTTTTTAACTGGGACACCAGTTTACAGACTATGGCTAAGGTTGATTTGGAGAACTCTTTCTTTCAAAATGTATTCAAATCAAATCCAGATCAAGTAAAATGGCCAGATTTCTATGGAACGTCTAAGGTTCAAGTACCAGCTGACGGATTCGGCTTTACCATTCTTAGTACCATACAGAATTCTCCCCTATTAGTTCGTATGCCAATAGGAAAAGGACAATTATTCGTAGCTGGCTTTTCCCTAGACAAATCTCTTACGAATTTGGTAGACCATCCTATCATTATTCCAGTTTTGTTTAGGATGGCACTACAGCAATCTGTTAGTAATTCCCTCTACTATGTGATAGGAAAAAACTCTTGGATTCCTACGAACCTCTCTCCCAATACTGAAAACACCTTCACTATAGCTGGAGAAAACACTTCTTTTATTCCTCAAGCAATTCCAACTCCTAAGGGCTGGCGATTAGAACAGTTACAATCGCTTACTAAGGCTGGTTTTTATAGTGTAACTACTAGTAATAAATCTGAATGGCTTGCATTCAATTTTAATAGAAACGAATCTTCGGTAGACTATCTGAATGTTGAAGCATTAGAAAAATTAGCCTCTAAATCAGGCTTAAAAATTGACATCCTAACACCTTCTTCTGATAAACTAGAACAAGATTTATCTAGCATCAACGAACTGAGCACACTATGGCAGGTATGCCTGTTAATAACCTTATTATTTTTGACCGCTGAAGTGTTCATTACCCGATTTATAGCATAGGCTCATGAAAACCTTGATTCAAAACGCTCACATTATTCAACCTGCATCTAGCTTTCATAATCAACGTAAAGACATATTGATCGAAAATGGTGTGATTACGGAAATAACGGATAAGATTGAATTGGAAGCTGATGAAGTTATATCTGGTAATGATTTACATGCTTCTACAGGCTGGTTTGATTTAAGAGCAGATTATGCAGAACCAGGATTCGAACACCGTGAAACATTTGAATCTGGAAGTGCAGCTTCTAAAGCTGGAGGATTCACAGGAGTCGTGTTAATGCCAAACACACATCCAACAGTAGACTCTAAAAGTCAAGTAGAATTCATCAATAAAATGGGTTCTTTTTTACCTATTGAAGTGTTTGCTGCAGGTAGTGTTTCTGTTGGTACCAAAGGAAAAGATTTAGCCGAGTTATACGATATGTATCAAGCTGGTGCGGTGGCTTTCACAGATGGTTTTAACCCTATTCAAGATGCCGATTTGGTAAAGAGAGCTTTACACTACTCTCAGTCTTTTGATGGAGTAGTTATGCTTTATCCTCATAACGAAAGCATAGCACATTCTGGCATGATGAATGAGAGTCCAATGAGTACAAAATTGGGCTTAAAAAGTGCTCCTGCATTGGCTGAATCTTTAACCGTGAGTCGAGATTTGTTTATCGCAGAATACTGTAATGCCCCTGTTCATATTAGCTGTATTAGTGCTGCTAAATCGGTAGAATTAATTCGAGATGCTAAGGCAAAAGGTATTAAGGTAACCTGTGATGTAGCTGTGGCCAACTTAGCTTTTACAGATTCTGTACTAGATACATTTGATTCTACTTTTAAAGTTCTTCCGCACCTTCGTGAAGAAGAAGATAGACAAGCATTGATACAAGGAATTAACGATGGAACAATTGATGCAATCGTCACGAATCATAGACCTTGGAATATAGAAGAAAAAGAATGTGAATTTGACCACGCAGAATTTGGAATGGCCTGTTCGGAAACTGCATTCAGTCTGTTAAGAAATGCCACAATAGATAGTATTGAGCTTGAAACCTTGGTGAAGGTACTCTCTGAAAATCCAAGAAACATAGTTGGTCAAACAGTAGATACTATTGAAATTGGGAATAAATCAAACATTACCGTTTTTGATCCATACGAAATTGGAAAAACTGAAACTAAAAAATCGTTGAGTTATAAAGTTCCTGGAGTTGGTGAACAACTAAAAGGAACAGTGAAAGCTGCTATCTGCTAAAGTTTTATGTACAAGCCATCGTAAGCTAAGTCAACTCCTTCAGGCAATTCATTTTGAACGTCCTCATGCAATCCCATTTGGTGACTTAGGTGAGTTAGGTAAGCTTGTTTTGGTTTAAGCTCCTTAATCAACTCAATAGCTTCATTTAACGTAAAATGAGAGATATGACTCTCTCTTCGTAAAGCATTAACTATCAACACTTCACAGTTTTTCATTTTCTCTTTTTCAGAATTAGTAATAGAGTTAGCATCAGTTACGTAGCAAAAGTCTTTGATTCTGAATCCTAATACAGGGAGTTTGTAATGAAGCACTTCAATAGGAAGAATATCAATGTGTTCTACCTTGAAAGGAGAATTGGTAATTGTTTCAAGATGAATTTGAGGTACACCTGGATATTTGATATCTGCAAATGCGTAATGAAATTCTCGCTTTAGTGCTTCTTGCACTCGATCAGTTGCATAAACGTGCATTTCTTTTCGCTGAACAAAATTAAATGCTCTAATATCATCTAACCCAGCAATGTGATCTTTGTGCTCGTGCGTAAATAAAACTGCATCTAACTTTCGAACTCCTTCCCTGAGCATTTGTTGACGAAAGTCAGGCCCTGTGTCAACTACTAGATTCACGCCATCCACCTCAACTAAAATAGAAGATCTAAGTCTTTTATCTTTCAAATTAGTTGATTCGCATACCTCGCATTGACAACCAATTACAGGTACACCTTGTGATGTTCCAGAACCTAGAACTGTAACTTTCACGCCATAGCTTTCTTTTCACTGTAGATGTTTTGCAAACAATCTACTGCAAAGTCAACATCTTCTTTTGTTGTATACCTGCTAAAAGAGAAACGTACACTGGGTCTATCCATTTGAGCATTGATTCCTCTCAATACATGAGACCCTGTATTACTTCCAGATGTACAAGCACTACCTCCAGAGCAAGCAACTCCCATTAAATCAAGACTAAACAATAACATTGATGCCTTTTCAGTTTGTGGTAACAATACATTCAACACTGTATACAATGATTTGTTACTCATACCGCAAGATCCATTGAATTGAACCTCGGGAAATGCTTCTGTTAATCGAGCAATCATGTGATCCTTTACACCCTGCACATGTTGTTGATGTTCAACTATGTGATCCCATGAAAGCTCCATTGCTTTAGCCAAACCTATAATTCCATATACGTTTTCAGTTCCACCTCTCATTTCGCGTTCTTGAGAACCTCCATGAATTAAAGGACGTAACTTCAAACTTTTATTGATATACAAGAATCCAGTTCCTTTAGGCCCATGAAACTTATGTGCAGCTGCTGTAACGAAATCAATATCTAGTTCTTCTAAATCAAACTGATAATGTGCCATTGTTTGCACTGTATCAGAATGAAACAATGCATTGTATTTTCGGCACAATACAGATACTGCTTTTATTGGTAATAGATTTCCAATCTCATTATTGGCATGCATTAATGAAACCAGCGTTTTTTCTGAGCTAGCAGCAAGTAACTCTTCCAGGTGATCTAAATCAACGCATCCATCTTCGTGGAGTTTAACGTAAACTACTGTGGCTTGATCATTTTCTTCAAGCTCTTCAACTGTATGTAATACTGCATGGTGCTCTACTTTAGAGGTAATGATTCGGGTAACTCCCAAATCACGCACACTGCATTGAATAGCCATGTTATCAGCTTCAGTACCACCAGAAGTGAATACCAACTCGCCTGGTGTAACATTGAGCATCTTAGCAATCTTTCGCCTGGCAACTTCTATTTTGCCTTTAACTTCTCGTCCAAATGAATGTGTTGAACTTGGATTACCGAAAGAATCTTTCAAAACGGGAGCCATAGCATCAAACACTTCTGGTGCTAATGGTGTGGTAGCCGCATTGTCTAAGTATACTCGCTTTGTCATCGTTAACCTTCTTTAATGATCTCTTTAATATCGGAAATAATTTTTTGAGCCAGTCCATTGGCGGTAGTCTGACTCGTACTTTCCGTGTAAATACGGATGATCGGTTCCGTATTTGACTTGCGTAAATGTACCCACTCTTCTTCAAAGTCGATCTTTACGCCATCTATTGTGTTAACCGGGTAGTTCTTGTAGCGTACCTGAATTTGACGTAAAATAAGGTCTACATCTATCTCAGGAGTCAATTCAATTTTGTTTTTGGAAATGTGATAGTTAGGGTATTTTGATCTCAATGTGCTCATAGAGCAATTTTCCTTTGCCAGGTGAGATAAAAATAGAGCTATTCCAGCCAGCGCATCTCTACCATAGTGAAGCTCTGGATAGATTACTCCTCCGTTTCCTTCTCCACCAATGATAGCATTTGTAGCTTTCATTTTTTCTACCACGTTAACTTCTCCT
>DIYR01000111.1 GCA_002429085.1 Flavobacteriales bacterium UBA6049
CGTATGGTAAAGTCCCTGTACTATCATCCCAACGTTGCCACATAACAACTTCAGAAATCCCTACTTCTAACTCAGGCAGAGGTTTGAAGCTTAGGTAACGAATATTAGCCAGCTTTCGGAGTTTAATAGCTTCACTGTTCAATGTTCTATCAGCTCTTCTTGTTTCTTGAAGAAGAGCATAATTCACTTGGTAATAGATCTTATTCTTGAACAGTGCCACATCTGTTTGCAGGGAAGGATAGTTAAATGCATTATCACTCAAGAGTACTGAACGGTAACCTTCTCCGATAAACAATTTATCATGACCATATTGAAATCCCAAGTTTTCAATCGGTTCAAACCGAATTAAACCTGTTGCCATATTATAATCATATCCACCCTCACCAAAAGGTTTTGGTGATCCAAAACCTGGTATTACCCGAGAAGCTCGAATTGCTGAATCTACATACATTGGAAATTCCGACTGATTCTCATAAAATGAACCATAAAAAAACACCCTGTTCGTAATATTTCCTTGAATTTGGATACCTCTTGTATTAGTATACAGAATATTCGAACTCGTGTCTTCAAAAGACATTCCCCCTTGAAAATTCATGAGTGGATCTATGCTAAATGAAAAATCCTCTTTCGCTACTCTCAATAAATGCTCATTGAAAGTCTTTCTTCCTAGATAAGTGGTTTTTAAACTACGCTTATACTTTGAACGGTACCAACTGTACATTGCAGTATCTGCGGTGTATGTAATTCTCGATTGCCTTATAGCATAATGTTTTTCTTCAATTGCATGTTCTTTTAACCACTGATCTTGTTCCCATCTAAAATCAAACTGTTGAGGAAGAAAAGTAGATTTAGTTTGAGAGTATCCTAAAAACCCAAACATTATAAAGAAAGTAAGTAAGAAACAAATCCTCGGCATAGCTGTTAAAGGTAGTGTTTCTCATTCGGAAACGCAGCTTCTTCTGCCACTCTAGCTAGGCTGCTTGTTCCTATCCTGAACAAATCTGGAGTAAGCCATTCTTCTCCTAAAACATGAGCGACAATACTTCTGTAAAGCCAGGCATCTTCTAGGGTTCTAATTCCGCCTGCAGCCTTTAGACCAACCATTTTTTCTGTCTCCGAAAAGTGTTTTTCTACTTCTAAGCACATTGTAAAAAAGCTATCAGGTGTTGCTCCGTGACTTCCTTTCCCTGTGGATGTTTTGATAAAATCTGCTCCTCCCTTAATACTCAATTCTGCAGCCTTCATTACACTTGCAGCATCTGGCAAATCACATACTTCTAGGATAACTTTAAGATGTTTTTCACCTACGACCTCTTTTACCATTCGAACCTCGTTTTCTACAAAGTCAAACTCACCTGAAAGAAAAGCACCTCGATGAATAACCATATCAACTTCATCCGCTCCTGCTCTAATTGCTAATTGGGTTTCGAGTTGTTTTATTGCTCCAAATGTTTGCCCCTCAGGAAAACCAGTAGCTACGCAAGCCACTCGAATTTCTGGGTTCAATTCTTCCTTGGCAATTTCAACCCAATTTGGATAAACACAAATTGCAGGAATTGGCACATTGCCATGATTTTCTTGATATGCGTTAGCCTGACCACAAAAGCTTTTAATTGATTCTTTACTATCAATACTTCGCAATGAAGTGTAGTCTAGGTATGTAATAATCTCATTAGGATCAGCTTCAGAAAGATTGCTCTTCAGCAACTCTATTTGGGCACGAATCTCTTGTTCCATGATCATTAAATAAAAAAAGCCCTTCTACAAAAATGTAAAAGGGCTAAAGTCAATTGTGTATTTAATTAGTTAAGGATAAAACGTATAGGAAGACTATACTGTACCCTAACTGGCTTACCTCTTTGCTTTCCAGCTTTCCATTTTGGCATGCTCTTCACTACTCGAACAGCTTCTTTATCAAGGGCTGGGTGAGTTTCTCTTAAAACTCGTACATTTTCAATACTTCCATCTTCCATAACGATGAAACCAATGTACACAACACCTTGAACACCAGCATCCTTTGCCATGGTTGGATACTTAGTATTCTTTCCTAAGTATTCGAAAAGCTTTTCCTCACCACCTGGGAACGAAGGCATGTCCTCAACAATTGTAAAGATTTCAGGCTCTGCAACCTCTTCTTCTTCAACAATTTCTATGATTTCAACTTCAGTATCTTCTGTTACTTCAGTATCCTCGATTTCCAATTCTTCCTCAAGTTCCTCATCATCTTCAACGATATTGATTATTTGAGTTTGTGGAGGGGGTGGAGGGGGTGGAGGAGGTTGTTGTTGAGTGATTGGAATCATCTCTTCCTCGTCCAATTCAATTTCTAGTTGTCCTAGGTCCATAGCCTGCTTTTCGAAAATCTTCCATTCGAAAGCAACTAGAACTAGAGCTAATGCGAACACTAACCCCGTCATAAAGAAGAAAGATCTCTTCTTTTCAACGTCAACTTCTGGATTCTTTTTTAACTCCATAGTTTGGTTTCCTTGATTTTTGGAGGTCGCTAAAATACGAACTTCTTTGAACTCTAAAAGCCCTAATCTTAGCTTCACAAATTATTTTTAATACGTCCGTTGTCTTAATTTATTATATAGCGAATTGGTAGATTGAATCGTTGCTTTACATTTCTAGCTCCTTGCTTGGCTGGTTTCCATTGTGGCATTGTTGCAAAGTACTCTTCGATTCGTTTGTCAACGCCATAGCCAACTTCTCTTAACGTTTCTATGTCAGTAACATTTCCTTCCTCATTAACAACGAATGTTACATAAATAATAAGTTCCTTGTTATTCGTCTTAATAGCATCTGGTAGCTTAAATGATTGGATAAATTCCATCATTCCAGCTTCACCAGTTATATACTCAGCGGGAATTTCAGGCATTAGCATAACTGGAATTGGTTCTGGCTCCAGCTTCTCATCGGCCATTGGAACCATATTATCTGGATCAAAATCATCTGGAAAATCGAAATCTCTTGTTGTATGTTCTATAGAACTTATTGGTTCTACAATGTGATTTTGTAAGACTACGACATCCTTTGGTTTAATTGGTTTTGGATCGGGAATTTCTGGAATCTCGGTATACAGAGTAATCTCATGCATTTGAACTTCAATATCGTCTTCTTCAAAAGAAATTGATCCTTCATAGATATCTCGATACTCAACAGATTGATATTCGAATGCTAAAAAAGTAATGGCGAGAGCCACTGTTAGTCCACTTAAAAAGAAAATTGGTCGTTTTTCTTTCAATTGATGATACATGTGTTTTTTCATGAGGTGTTGATTCAAAAAAGTTTGACATATGCGATTAATCTCTTTAGGGTTCTAAAGAGTAGTCAAATCACTTTCCTGATGGGTTTGCTAGCAATACAAATCAGTAGATCCGTAAACCAATCTGAAAACGAGAGCTGCTACTAATGCACCACAACTATTAGCGATGAAATCATACCAGTCCATGGTTCTAGATACAAACACCGTGCCTTGAAGCACTTCAACCAATCCTCCTAAAATAATAGAGGAGATTATAGCCGTAAGAAGCGGGTAAAAGTTACGCGATATTTCTTGCTTGTACCGCACGTTGGCCAAAGCTACAAGCCAACACAAAACACCATAAAACACAAAATGGATAGCTAAATCAAAGCCATCCATTTGTTTATTTTCAAATTCTTTGGAAGGAAGCGAGCTGAGCAAAACAACAACCGCACTCCAAACTAAAGCATATTTATAAGTCTTAATCCAACGCACTATGCATTCACTAACTCCTGATAGGCAGCTACGCTCATTAAACCGTCTGCTTGACTAGGATCAGACATCTTAACTTTAATCATCCATCCTTCTCCATAAGCATCGCTATTAACTGTCTCAGGAGCATCTTCTAAACCTTCGTTTACAGCAATTACTTCTCCTGAAACTGGCATGAACAAATCTGAAACTGTTTTTACTGCTTCTACTGTTCCAAAAACTTCTTCCGTTTGAAGTTCTTCACCTTCAGTTTCGATTTCAACGTACACAATATCACCTAGCTCGCCTTGAGCAAAATCAGTGATCCCTATAGTTGCTACATCACCTTCAATACTTACCCACTCGTGGTCTTTGGTATACTTTAACTCCTCTGGAAAATTCATGTTATTTGCTTTTGTTTCAAAGATAATTTTTTTGCCATCCAAGCATCAATTAAGCCCTATCCGCTAATCGTAAATCTAACACTAAACCCAACATTAGTATTAGCTGTAGGGAATGATAATGATATTCTTGGTGTTGTCATTACACGATCGAAAAAGAACCTAATATTCAGCTGATTGCTCAAAGAATAATCGGCAGTAAGTTTGATACTAAACACACGCTGCCCACCAGTTGGTTCATTAGGACGGATATCAGTATCTAATTTTCTTAATACTGTGTAATTATCTCGGATGCTGAAATCTGCTCTTGTTCTTAAATCCGATTGAATCTTATTACGCTTGGATTTTAAGGTAAATGGAAGAGGAATCTGTTTGAAGTTATAGCCTAGACCAATAACATACTCATTACCTCTTACCTCTGTTACTTGAGCATTTGTTAAACTTAATGATAATGTTCTATCTCGTTTAAACTCAACCTTTGTGATTAAGCTATTATTCCAAGTCATATCAATATTGAACAATGGACTGAATGACTCTCTAATTGTAACAACTTGGTAGTTATATTCGGGAATGAAGTTTGCGTTTGTTACAGGATCCTTGATATCTGGTAAGCCATCATCATTATTATCTCTGTAATCGATATTAGAGGTAAATGAAGAAACACTGTAAACCGATTTATAGGCGTGACTAATGGTTACGTTTTTAAAGTACTTCTTCAATGGTTTTAACTTACTTAACCCAGTATAAGTTATTCTCCAATTTGGTAAAGGAATTTTATCAAACACATCTAACTTCTGACTAGATGCATTTTTACCTGAGTAAGCTGCTAAGAATGCTGGAATAAGCACATCAGGGTGTGTTGGCCCATATCCTTCATAATAAGTTCCCTCATAATCAATTGAATCATTTTCATACAACCCATCTGAGGCTTCATTTTTATCACTCAATCGTCTTGAGATAACCTCTCTATTTGCACTAAACTGCTCAAATGCATCATTAATGTAATCGTCTGAATCTGTATTAAACGCAGTTCGAATCGTATTAAACGATTTTGAGAAGTTTCCAGTGGTAATAGGGCTCTCTCTGAAGAAACCATCCTCGATAAATCGATCAAATGTTCCATCAGGTTGGAAAACTGTGAGTGTATCGTAGTATCTATTGTAGGCAGAATAGTTTTCTGAATAATTCCAATCCGCAGTTAAGTCAACACGCAAATCTTTAATCGGTTCTATATTCAATCGAAAGTTTGCTCGCTCACTATAGGTTTGGGAATACATATTATTGAAGGCCATCTCTCTAACGAGCCAATCTCTAGATTGTGCGTAATCTAAGTAATCTAAATTATCTTCTCCAAAGTTTTCTTGCTGTCCTATAATAAACCCGAAACCAGGGGCACTGAAGCTTGGATTCATTCCTAACACATTATGACCTTCATTGTAACCAGGTAAGAGTATTCCTCGGTTTAATGAATAAGAAGCAGATCCATTCTTAATCATCATCAAGAATTTAGCTGTATGATCGACAATAGTCATCTCATTCTTATCCCTTTTCTTCTTGGTATCGGTACTATCGGATACCGCATTTTCGTCTTTTTTGGCTGTTTTATCCTTATCTCGTTTTTCACGCGCTTTCTTTGAAGCATTCAGCCTACTCTTTCTATTTACTTCTCGCAAGAACTTAACCTTATTGTAGAGAGATGTAAAATTGAATGTACCATTTACTTGCCATTGTTGAGAGTTCTGAATGGTATTCCCCAAAGAGTCTGCGGCAAAAGGAGCTCTATCCCAATTGTAGGTACCAGTGTAGCGAACATTAGAGTTAATCCAATCTGTTGCAGGAATTTTATTGAGTGGTACGTTATATGTTAAATTGATTCGGTGGTTATACTGCATATTGGTACCGAAATTGGAAATGTTACTCCAAACAGAATCTTTCCACACTTCATACTCATCTCTATACAAGTCTTTATTAACTGGTCCATCTGGTTCTTCTACTAAAGCACGGTTACTAGCTGAGAAATCCATTTTCAATGCTCGAGCCAGATCCCAGCGTAATGAGTATGTACGATTCCAATCGAACGATTTATTGTAGAACGGCAATGTTTCTGCAGTAATACCCGGTTGATTGTTTCGGATTTTTTGCTCGTTATACATTCGATTCATTTCTGTACTGAAGCTATACTGCTTTGGCATCAAATAGAAATTGAAATCACGAATCAATCGCAAGTATTTCGATTTCCTAAATGGTTTCATTTTAGAGAATGGCTTATAATTCTTTGGTGTAGTGGTGAAATTATAATTCAGCCCCCCTCGGTAATTCTTTGTGGTGTTATACTCTGTATTAAAATCTCTCTTGAAATCTTCTGAATACGAAAGCGTTGTTGAGAAGTTGGAGATATCGTAAAACTGAGGTTTCTTCTCCTTATTAGTTCTTTCTTTACGGACATTAGTAAAGTTGATACTTCGCCTAATTTGCCTAGTTTCCTGTACCCTTCTAACCGAATCTTGTTGTTCTTTGTCTGGGTAGCTTTCTTCTACAAAATCATCGAATTCTATATCAGGAGAAAGTGGAGCAAATTGAGGTTTACTTACATACTCAGAATAACCAACATACATTGGAATCTTAACGCCACTTTCTTTAGGTAAGAACTTCCCTAAATCCATATTAGCAGAGAAATCAAACTGTTGAATTGTCTCACGCTGACGATCGCTAACTTTATCTTCTAATTGCCCCCACCCAGGTGTACTCATTGCTCCAGACATACTAACAGTAGCTAAATCTGCCAACTGAGTAGTTACTTGGGCTACAGCAGCCCAACCTGTACTCTGATCAAAGTCTGTAAGTCTCAGTTCATTGAACCATACTTCCGCACACTTATCAGAACCGTCATCATCACCATTTACACCTGCTTTAGGATTCCTTACCCCAAGCATTATATTCTTTAAGGTACTTAAGTTTGGATTACCAACTACATAAACAGTAGCCTTTCCGTCTCGGTAAGCATATCTAGTTCGGTTGTTTACTTGAGATGGATTTGAAATACTCTCTCTATTTCTTCTTGTTTTTGCCGCTTGCAAGCGTTTAAAGTCTATTTCAATATTGTTAGCTGTAGGCCAAACCTCCCTTCTTGCAGCATCTGACTCATTAGAATAGCTACCCGGTTCGGTAATTTTAAGCGGTATTTCATATTCATAGTAGTTATCTGTAAAATCTGTTCCCAGTCGCACAAAGACTCGGAGTTCATCATCTTCAAGTGGATTAGCTTGATCGGCAGATTCTCCGTGCACAAACATTTTTATCTTCCCATAATTCCGAAGATCTAAGTCGACATTCCTAAATGCGGCCCTCGCATCACCATCTTTTAATCCGCAAACCCCCACAGAAAGTGATTGCTCATTTAGCTGTTGGAGGTTGGTTGTTCCAACATTAATTTCTCGCTCAATATCTGGTGGAATCACATAATTTACTGGCTGTTTATCACTGTTTTCTTCAATATTTACAGCTTCAACAACGAACTCAGTAGATTCATCACCTTGAATAAAATCACCTGGATTTTCTAGACTTCCATCATATCTCCTCCATTCTCCACGAACTAATTCTAATCGAGCGAAACGTAATACAATTGGATTCTCAAACCCTTGCATGAACATACGCATGAACCGAATAGAACGGAAATCCGAAATATCTCCAATTGCTTCTCCATCACTAATTGGAATTCGGAATAAATACCAGTTGATGTCTCTAGATCTTCCATCTGGTGTATTCCTAGAAGTTTGTTGAACATCAACAATGTAGTTATTACCTACATTAGACTCATTTACTTGTTCAGGAGAAAAATCAACAGAATACTGCCAGTAAGATTCGGCTTCATCTAAGTTATTGTCTTGATTGATGTCTTCAACATTCGGCCTTGTAGAACCTACTGCCGTATTTCCCCCACCGTCATTAATTGGAGAGTTTCCGTCAGGATTATTGAAATTCTTGTAACGTGTTAAGATGTCTGCTTGCTCAGAATCAAATGCTCCTTCTAGGTAAAACCTGAAGTTATCTTGCGATGGATCGTCTAATAAGTTAGGATCGGCATTAGGAGCTGCCGCGGCTAAATTGGATACATAGTCACTAAAGAAAACTTGTTCTTCAGAAGTACGAAGACCATCCAATCCGACATCCTGATATTGACGTGCATCAGGATCATTATCAAATCCATATACGTAACTCTGTCCAGGTGTAAACCTACCAAATGCACTCGTAAACTGCTCTGTGGTAATATCTGATGCAGAATTTGGCAGTAAATTCTCATACATCATTTGCCCATCTTTTTGGACATCTTCAGAAACGGTACCTAAGTTAAAATACAATCTACCATTATCCCCAGAAGCATTTGTCAGTTCTTGATAATCCTCATTAAACGGATCCATTACCCAAAACTGGATATACTCAATATTCGCATCTTGAAAATCTTGCTGAGTAATTTCACGTTGTACACCGGCCCATCTAGTTTCTGGTCTACTCAAACTCCCATCTTCTTCTACACCAAACCCATAACGAGTTCCTCCATCATCAAAACCATTTACGTCATAGTTATATGGCCCTTTTTCTGATGGGTAGTAAGCCATATCTAAGGTTACAACATTCTGAAGCTGGAAGTTAGCTGCTTGTCTATTTGGGAATACTTCATTTAGAGGTACCTCACGCATGAAGTGATTCGATTGCATCTCTGGATCATTCTGAATATGAGAAGGTGTTCGTTGATCATTTCTCCAGAAACTAGGATCAATATTATACCAAGCAAGCTTTGACCTATTGAACCCAGATGCAATGTTATTTGTTAGAGATGCTTCAGGAAATAAATCTGGTTGCCCCTGCGGAATTGAAGCATGGGTCCAGTATTGAATTGAGCGAAGGTCTATCACACTTTGGCTTCCCTCAAAATCATCAATGTAAGAAACCCCTTCATCACCAATTGCCTTATTGTGTCCTGGAATCAATTGTGCAAACTCACCAGATGCTTGGATGGTTGATTTCTCTTTAGTATCGATAAGTGGAATTTTATCGACCATTCTTGTCAAGAAAGGAGACTCTGTTCTATATGAACCATCTACACCCCAAATAGTGTTACTCATAGGTTCTTCACCCACATTTACTTTCTGGGTTAATGGCCTCTCTGTTAAGTTCATGATGGTACCCCCAACAACAAAATCTTCGTTGATTTTATAGTCGAATCGAGAGCCTATTAAAGTCTTTTGCTGAATATTAAAGAATGCATTACTCTCTAAAGAGATTTTTACTGGAGTTCCTGATTCTAGCAATCCTTGATTAATAATCTTAACTCTCCCCAAGGTGTAGTCTACGGTATAGTCTACATTCTCTTGTAACGTTCGCCCTCCCGCTGTTACTCTAACTGATCCTTCTGGTACGTTCAAGGCATTCAGCGAAATTTCATTTGAGCTACTACTTTGGTACTGTCCCTTTATAGTAAATCGATTCTTATCTGGGTATCGAACTTGTGCGTTTACCTGAGTATTGGTGTATAAGCTATCAAAAGCGTACTTATTCCCTAAAGTAGGATCTTGAAGTCGTTCTCTTAAGGTTCTACCAAATGGTTCAAGTGTTGGGAAATATATCCTACCATTTTGAGGGTTAATTGTTGGAACAAACTGATCGTTGGTTGTCAAGAAATCGAAGATTCCATCTTGACGTGGATTATTGTTTACATCTAAACGATCTAAGCCTACTACCTGAATTAAAGGACGACCATTTACATCTTCTGGACCTTCTGGCAAGAAATTAGTTTCTATTCCTCGCTCTCGGTCTAAGTACCAAATATCTAAACGGAAATCTTGACTTTGAACTTGATATGCTCCCAATGAGTATACGTTTTTCATCATCAAATCCCACATCGGATAATTTGTATTAAGCTGCGTACTTTTTAGCATCTTAGAGTAAAGAGCTTGACCTTCTTGAATATCCGTTGAGAATTCACCGACTTGATATGTTCTTCCTCGGTAGGTATATTGATAGGATACGGCTAATACTTGGTTTGGCTGTAGTTGTTGATTAACACTAATGAAACCCAATTGTGGGTGGACATAATATTCTGATTCTTCTAGTTTTCTAGCCAACCCTACTTTGTGGTAATCTACTCTAGGCACATAACCTTGTCCATCTAAAGCTGGACTTGCACCTAAAAACCCTCTTACTGCACCTTGGTTAGCCACATCAGCATAAAGTGAGTTCACATTATTATCCGCAATTCCTTGCATTGACGGATTAATGGTGATATTTCCAAGTCCATTTTTATTGTAGAGATCTTCTTCTTTCCCCTCTCCTAAATCTTGAAAAGCAATGATATCTCGGGTATTCTCCACCATGTTATTGGTATTAGTTACCCAAACCTCTAATCGTGTAATGTTAATTCCACTATTAACGTATGGAGGCGAAGCAGTAGCTTCCTCATAGTTATCTCTAAAGAAGTGTCCTAAGAAAAAGTGCTTATTATTTTCATAACTATCTACATCTATCTCAAATTCTGTGATTTGAGCTCCGCCTTGCACTTCAATTTCTTGACGTTGACCACGCTGTTGAGATACAATTGTAGTTACGTCTAATCTCCCAAACTTTAGCTTAGTCTTAATCCCAAATAAACTCTGAGAACCATTAATCAACTGACTATTCAGTGGGAGAGATACATTACCCGCTTCTATTTTCTGAATAATCTCATCTTCATAGCCCGTGTAATCTACTTTTACCTGATTCTCAAAATCAAAAGTAGCCTCAGTGTTGTAATTAGTAGTTAATCGCAGTTTATCTCCAATATTTCCAATAACGTTTAACTGAATTCGCTGATCAAAATCAAACACCGTAATCCTACGTTGCTGAAGTGGAATTGCTGGATTATCCGTTCTAGAGGTATTCACCCCAAACACCAATTCGGCTGAACCCGATGGGCGAATATCGATAGTATTACCTCCAAAAATCCTATCAAATAATTGATTATCAACTTTAATTGGAGGAACAGTGAAACCGTTTTGCTTATTGAATTCGTTTTCCGTGGCAACTTTACTTTTCCAATACTCTGATAAGGAATTATTGAATTCATAATCACTGTATTCGTCCAAGGTCATGTAGTTCTCAGGACGATAATCTAATCCTTCTCCTAAAGACTGCTTATAAAAGTAGTTTCCTGTAACAGGATCATATATAAGCTCTTTTTTAACGTTTTCTGGGTCTTCTAAATCAAAACGATTTTCGGATTGATTAAACGGTGTTTGAGACTGATCTTCAATCGGATACTTCAGTTTAATATCGTTGGAGTCAGTATCTGTGGAGTCTAGCATAAAGTCCATACCATCTCCATTACGCAATGAGGGACGTATAGAAAACACCTGCCTCATTGGGCTAAAGAGCAAAAGTGCCAAGGCAAATGCGATATGAACGGTAAATCGCGTCTTCAATCCAATTAGTATAACTAGCTCTCTTAGAGCTTTTTCAATGCTGCTTTAATGAGTTCTTCTACACCTGATTCTGGATCTTTTTTAATCAATGAATCAAGTACCTTATTGGCATTTGTACGGTCAAATCCTAAAGCAACCAGAGCACTTAACGATTCTGTTTTTGCCGTATTGTGTGATGGCACCACTATTTCTGCAACTCCATCGCCTTTTGCCAACTTATCTCTCAAATCTAGAATGACACGTTGAGCTGTTTTAGCTCCAATCCCTTTAACGGATTTCAGTGTGTTCACATCATCATTCATGATAGCATTTCGGACCTCATCTGGTGATAATGAAGAAAGCATCATTTGAGCTGTAGCCGTTCCTATTCCAGAAACAGTGATAAGTTGACGGAAAACATTTCGTTCGTCTCTAGAACCAAATCCATATAAATTATGCGCATCTTCTTTTACCTGAAAATGAATAAGAACTTTTACCAGTTCTTCATCTCCTAATGCACTGTAGGTGTTTAGTGAAATATTTACGAAATACCCCACCCCATTACAATCTATCACAACATAGGATGGTGTTTTTTCTACTAATCTACCTTTTAGGTATTCAATCATCGTTGTTTAAGCTTTGAGCCTGCACGGCTGCTATGGATACCATGTTTACGATTTCTCTTACTGAGCTTCCAAGTTGCAAAACTTGAAACGTTTTTTTCATTCCCAATAGAACAGGACCAATAGAATCTACTGTACCCATTTGTTGAATCAATTTGTAAGCAATATTTCCAGCTGACAAATTCGGGAATATGAGGGTATTCACTTTTTTATCAACTAAATGAGAGAATGGGAAAACTTCTTTCATCAGGTCACGATCAAGCGCAAAATTAGCCTGTACCTCACCATCTACTAAAATCTCTGGATGTTCATGGTGTAAACGCTCAACTGCTTTAGACATTAACCTTGCTTCATCACCATTACTAGATCCAAAGTTTGAATAAGAAAGCATTGCAATTCTTGGCTGAATCTTCAGTCGTTTCACTTTTTCATGAACTAAAACTGTAATATCAACTAAATCTTCAACAGTTGGATGGAAGTTAATTGTTGTATCAGCTAAGAATAATGGTCCTTGTTTGGTGATGAGAATATACATCCCTGCTAATTTGCTTACGTGATCTTCTTTTCCAATCACTTGTAAAGCAGGACGAATTGAGGCTGGGTAATTCCTAGTCAATCCTGAAATTGCAGCATCGGCATGGCCCGCTTCAACCATTGCTGCGGCAAAATAGTTTCGCTCTCGCATGAATCGGTGTGCCTCAGACTGTGTAATCCCTCTTCTTTTGCGCTTTTCATATAATATGTCTCCATATTCTTCTAGACGCGATTGATTTTCAGCACTTCGAGGATCAATTAGTTCCAAATGCGAAATATCAATTCTATTCTCTTCTGCAATAGATTTGATTTTATCTGCTTTACCCAACAAGATTGGAACTCCAATTCCATCATCATGAATAATTTGAGCAGCCTTCAACGTTTTATAGTTATCAGCCTCTGCAAATACGATACGTTGTTTATCCGCTTTTGCTTTTTGCATAATGCTTTTAACCAACTTATCATCATTACCCATGCGTTTATTCAACTGATCACGATAAGCAGACCAATTAGTAATGTTTGCACGAGCTACACCCGATTCCATAGCTGCTTTTGCTACAGCTGGGGCAACAGTCGTTATCAATCGATAATCTAGCGGTTTTGGAATAATATAATCTCTACCAAATTGTAGGCTTCTAACATTGTACGCCTCATTCACCTCCTCTGGAACTGGTTCTTTAGCCAATTTCGCCAAGGCATGAACAGCAGCAATCTTCATTTCTTCATTGATGCTTTTCGCCATTACATCAAGTGCCCCTCTAAAGATAAATGGGAATCCAAGAACGTTATTTACCTGGTTGGGGTTATCACTGCGACCAGTTGCCATGATAATATCTTCACGAGCTGAAGTAGCCTCTTCATAGCTAATTTCAGGTTCTGGATTTGCTAACGCAAATACAATAGGGTCGTTAGCCATACTCTGAACCATCGCTTTAGAAACGATATTTCCGCGTGAAAGACCTAGAAACACATCTGCATTCTTTAATGCATCTTCTAATGTTCTATGCTCAGTATCAATAGCAAATTGTTCTTTTTGAGCGTTTAGATCTTCTCGATGCGTTCCTATTACACCTTTACTATCCAGCATAACAATGTTCTTCGCACCTAACGACCGGTAAAGCGAAGCACATGAAATTGCAGAAGCCCCTGCCCCATTCACTACAATTCGAACCTCGTCAATTCTTTTATTTGCCAACTCTAATGCATTGATCAATGCAGCAGCAGAAATAATTGCCGTTCCATGCTGATCATCATGCATGATTGGAATATCTAACTCCTCCTTTAACCTTCTTTCTATCTCAAAAGCTTCAGGAGCTTTAATGTCTTCTAAGTTTATTCCTCCAAAGGTCGGGGCAATATTCTTTACTGTGCGAACGAACTCGTCAATATCAGTTGCATCTACCTCAATATCAAACACATCAATATCTGCAAAGATCTTAAACAGCAATCCCTTGCCCTCCATTACTGGCTTAGATGCTTCAGGACCTATATCTCCCAACCCAAGAACCGCAGTTCCATTAGAAATAACGGCCACTAAGTTTCCTTTTGCCGTATATCTATATACATCAGAAGGATTTTTAGCTATTTCGTTACATGGTTCAGCAACTCCTGGTGAGTATGCTAAAGACAGGTCACGTTGAGTACTGTATGGTTTAGATGGTATGACTTCAACCTTTCCTGGCCTGCCATTCTCGTGATACTCTAGTGCCTCTTCTTTTCTAATTTTTATCATGTGTTACCCCCTGATCAAAAAGTCGGTAAAAATAGTAATTTCATCAGGGCATATCGGAGACGATGTTCCATTTTGCGTAAGCTTAATAGAGATCATGAAAAAAAAGAAGATTGTTGTTTTTAGTGGATCAGGAATGAGTGCCGAAAGTGGGCTAAAAACCTTCAGGGATTCCGGAGGGTTATGGGAAGAGTATCGAATTGAAGAAGTAGCCACTCCAGAAGCTTGGGCTTCAAATCCTTCCTTGGTATTAGAATTCTATAATAAAAGAAGGGCTCAAGCTCATACTGCTCTACCAAATAGCGCGCATCATGCTATTGCGAAACTTGAGATTGAGTACGATGTTCAAGTCATCACCCAAAATGTGGATGATTTACATGAACGAGCAGGTTCTACTCGTGTACTCCATTTGCATGGAGAATTGGACAAAGTAAGAAGTATTCTGAACCCTTCTTTTATTCAAAAAATGAATGGAAAACCAATTGAACTTGGAGACATTTGTGATCAAGGTGGGCAACTAAGACCACATATTGTTTGGTTTGGAGAAGAAGTCCCTGCAATGGATGAAGCTATTGAAATCGTAAATAATTCTGATGTCCTCATTGTAATAGGAACATCCCTCCAAGTATACCCTGCAGCTGGTCTAGTGTATGCTCTTCAAGAGTCATGCCATGGGTTCTACATTGATCCAAATGCCAGAGAAGCAGAACTTCCTAGTAACTTTCATTCAATTTCATCTACAGCAAGTGAAGGCATTCAACAGATTATTCAAGAAAAGCTACTTTAAAAACAGCTATATTCACCCAACCAATTAAAATCCATGAAGTATACGTTTACCCTCGCAGCCTTAATTATTTCAGCTTTGAGTTTCAGTCAAGTTACTCGAAATGTGCTAGTAGAACACTTTACAAGTAATAATAGTTTACCAAGCGCTTCTCAAAACCCTCTCTTTTATGGTTCTATTATAGATCCCAATATTGGAGATGTAATACATATTGCTTACCACAAACAAGGTGGGGATATTTTTGGAGATGCTGATCCTTCTGGTGTTAATGGAAGACAAACGAGATATGGTTCTACAAATATTCCTTTTGCCACTATGAGTGGGCGGATTCCTGATAATAGTAATACAAGTGGAGGGAATTGGCTTACCTATCCAGGCGCACCTACTGGTTTTACACAAACAGCTATAGATAATGAGTTATTGAACAATTCTGATGTCTCAATTAAGGTTACCCAATCATTTAATAGCGACTTTTCTTTTTTAAATATTCGATGTGTGGTAATGAACGAAACATCTGGTGCTATAAACATGGCTAGTCAGACTCTTTATATATCGTTAGTTACAGAAACACTAAACTACAGCACTGCTCCAAATTCGAATGGTGAAACCTATTTCAGAAATACCCATAGGGGGTTTGTACCTGACGAGAATGGAACTGCTCTGAATGGTTCTCTAGCTGCTGGGGACTCTATCGTACTTACTTTCCAAGAGGCGACATCAACTGATTGGATTGACCTATCTGAAGTAAAAACAGTAGCCTTTATTCAAAACAATTCTACAGATGAAATTATTCAGGCAGGAGAAAGCAATACCCCTTCTATTGGTTCTTCTATCGATTTAACACTAGAAGATGCTACAACATATTCGAGCGATTTTTGTAGTTCTACAATTACTCCTGTAATCACGGTAACCAACTCTTCAAATGGGACTGTGGATAGTGTTGAAATATCCATAACAGTAAATGGTATATCTCAAAGCACAACTTGGTTTGATTTACCAATTATTGGTGCAGGCCAAGAAAACGTGCAGCTAAGCTCAATTGCATTGGATACAGGTTCAAATGAAATTCAATACGAAATAACTGACTCTAGAGGAGATATAGAAACAGATTATTCTAATAATAGCTTGCTCGTTTCACAACTACTTTACATTCCAGAAGATTTTGACGACTCTCCTTATACATTTGAATCAGATGCGATAGAGAACCTGCCAGAAAGAGGTTATTATAGAACCTATGCTACTTCTAATAATGCAAACATCTTGTATGTAGCAGATCAAAGCATCTCAAGCTCTGTGAATCAATCTATTGGTGGTTTTGGCAATTCTGAAAACGCATTGGTTTTCGACTTCTTTAGTTCAGCTGAAGATGATGTAATTGAGTTTTTTCTTGAAGAAAATGGAGCCTCTATAATTGATGCAACTGCAACATTAAAACTAGATTATGCTTATGCGGAAAGACAAAATTCTGGAGATCGATTATTGATTATGTCATCCACTGATTGTGGAACGAGTTGGGATACCATTTTTGATGAACAAGGGTCTAGTCTTGCCACTACTAACAGTACGAATGGAAGATTTTGGCCAACAGCCACAGATTGGGATTCACTTGAGTTCAATTTTTCAATAGCTCCCCTCATCCGATTTGTAGGTTTATCTGAACGAAGAAACGCATTGTATATAGACAACATTGTTATGGACTTTGTTCAAAGCAATGACTCTCAAGAAGATTATGCAAATGCAATTACCGTTTTCCCAAATCCGTTCAATGATTTGATCAATATCAACTCTTCAGCTGAAAACATATCGATGCAAGAGTTAAAGTATACCATTTACGATTTGTCTGGAAGAATTGTATTAAGTGGAAATCTAATTTCTAACCAAAATACTGTTGAAGTTGGCCGTTTACACTCTGGAAGCTACCTCATACACGTAACGGATCGAGACAACCGATTCCATAAAGTAATCAATGTAATTAAATCGTAACCTAAGGAATAATAAATCAAATCTTAGCTATAAGGTATTGGGTTAAAACCTTTTCTTATTCAATAGAAATGTTAAATTTACCCAAACAAATTCTTATTTTAAATCTAAAACTATGAGAAAACTACTACTCGGGGCAGGACTTTTTGGCCTGTTATCAATGCCTTTTACGTCAGAAGGTCAAACAGTATATTTTTCAGATTCGTTTGATGCTGATATCAACAACTGGACACTAGTTGATGATGATGGAGATGGAAATGACTGGTACTGGTTTAATGCTGGAGCTCCTCAAGGTGGTGTTGCTACCTCTGCAAGTTGGGCATCAAACGCATTAAATCCAGATAACTGGATGGTTTCACCAGCAATTGATTTATCAGGTGCATCAGGTTCTTTGCTTTTAACATGGCAAGCTTATGCCCAAGATCAAAGTTGGCCAGCCGAAAATTACACGGTTTATGTTGGAACTGACAGTAGCATAAGTAACCTTGTAAATTCTCCTGTTAATTTCACTGAAGTTCTTACAACGAGCAACGGATACATGAACAGAGCATTAGATGTTTCTTCTTTAGCTGGAAACAGTACTGTTTATGTGGCATTCCGTCATCACAATGTTTCAGATCAATTCAGAATGAACATTGATAATGTTCAAGTAATGGCACCACTAGATAACGATGTTGAAGTTGTTGTTGCTGGAATGGCTCCTAATGTATCTATTCAAGATGCACCTTTCGACATTCAAGCAATTGTTAGAAGTAATGGTATCAATACATTAACTGGTTATGATTTAAGCTATACAATTAACGGAGGTTCAGCTACTACATCTGCTATCTCTGGAGTTAGCTTAGATATTTTTGAATCAGAGGTTGTTACTCATCCTAACGCTTGGACTCCTACAGCAGCTGGAACATACACAATTGTTGTTAGTGCTGATTCTCCAAATGGTCAAACTGATGGAGATCCTTCAAATAACTCATTCAGCTTTGATGTAAATGTTTTCAACTCTTCAGTTCAGCGCAAGCCATTGTATGAGGTATTTACAAGTTCAACATGTCCTCCATGTACTCCAGGAAATGTAAACTTCCATGGAATTGTAGCGAACTATCCTGATGAGTATGTTGCCATTAAGTATCAACAAAATTTCCCTGGTACTGGTGATCCATATGCTACTGATGAATCAGTTAACCGTAGAGGTTATTATGGTATCAACTCTATTCCAAGAATGGAAATAGATGGTGGCTGGGATGGCAATGCCAACTCATTTACTTCAGCACTTCACGAAGCCGCTAGAGATGTTCCATCATTTGTTGAGCTTGACGTTACTTATTCTGTAGATGCTGCTAATCAAACGGTTGATTACTGTATAGATTATGAAGCTTTAGGAGATTTAGGTTCAGCTACTCTTCAAATTGCTATCCTAGAATCTATTACATACGATAATGAGAAAACTAATGGAGAAACAGAATTTGAAAATGTAATGAAGAAAATGGTTCCTAGTGAAGGTGGCCAAACAATTCAATTAACTTCAGGTTCTCCTCAGCAAATTTGTGATTCTTATGAGTTCCAAGGATCTTACAGACTTCCTGCTGATGGACAAACAGCTAATAGAATCAATCATAATACTGAGCATTCAGTTGAAGACTTCAACAACCTTTATGTTATTGCTTGGATAGAAAGTAGTACTTCACTTGAAGTTTATCAATCTGCTGAAGGTGTAGAGCAACAAAATACTCAATACGATTTAGCTATGACTTCACTTGATTCTGATGATACTGCTTATACAGCTTCTCCTTACACTGTAATGGGTACTGTTACTAACATGGGATCTGAAGAGATTACAAGTTATGAAGTAGGTTACTCTATTGAAGGTGGGCCAGCGCAAAACACTTCCATTACAGGAGTAAACATTGTAAACATGAGTACTGATCAATTTACTCACTCAATTCCTTGGGCTCCAACTGCTGCAGGTTCTTATACCATCAAAATGTGGGCAGCTAACCCTAACGGTAATGCAGATGAAAATAATGCCAACGATACATTAACTACATCATTAAGAGTAGAAGATAATGTTGGTATTGGAGAAGCAAAAGAACTTGCAGGAAGCGTTACATTGTTCCCTAATCCAATTAGCTCAGTAGGTAAGTTAGAAATTACAACTGAAGCAACTGAAGTACTTGAAGTATCTGTTATTGATGTAACTGGCAGAACAATGATGCTTGTTGGTAATGTTACTACAGTAGCGCACACTCCTTCTTCAGTTTCTATTGATGTTTCTGATTTAGCAAGTGGCGTTTACATGATCAAAGTTGAAAATGATAACGGTGAAAAATCAGTTCAACGTTTCGTTAAAAACTAACAACTGATTATTTCAAAATAATTACAAAAGGCTCGTGATATCACGAGCCTTTTTTGTTATCATGAATCTTGGGAAAATTGTGTACTGATAAGTATAGCAAACTGATTACTGCAGAAATACCATGACCGATAAAGCGTAATGATTCAATACTTAAACCGCTTAATCATTCTAGACATGTAAAGGTTCAATAGCTACATTTTCTAAAACCCTGGGTGTTCTAGGATAATCTCCAAATAAAAAAGCCGAGTCCAGTTGAACTCGGCTTTCTTGTATTCTTAAAAGCTAGTAGAGAATAGCCTCTCTACTACATCTTGGTCCATTGCTGAGTCACTAATACTTTGTTATTCTCATCAAGAATTGAAAGAATATATACCCCACTTGTCATTTCACCAACATTTAGGGTAGATAACTCTCCTTGAAGTGTCTCACGCTTCATTTCCTTACCAGATAAATCGTGTAGCACAAGTGTAGCAGTGTTCAATTTTGAAGATACAAACCTGATATTCAACTCATTTATAGCCGGAATTGGATATGCAAAATACTCTTCTACTTCCGCTTCAAGTGTAGAAACACCTGTAAAGTCTTGTGTAATCCAAGTCAACGTATCTTTTTCTGTACTTCCTGTAGTAACCTCAATTCTAAAGATTCTAGAACTACCAGGAGCACTTTGAGGATCTGCTTGCAAGTACCAATTAGCGCTGTATCCATTTGCTAGATAACAAATAGGAGCATCACAATTACTTTCTGAAGGCAATGAACCAAAATCGTTAAAATAGCAATTGTAAAAGTCACAAAAAGCTAGTTTCCAGTTCATATCTAGATCAGTTTCAATAGTTCTCCACTCTACCTCTACATCTCTAGTTGTAGTATTAGTTACAAGAATATTCCCCTTTTCTTCAACACCTGGAACTAACTTCACATAGGCTGTATCTCTATCAAAAGTAACTTGCGCACTTGCACCTAAAGCAATAATAGCAGCAAAAGCTGTAGTAAAAAGTTTTTTCATATCATAAGTTTTTGTAAAAATATCATAACTATTTCATTTTCTATCACGGAATTTCAAGGTCAACAGTTGGTTAACAAATTCATCTTATATTCGTCTGAAGCACTAATCTAGAGTATTCACTATTTGATACATAACCAAATGATTCGATTAACTTTTACACTTTTACTAACAGTAATCTGTTTTGTTGCGAACGCTCAAGAAGACGGCTGGGCAATCCCTCACGTTTCAATCCAAAACATTGATTTTGAAAATTTCAATACTAGCGAGATAGACAATGATGGCAAGCCCATCATTATTAGTTTTTGGGCTACATGGTGCAGTCCCTGTAAAAGAGAACTTAATACCATCGCAGAAGAGTATGATGAATGGATTGAAGAAACAGGCGTTAAATTAATTGCTGTGTCAATTGATGATTCACGAAATGTTGACAAAGTACCGACCTACGTAAATGGCCAAGCTTGGGATTACGAGGTATATTTAGATCCAAATGGTGAATTCAAGAGGGCAATGAACGTGAATAATGTTCCACATACATTCTTATTGAATGGAAATAAGGAAGTTGTTTGGCAACACAATAGCTACTCTCCAGGTGATGAAGAAGAATTACTGGAATTAACTCGTAAAGTTTCTAACGGAGAAGCTATACACTAAAGTTCTTTATTCCCTATAGCAATGAGATTGTTTATCGTCTTAACAGTGTTAATCGCTGTTGTATTTTCAGTTCATACCCAAGCCCAAGAGAAAAAAGTTGACTTAGGAGAAGTTCATGGGAATTTCGATTTAAGGGGTCAATTCTATAACCCTGATAGTGCCATTGGAGCTCCTGAAGTACCTGAAAAGTTTTTATTCAATGGCTTCGCAAATATCAATTACCACAAGGGGAATTTTTATGCTGGCTTGAGATACGAATCATACCAAAATGTGTTACTCGGGTTTGCACCAGAATATCAAGGTAATGGGATTACAAATCGTTTTGTTCAATACAATGATGGCCAGTTAGATATAACAGTTGGTAACTTCTATGAGCAATTTGGAAATGGTCAAATTCTTAGAGCTTATTACGAACCTTCATTGGGTATTGACAACAGTATAGATGGTGCCCGATTCAAATACAATATTCATGGTATTTATTTAAAGGCGGTTATTGGCCAACAGCGTTGGTATTTTGAGCAAAGCCCAGGTATTGTGAGAGGCGGTGACATAGAATTTCAGTTGAATGAAATTCTCAAAGATCGAATGCCTAAGAAAACACGCGTTTCATTTGGATTTAGTGCTGTGAGTAAATATCAAGAAGACAACAATGTTGATCTTACTCTACCTGAAAATGTACTTGCATACGGAGGGAGAATGCAGGTTAAATACAAAAAATGGATGCTTCGCGGTGAGTATACGTACAAGTACAACGATCCGAATGCTGATAATGGCTACATCTATAAAGAAGGTCAAATGCTGCAATTAACGGCAAGTTACAATCGAAAAGGATTTGGAGTTACTGTAAGTGCCCATACATTAGATAATATGTTCTTTAGAAGTGATAGGAACAATAGTTCTCAGTTCCAGGACATGTTTATCAACTACATACCAGCACTTACCAAACAGCATACGTACAACTTAATGGCTACACTCTATCCATATGCAACACAACCAAGAGGTGAAATTGCATTTCAAGGAGACGTAATATACAAGATCAAGAAAGGAACAGCTCTCGGTGGTAAATATGGAACTACAGTGAATGTAAACTATTCTTATGCAGCAAATCTGGACACAACGAATCTTAATGATGTTGACTCAATAGGGCAAGCAAGACAGGGTTATACTTCTAATCTATTTAAGATTGGTGAGAGAGCTAACGGGTCTACTGATCAATATTTTGGAGATTTTAATATAGAGATCAGTAGGAAACTTAATAAAACATTTAAACTACGTGCAGTCTATCAAAACTTGTTGTACAGAAGAGAGTTGTTAGAAGGCAAACCTGGGGTTGGAAATGTATATGCTAATGTCGGAGTACTAGATCTTTTGACTAAGCTAAACAGGAAAAGCTCTATCCGAACAGAATTACAAGGGTTATTCACGAATCAAGATAAAGGAGATTGGGCAACGTTCTTAGTTGAATATACTTATGCACCTCATTGGTTCGTTAGTGTAATGGATCAATGGAACTATGGAAATGACATTGAAGATGAACAGTTTCATTTCCCAATTGCTTCTGTTGGTTATATAAAAGAAGCAACCCGAATTACTTTAAGTTACGGACGTCAACGTGAAGGTATTTTCTGTGTTGGTGGAGTTTGTAGGGTAGTTCCTGCTTCTAATGGTTTAACGGTGAGTATCACCTCAAGCTTTTAATGATGAAAAAATTACTTTGGATATTAAATCTCTTTCTCGTTACAGGAGTATTCACTTCGTGTGATGAGGTAGATGACCCTTATGAGCATCTAGATGAATTCATAACAGATACTGGAGATAGCAGATTCAACGATACGGTTATGAATGATGCAAATCTATCGAGTAGAGTTATCTTAATCGAAGATTTCACAGGGCATAAATGCCCTAATTGTCCAGCAGCTACAGATTTAGGTAAGCAATTAGTTGATGATAACCCTGGGCAAGTATTTGTGGTTGCAGTTCATAATTCTGGTAATTTCTCAGAACCCGATTCAGACCCGGATGGTAAATTCCAAGCAGACTATGAAACTGAAGCTGGTGAGAACCTTAGAGTCGAATTTCAAATTGCTAGTTTTCCAGCAGGTCTTATAGATAGACAAGAATGGAATAACTCATTTAGAGTTGGAATGGGACAATGGGAAAATAATGTAAACACCAAGCTTCAAAATCCTGATTACATGGAGTTAAACTTTAGAGTTAACTCAACGAACATCTATAATACCGATTCAAGAATTCTAAGAGTAGTTCCGAATGTTACTGCTCTAGATAGTGAAAGTGGAGAAATCTATTTCGTAGTTTATATCCTTGAAAACGGTATTGTTTCACCACAAGAAGATTCGAGGTTCCCCGATTCTACCCCTATTAAGGATTATATTCATAACCACTTGTTAAGAGCTAGTTTCCCGCTAGATGATATTGGAACAAAAATCTTTGAAAACCCTTCTTCAGGAGATCAGTATATGACTGAATTTCAAAGTATGGATGAATTACGCTTCGAATTAAAACCAGAATGGGCAGCCCAAAATTGTGAGGTGGCATATGTTATTTACAACAGAACTTCAAAGGAAGTGTTGCACTTTGAAACAATGCCTCTTATGAATTCAGGTGGATAAATTGTCTTTGTAATAGTAAAAAGGGCTTTATCTGTTTTGGGTAAAGCCTTTTTTATTTCAAAAACAAAATGTTTCGTGAAAGCCCTTCGAATTTTGTTCGTTTTACAGCAGAACCTTGAAATAGATCATCAAACACTTCACTAGTTAGTTCTTCCCATTCACCTTTTGTCATGTTTAACAATTCATTCTTAGGATTAAAATCACTTATCCTATTTGGAGTAGACAAACGATTCCAAGGGCATACCTCTTGGCAAATATCACATCCATAGGCCCAATTCTCAAGCTTTCCTTTAAACTCTTCTGGAATACGTTCTCTAAGCTCTATTGTAAGGTAAGAAATACATTTAGTGGCATCTAACTCGTAAGGAGCATACAAAGCATCTGTAGGGCATGCATCTAAACAACGTGTACAAGAACCGCAATAATCTTTTGTAGATTGATCTTCTGCCAATTCTAAGTCAATGATTAGCTCTGCCAAAAAGAAATAAGATCCTGCTTTCTTAGAAATGATGTTCGTATTCTTTCCCATCCAACCAATTCCAGCTTTTTTAGCCCAAGCTTTATCCATAACTGGAGCAGAATCAACAAACGCTCTCCCCTCAACATGTCCAATTTCATCTTGAACATCTGCCATCATTTGTTTTAGCTTCTTCTTAATTACTTTGTGGTAATCTCTACCAAAAGCATACATAGAAAGTTTGGGGGCTTCCGGATCATGTTGTTTTTCTGGTTGGAAGTAATTCAAGGCAACCGAGACAACAGATTTTGCTCCAGGAACCAATAATGTAGGATCTAATCGCTTATCAAAATGATTCTCCATCCACGACATTGTCCCATTCTTCTGATCCAATAGCCAGCTTTCTAAACGAGGAGCTTCTTCCTCTAAGAATCCAGCTTTGGATATTCCACAAAAGAAGAACCCATGACGGTAGGCAATTTGTTTCACTAACTCACTGCGCTGAGCAAGTGTCATGAAAACAATGTTTGTTGATCAAATCCGCGTGTTCGACCTAAGTGTTTGTATGCTAACTCTGTGGCTTCACGACCTCTTGGTGTGCGGTGCAAAAAACCTTCTTGAATCAAAAACGGCTCATATACTTCTTCAATAGTCCCAGGGTTCTCACCCACCGCAGTAGCAATAGTACTTACGCCTACTGGCCCACCTTTAAACTTATCAATAATCGTTGTAAGAATGCGATTATCCATTTCATCTAAACCATGCTTATCTACATTCAAAGCATCTAATGCTATATTGCTAATATCTGTATCAATTGACCCATTTCCTTTTATCTGAGCAAAATCTCTTACCCTTCTAAGCAATGCATTTGCAATACGTGGAGTACCTCTACTTCTAGACGCAATTTCGAGTGCAGCTCGATGATCTATTGAAATATTCAAAATCTGTGATGATCGAGAAACAATCGTAGCCAACAAATCTGAGTTATAATAAGCTAATCGAGAATTGATGCCAAAACGAGCGCGCAAAGGAGATGTTAATAATCCTGAACGTGTAGTTGCTCCAATTAACGTAAATGGTGCAACATTTAATTGAACACTTCGTGCATTTGGACCAGATTCAATCATGATATCAATCTTGTAATCTTCCATAGCGGAATACAAAAACTCCTCAACTATTGGACTTAATCGATGAATTTCATCAATAAACAATACATCACGTTCTTCTAAACTCGTTAACAAACCAGCTAGATCTCCTGGTTTGTCTAATACAGGCCCAGAAGTAATTTTGATCCCTACTCCAAGTTCGTTAGCAATAATATTCGCTAATGTTGTCTTCCCAAGTCCAGGGGGGCCATGCAGTAAAACATGATCCATCGCTTCATCACGTTGACAAGCCGCTTGCACGAAAATCTGCAAATTCTCAACCACTTGATCTTGCCCAGCAAAGTCACCAAAGTTGGCCGGCCTTAACACTCTTTCTATGTCACGGTCTGTTCTAGAGAGCCCTTCAGAATCTGGATTTAAGTGTTCATTCATCACGTTCAAAAATAAGCTAAAGAGATTGCATAATTTTGTTGAACAATTTCCGTTGCAACTAATTTGAGTAATAGCACCATGGTTGTAATTGTTCCTTTAGTTTACCTTTTCGGTTGTCTCGTATCTGGCGTAGTAATAAGTGCTTTGAGAAGACTTGCATTGTGGAAAGCAATTCTTCTATGTGTACTCTTTACTCCATTACTTGGTGGAATTATCTCAATGTACCTAAAAGCCAGACCAAAGGCCTATTGCATGCAACGTTATCTTCATTTTGAAGTAGGTAATGCATACCCGTATAGATCGGTTTGGACAAAAAAATATGGAGAACAAATTTGGGTTTACAGTGACCAAGTCTATAAACTACACCCCAAAACGTTCAATAAGTACTTTTCTCAAGTAATAGACCAGCCTGAAGCAATTTCTTATCATCGGTCTTTTAAATCTCTGTAAATGTCCGAGGCATAGATTTTTAGCTTCAATACGTAAATTGGAGAATTCAATCTTGTTCTACTGAATCTATCACTTGACATTGCTAATCGATATCCCACTCCTGCACCAACACCAACATATTTAAATAATCTATACTGAGCCGTCATGTAAGGTTCATATAAGAATACAAACTCAGGATCTGTAGTCACATGATTCCAGTATCTATCCCAATAACTATATTTTGCCCATCCACCACCAACAAGAACTAGAATGCTTATTTCCCACGGATCATCTTGGTAAAAAACATACTCTGCATAGGGAGCAAAGTATGATAAATGATACTGAGCCCTTATATCATAGCTTTCGTTGATGTTAAAATCTGTTACCGTAAGCGTCTTATATATATCACTAGAAAGCCAATTGTAGCCAATACCGGCTTTAAAGGTATCATTGTAGTCTAGACCCAATTTAACACCAAATATACGTGCATAACGTGCTCCTATGAAGCTATTTCGACTATCAAACTTTGCATCCAAGGTTGCTTTATGCTGTAGACTTTCCTCAATCGCATCAAAAAACTGGGCATGACCTGATTGGCTAACTGAAAACAGTAACAAAAACAAACAAAAAATGCCCTCCAAACTGAAGGGCATTTTTGTAAAAGTCAATAATATATTCTTAGTGTTCACCATCTACTTCACCTTCCTCTAAAGGAACGGTTTGAGGAACAAAATCATCTTCTTTTCCGGGCTTAGAATAATCATACGCCCATCTATGCACAACAGGAAGAGCTCCAGGCCAATTTCCATGAATATGCTCTACAGGAGTTGTCCATTCTAGCGAGTTCGCTTGCCAAGGGTTTTGTGATGCCTTAGGACCTCTGAACATTGAATAGAAGAAATTAAAGAAGAACAAGATTTGCGCTGCAGAACCAATAATGGCAAATACAGTAATAATCACGTTCATATCAATAAATGCATCAAACAATGGAAACTCTGAGTTTGTGTAATAACGTCTAGGAACACCTGCTAATCCCATAAAGTGCATTGGGAAGAATACACCATAACCACTGATAAACGTCAACCAGAAATGTGCATAACCCAACTTCATGTTCATCATTCTTCCATACATTTTAGGGTACCAATGATAAACACCAGCAAACATCGCCAATACAGCAGAAAGTCCCATTACAATATGGAAGTGAGCAACAACGAAATAGGTATCATGTAAGTTGATATCTAATGCCGAATCAGCTAAAATGATCCCAGTTAAACCACCAGATATAAATGTTGATACCATTCCTACTGAAAACATCATTGCCGGAGTAAATCGAATATTTCCCTTCCACAACGTAGTGATGTAGTTGAATGCTTTTACCGCTGACGGAATAGCAATCAATAATGTAGTAAATGTAAATACAGCACCAATAAATGGATCCATACCTGTTACGAACATATGGTGACCCCATACAATGAAAGACAAGAAACCAATTGCTAAGATTGAACCAACCATTGCACGATAACCAAAGATTGGTTTACGCGAATTATTTGCAATAATCTCAGAAGTCAGACCTAAAGCTGGTAACAAGATGATGTATACCTCTGGGTGCCCCAAGAACCAGAACAAGTGTTGGTATAAGATTGGTGAACCACCAGAGTTCTCAAGAGCTTCACCTGCCAAGTAGATATCCGAAAGGTAAAACGATGTACCAAACATTCTATCTAACATCAACAATAACACACAACTCAACAACACTGGGAATGATAACAACCCTAAAATAGCTGTTACAAATAACGCCCAAACCGATAAGGGTAAACGCGTCATCTTCATTCCTTTTGTTCGAAGATTAATGATTGTTACGATGTAATTCAAACCACCAATCAATGAACTTGCTATGAAAAGTGCCATACTAATAATCCAAAGGGTCATCCCCATTCCTGATCCAGGTATAGCTTGAGGCAATGCTGATAATGGCGGGTAAACAGTCCAACCTGCTGATGCTGGTCCAGACTCAACGAACAATGAGCACAACATGATAACTGACGCACCAGCAAATAACCAGTATGAAAGCATATTCATGAAACCACTTGCCATGTCACGTGCTCCAATTTGCAATGGAATTAACAAGTTCGCAAAAGTTCCACTTAAACCTGCTGTTAACAAGAAGAATACCATTATAGTCCCGTGAATAGTACCTAATGCTAAATACATATTCGGATCTAACACTCCACCTGGAGCCCATTTTTCACCTAAGAAAAATGATAAGATTTTAAAGCTTTCACCCGGGTAAGCCAATTGTAAACGGAATAAAACCGACATTAACATCCCGATGGTAGCCATGAACATTCCCGTCACCAAGAACTGCTTCGCGATCATCTTATGATCATGCGAAAACAAATATTTTGTTACGAAAGTCTCTTTGTGTGCGTGCGCTCCCATATCCAAATAATTCCTTTATTGGTTTACTTCTGAGCTAATTGCTCATTTGATTGATTTCTTGCTTCTGCTGTTTCAACACTTGTAAAGCGAGGTTGTTCAGCCAACCACTTATTGTAGTCTTCTTCACTCTCAACAATGATATCCATTTGCATGTTGTAGTGTGCAGCACCACAAATCTTGTTACATAACAAGATGTAGTTGAAATCAGGATTTCCTGTTTTCAAACGCATATCAGCAGTTGTAATCGTTGGAGTAAAGTGAAATTCTGTAGTTGTACCAGGAACACAGTTCATTTGTGCTCTGAAATGTGGCATGTAAGCACTATGAATAACGTCTTGAGATCTGAACTGGAAGTTAACAGGCTTTCCTACTGGAACGTGAAACTCAACTTTCACAAGTTTATCATCATCACCAGTTTTGAACATTTCAACTTTATTCTTTCTACTATATCCATTGATTTTAGCAAGTTGACGCTCTTTACGTGCAATTTTCTCTGTCAATTCTTCTTCTTTCAAACCACCTACAGGAACAGTTGGTAATTGCTCATTCAACTTAACGATCTCTTCTTTAATCTCGTCTTGACGAGTTTTAATCGTTTCAGGAGTAATCAAACCAAGTGGATTAGTAGTATTGATGAAGTTAATATTAGCATCTCCTAACTTGTTATCATCTCCTGCATAACGAGCAGTCCAACCAAATTGCTGAGAATACAATTCTATATTAATACCATCCTCCGGTGCTTCTCCTGTTATATCATTCCAAGCTGATAGACCGTAAATAATAATTACAGCCAATACAATTGCCGGGAAAGTTGTCCAGATTAACTCTAACTTATTATTGTGAGTAATAAAGTCTGCTCTATGGTTCGGTCTCCAGTAATACTTACTTGCGAAGTAGAACAATAGAATATGAGTAATTGTAAACGCAGTAATAATAATTACCCAGTTAAAATTCAATACAGTATCGATTGTTGCACCGTGTTCACTTGCTGCTTCTGGCAACAAAGCCGGTCCGTACTTCATTCCTAACCAAATAAAGAATGCGAAGTAAGCCACTCCAAAAACCAACCACAGCTTTGCGCGTTGACGATTGCTTTTGTATTCAATACGATCTTGGTTGTTGCCGCTAAGCTTACCCGTTATTTCAAATACTCGTACTAGTTGTACTAACGCAACAAGTACTAAAACTGCTAATAATCCAAATAGTATTTCCATCGTGATCTATTCGCTTTCTTAGTTGATATGGTGGTGTAAACTTTCGTCCAACAATGCATGGTGTTTTACCATCAATGGAGCCTTAGTCAATGCATTAAACACAACGAATAAGAACAATCCTAAGTAACCCAACATAAATCCAATTTCAAAGATTCCAATAACACCTTCATCTTTCATTGTTCCTGGAGTTACCAAAAAGAATACGTCCATCCAGTGACCAAAGAAAATAATCACACAAACAAAAGAAAGAATACCAGCATGCTTTTTCATGTCCTTAGACATTAATAACAACATAGGTATAATGAAGTTTATTAAAACCATTGCGAAGTAAGGAACAGTGTAATCCTCGATTCTCGCCATGTAATAAGTTACCTCTTCTGGAATGTTTGAATACCAGATTAACATGAACTGAGAGAACCATAAGTACGTCCATAAGAAAGACACACCGAAAACCCATTTCCCCATATCATGAATGTGGCTTGGATTAACTTCTGGCAAGTACCCCTTAGATTTTAACCATAGGGTTAATAACAATACCATGATCATTCCGCTGATCCACATTCCTGAGAAGATATACCATCCATACAATGTAGAGAACCAGTGAGGATCTAATGACATCAACCAATCCCATGATGCAATAACAGATGTGTATCCAAAGAAGATTAAGAAAATGGCAGAGAACACTCTATTTCTCTTAAAGAATCCAACTGTATCACCAGTAGCATCTTCTTGTAAACTTCTTTTTCTAAACATTAATGTCATTAACACATATACTGCTAAAAACACAACCGTTCTACCAATCCAAAACGGAATGTTCAAATAAGCGGCCTTTCCCTCAATAAGGTAGTCACCTGGTGCATGCATCCAATGATACAAGTGGTTCATTCCGAACGCAGAAGCCAAAATCACCAATAACATTAATCCTGCTCCTACTGGAACGAACATACTTACTGCTTCAAAAATTCTCTTAAATACAACACCCCAACCAGCTTGTGCTGCAGCACTTACCGCAATAAAGAATGTTGCTGTTAACCCAATTCCGAAGAAAAACCATCCGTTGATTAACGTACTTGCCCAAATACGTTGTCCAGTGATGGATGGGTCAATAATTCCGTAAATAAGCGATAATACTCCGATACCCATGAGGCCGAAGAATATCTTTTTAGACTTGCTTGTAAATGTAAATTGCTCCATGTCTTATCGCTCTTACATAGAAGCCGTCATCTCTTCAGACGACCCTTCATTAGATTCAGGTTGAGTAATTTCTTCGTTTCCTTCAGGCTTAGCAGCATGCATTGCATCTAAGTCTTTCCCTTGAAGTTTTTGGATATAGTATACCAACTTCCAACGATCTTCTTGAGAAATCTGAGCTGCATGAGATCCCATCAATCCTTTACCATACGTAATAGAATGGAAAATCTTACCTTCAGATAAATCTTTCAAACGCCCATCATATGGAGGTGGAGGTCCAGGCCATCTTGGATTATTAGCAACAGAACCGTCACCTTGGCCACTTTTACCATGACACTGTATACAGAACTTGCTATAAATCTCTTTACCTTCAGACAACACTTCTTTGTTGTACGCCAAAGGATTCTTTAGATCTGTACCTGCCGCTTCATATCCCTCTGTTGTATTCGGGTAAGGATACGGCATAAACCCACGTGGGATTGTATTCTCTACCGGCTTGCGCGTAGCCATGCTATCAGCATAAAAACTACTTTCAGAATAGGCCTCTATTGCTTGGGTACGATACATATCAGGCATGTATTCATATCCCGGACTATTTGGATCTGAAGTGCAAGACGACATTACTGACGCTACACTTACAGCTGCAACTATTGCTATCGATAACTTCTTCATGCTTAGATGAATTTAGTAATGCGTTCTTTTTCAAAAATTTCAACTACCCCAGTGTCTTTCAACATATTCTTTAGATCTTCTAAAGAATGACTTGCATTTTCTTCTGGCGAAAGCTCAACCGCAAAGTGATCATCTGTTGTACGAGGATGAGGATTTCTTGCTGGCATACCTGGTAAGGTCATGTTACGCAAGAAATATGTAATTGCCATCCCATGACCTGCACTCAATACAGTGAATTCGAAAATTACTGGAACAAATGCTGACATATTCTGCAAGAACGTCATGTTTGGTTTCCCACCTATGTTCATCGGCCAATCGATGATCATGAAATAGTTAATTCCAATGATTGCCATCATCATACCCGTTAAACCATACATGAACGCACAAATTGCTAAACGTGTCCATTTCATGCCCAATACATCTTCTAAACCGTGAATTGGGAACGGTGAGTAAGCATCGTTTACTTTCACACCTTTAGATTGCATGGCTTTAATTCCATCTATCATGATGTCATCATCGTTGTACAATCCGTATAAAAATTTCTGCTTCGTCATTGTTATTCGGGATTTAGGCAGCGATTTCTTCTTTCTTAATATCTTTTCTATTCTCGTCTCTGTAAGCCTCACCTGAAGACTTCAAGATTGATTTCAATTCATTCAATGCCAATACTGGGAAGAAACGAGTAAATAACAAGAACAAAGTGAAGAACAAACCGATAGTTCCAACAAATACACCTATATCTACCCAAGTTGGGTGGAACCAAGTCCAGTTAGCCGGAATATAATCACGGTGTAGAGAGGTAACGATAATTACGAAACGCTCAAACCACATACCGATGTTTACGAAAATTGATAGGATGAATGATGCCACTAAGCTAGTTCTCAATTTACGGAACCAGAAGAACTGTGGCGTAATTACGTTACATGTCATCATTGACCAGTATGACCATGCATAAGGCCCAGAGAATCGGTTGATGAATGCGTACGATTCATATTCCACACCCGAGTACCAAGAAATGAACAACTCAGATAAATAAGCGATACCAACCATTGAACCCGTAACCACAATTACGATATTCATTAACTCAATGTGCTGGAAAGTAATGTAACGCTCAAAGTGCAATACTTTACGTGTAATCAACAGTAGTGTTTGTACCATCGCGAATCCTGAGAAGATCGCACCTGCCACGAAATATGGAGGGAAAATTGTTGTATGCCATCCTGGAATAACAGACGTTGCAAAGTCCATTGATACAATCGAGTGAACCGAGAATACAAGTGGAGTTGCTAAACCTGCTAATACTAATGAAACTTCTTCAAAACGAATCCAAGCTTTTGCGTTACCCGTCCATCCAAAACTCAATAAACCATAAACTTTCTTAGCTATTGGACCTTTCGCTCTATCACGAATCGTAGCGAAATCAGGAATTAGACCAATGTACCAGAATACTAGTGATACAGAGAAATAAGTCGAAATCGCAAATACATCCCATAATAGAGGTGAGTTAAAGTTTACCCATAAAGAACCAAATTGGTTAGGAATAGGCATTACCCAATAACTCATCCAGATACGTCCCATGTGAATACCTGGGAACAATGCAGCCATCATTACGGCAAAAATTGTCATTGCTTCTGCAGCACGGTTAATTGCCATACGCCACTTCTGACGGAACAATAACAAAACGGCTGAGATTAGGGTACCAGCGTGACCAATACCTACCCACCATACAAAGTT
>DIYR01000212.1 GCA_002429085.1 Flavobacteriales bacterium UBA6049
TATACGTTGGATCAATGGTTCCGAAAGAACCAATTTGAGCTGTTGTATCTATCAATGAGTGAGGTTGAAATCTAAAAAAGTTAACCCCATCAGAGCTAACTGAAACTGTTGCTAGCTCTATGAAATACTTCTGCTCTTGTTGATTATAGAATGCATTTTCAAATACAGCAATATCGTAGCCTGGTCTATCTGATATAGGCTCTGCAAACGTAAGTGTTGCCGATCCTCCATCGCCTAAACTTACAACCGATGCATCTGCTATACCTACAGCATCGTTATCTACCCCAAAAGAAGCTAGAGGGCTGCTACCATTACTAATATCTTGAAGTCCCCTATTTATTTCTACACCAGTTGCCCATGCTTCAATGAACTCAGATTGAAAGCCGATAGCATTAGTACCACTAACCGTAGCAGCAGGATGGTATGGACCAGTTTGTGCCACTCCTATAAGTGGCACAACTAATCCTATTATTGTTAATTCTAACAATCTCATTATTCAACTATTAACTTCAATTGAGATCTTTCTCCAGCGAAGTTAGCATCTATCACGTATAATCCTGACGGTAAAGTAGACACATCTATTCTTGAAACATTGCTTCCTTCAAAAACTACTGATCCGCTAAGATTAAAGATTGTAACATGACTAACTGTTTCAGTGAAACGTACCTCTGATGTTGCTGGGTTTGGATATACACCTAATACATCTGAAGCACCTGCTGCTAATTCATTGATAGAAGTTCTTACATCATTGATATTATCTACACAGAAAAAGGCTGGGGTATTCATTCCAAAGGCTCCATTATCAGAAGACTCTAGTCTGTAAAAAATGGTGTTAACCTCACCAAGTGATGATAGATCTACCCAAGTCCAATCCTTTAAAATGTAGTCTTCAGAATTGTCTGTAAACCTGTAATCAGCCAAATAAGAAATCACACTATCTGTGGTATTTCCATTTAAGTCAATACCATAGAAAGTTACTCTAAAGAAATCTGGATCATCTCCTGAAGTTCCTCCAAATTTCTTCGCAAATGAATCCCCATCTTTCATTGATAAAGCAGCATAGGTAGAATTAGTTAACCATAACCCAGAAATTTCTTGTCCGTTCCCTGTATTAACTAGAAATGAACCGGTTGTACCATTTGCTATACCAAAGTTATTTGAGTTATTCACTCCTTCACCAGCATAGCTACTGTAAATATTAGTAAAACCAGGCGTTGTTGTATCTGTTTGATTAGATGCTGCAAAGCCACCTAACCACAGGTTGAAGTTGAAATTATACACTGTTGGGAAATAAGCCCCTCTTGAAGGAAAACCTCCCCATCCATCAGCACCATTATAAGCGTTAGGAGTATTGAATGTTACATCTTCGAAATCAACCATTAGTGTGTTTAGCTCATCTATCCATCTTAGGTAAATAATTGCTGTATCTCTTCTATTCCAAACATCTATAATTGAGTACACTAGAGAGTCTTCACCTATATATCCTGCATCTGCCGATACCTCTATAGAATTTCCAGACACTGAAGCTGTTCCATTATCTGGCTGTTCAACTATTTCAATTAGAGATAAATTATCATCGCTGTCATTGTTCAACGGGTTCAACATAATTGCCACATTATTCACAGCATATGACTGGTCTATATTAGCAATTGGTTGAAGGTTCTGAGCTAAAGCAATTGCTTCAGCCGCTGTCCCTACTGTTAATGAGTCTTCAATGTTTCCTATAGCATCAAAAACATAAAGTTGTCCATTGGAGGTGTAGCTTTGTTGAGTACCGTAGTATTTTTGATTTACATCATCATATACCAATTCGCTTAACAACTTATTTGTAAACACAGTACTTGTTAATTGCATAGTACTTAGGTCAATAATCCTAACCTCTTGATTTACTTCTAGAAAAAGGGAATCTCCAACTATCTCTGCACCAGAATAGCCTGAAGTTGTTCCTGTAAAAGAACTTTCTTGCCATTGACCATTTACAAATTTATGGATGCTAAAATCTGGAGCTAAGTAGCCATGATCACTAATGGTGTGAACTGCATTATCGTGAATAAAAATTCTTCCAACTCCAACTCCGCTGGCGCCAAGACTATCCATTCTAATAAACGTTCCAGTTGATGCATTTACTAAAGCAACTCTACCAATCGTACTTCCCCAAGCTCCTGGAATTGTAACAAATGCAGTATCATTAAAAATTTGTACTGCTGCACTCTGATCATTAACATCACCAAAACTGTTTATAATAGATAGGTCTGTTAAACTACGCTCTTCTAAAAAGTTGGAACTTGCTCCAAAACCTTTTGCCACCCATAAACTGTTGTCACTGATATGTAAGCCTGTAACACCATCGCAAGCTGCACCGAAAAGCCTTGATTCGCTTATAATATCGTATGCAATAATGCTATCAACTAATCCAACATAAGCAACACCACTTCTATAATCTACAACGATGTCTTGTGTTGAAGTTGCTGAGTGATTAGCAAAATCCGAATAACTTGAGGTTTCAGGAAGGAACTTTCCTATGGTACCACTACCACCATTTGCAATAACTAAAGCTTCGCTAAACTTTGTTTGAGCTGTTGAACTTAATCCTAAGAACGCAAAACAAGCAATCCAAATACCTTTTTTCATAATAAAGTTTTTAATCTTCTAAGACAAAAGGATTGGGTACACCTATCGCTAGTAGTAATAACGATATTGCATTCCTTCACACCTCTATCCCGGAAGTTGAATTCTATCGATTCTAGGCAGGTCTTCTGACTCTCCACGTTTGCTGCGCCTTCCCACCAAATTGGCAGTGGCTATTGCAGCTCACATAAAATGGATTACAGCTGCGGGAACAGTTCAGGATTTTCACCTAATTCCCTTTTAATTTGACTCCGAAAAGCCAAAACCCAAAATCGGCACAAATGTAACTGTTTCAATAAACCAAAGACACTCCTATGCATTAGGTTATCAACATGAAACTTTACATCATAAAAAAAGCCCGCCTAAGCGAGCTTCAATTCAATTAAAACCATCTATTTCTTATGGATAGAAAGATTCTCCTATTCTAATTTTAAAGTCTCCTGCTTCTATAGGAATAGATCCGTATATATCGTTGTGTAGTTGTGTTTCAAACTGCCCTGTAATCACTAAATGACCAAAAGTAGTATCAGCACCCATTACAGAATCTACCTTCGAAATGTAGAAATAAGCTCCCTGCGGTGCTCCAGATCCCCATTCACTCTTGTATATAATACTGTCTTTATCCATGTAGCTAATTCGAACTCCAGGGTTTACTGTATCTCTCGTTACTCTACCAAATGGATAAGACCCCACATGAATTGGGGATAATTGCTCTGGAGTTAAAGCTGTATCATTCATACAATGCACAAATTCTATCTCTATTTGCTCTATTTCACCAATAAAGTTTGAGTACATGCGCAATTTTTGACCTCTTTGAGAAGAGAATGAATCACATCCGAATGGTTGAACAGCTGCTGTGGAATCAGCGTAGATACTAGAAGAAACGTATCCTAAATATCCATCTACTGTATCTTGAAACGCCATTAGATTCGTATCAATTTTACCTCTAATGTAATAGTCGCTTACAATTTTAATTGTATCACCAGTACCCCAATCTGGATCGAACGGGTCAACTGCATCAACGGATTCGTTCAACGTATCTTTTTCACATGCAATAGTGAATACACCAAGTACAATTGCAAAAGCCCAAGTGATTTTTCTGATCATAATAAATTGATGTGTGCCAAATATATTCAAATTTTAACTCTATGCACGCGCTATTTCTTTTTCTATGCGGTCTAGAATATCCAACACTGCTGGACAAATAGTCGCATTTTTAACGGTTAGGTTGCTTATTTGGTGCATGTTTTTTCTGTCGGTATGTGGATATTCTTTACACGCTCTTGGTCTATATTCATAAATAGAACATGTATTATCATCATTCAAAAAAGAACATGGCGATTGTTGAAGTACATAATCACCTTCGTGGTCTAATTTCAGGTATTGATCCACAAACTCTGACGGTTTCACTCTGAAATGACTTGCAATTCTTTCAATGTCCTTATCAATAAATATAGGGCTAGTGGTTTTGCAGCAGTTTGCACAGGTAAGACAATCAGTTTCTTCAAAAACCTCGTAATGCGTATCTCTGAACAAACGATCCATCTCTTTTGGCTTTTGCTTCAAGCGAGTCATCATCTTTTTATGCGACTTCTTTTTAGACGTTGCCAAATCTTTGAGTTTACCCAACCTTTGCTCCATGCGTAATGTGTCTCATTCTCCAAATGCAAAGTTGAAGTATTTTGCTATTTATAAACCTGATGGTATGTTAAGTCAATTCACAAGCGATGGTGGAAAAAACTGCCTTGCAGATTTGGACTACTCATTTCCAAAGGATGTATACCCTGTTGGACGATTAGACGAGTTATCGGAAGGTTTACTACTACTTACAAATGATAAACGTATCAATCATCTTCTTCTAGATCCAAAACATGGACACGAAAGAGTATACCAAGCATGTGTTTCAGGAAAGGTTACACAACCAGCGCTCAATCAATTAGAAATAGGAGTTCAAATAAAAGCCAAAAAGACAAAACACTTTGTAAGAGCTAAAAGTGCAAGAGCAATTGAAACTCCCAGCTATCCTAGTAGGAGAGTATCATTTTCTTACTCTAAGGAAAAAGGACTAAGCTGGCTGGAACTCACCTTAACAGGAGGGAAAAACAGGCAGGTTCGTAAAATGACCGCTGCAGTTGGATTCCCTACCCTTCGTCTGGTTCGAACATCTATTGAGCAAATAACTTTAGGAGAAATGCAGCCAGAAGATGTTTTAGAATTTGAGGCTGGCGAATTCTATCAACTGCTTAAGATCAGAGGTTGATTTATTTTCGGTAAGCGAATCTTGCAATGCTTCTACCCTGACATGTTAAATATCCATGAAAATCGACCATTTATACATCCCAAAAAATTATTTTACATGTAATATTGTAATGTGGAAATTACAATTAGCGTTAAAGTACTCAATCGTAAAGGTGTAGCGATTGCTATGAAAGATAGCTTACGTGTTGGTGAATGTACATTCACAGTAGCACCACCAGATACGTTAATCATCGATCACACTGATGTGGCTGATAGTGAACGAGGAACAGGTTTAGGAAAAAAAATGATAGAGGCTATTATAGGCTATTCAAGTGAGCACAACTATAAAATAATCCCTTTGTGTCCATTTGCTAATGCTCAATTTAAGAAACATAGTGAATGGAAGTATATTTTGAAACATCAACAAAAATCATGAATATAATAGACGCAATGAATAATCGGTATGCAACTAAAAAGTTTGATGCCGATAAAAAAATCTCTCAAGAAGATTTAGATACTATTTTAAATTCCATTAACCTGTCTCCTACTTCGTATGGTCTTCAGCTATTCAAAGTTTATAGGGTAACAGATCCTGAACTAAGAAAGCAATTGACTCCTGCATCATGGGGACAATCTCAAATTGAAGACGCTAGTGAATTATTAGTTTTCGCTAATAGAACTTCTTATGACGAAGCTAATATTGACGAGTACATGGATAGAATTTCTATTGAGAGATCAGTTCCTAAAGAAAACTTGACTGGTTATGCGGACTTCATGAAATCTAAACTATCTGAAATGTCTGATTTGCATTTTGGTGTTTGGACAAGCCGTCAACCATATATTGCTCTTGGAAATGCCATGACAGTGGCTGCTACTTTAGGCATTGATTCTTGTCCAATTGAAGGTTTCGAACCTGAAAAATATAGTGATATTCTAAATATCGCAGACAGCGGATTTAAGCCAGTTGTGGTAATGGCTCTTGGATATCGATCTGAAGAAGATGCCACACAGCATGCTCCTAAAGTTAGAAGACCAATTGGTGATTTGGTTAAGTCACTCTAAATCTAATAGCAAGTTTTGATCAAGAATAGACAGATCGAAACATATATTTTACTTTGGCGACTGGGATTTCTAGTCGCCTTTTTTTATGCTAACCTTATCTGGTTGCTTGCAACTTCAGCTTAGTTTTTACACCACTAGCATAGTGTAAGTTCCATTTGACTATTCAACTGTTTATCAGTCATTTTCACAAACCGTATCTTCGGAAGGTATTCACATTGTGTAATGTAGTTTTAATACCTGTTTTTTATGAAGATCAAAGATGTCACCAAGGAATACCCAAATAAAGACCTAACTATTGTTTGGAAACCAAAACGATGTATCCATGCAGAAAAATGTTGGAGAAATCTTCCTGAAGTTTTCCGTTACGGTAAAAAGCCTTGGATAGACCCTGAAGGAGCTTCTAGTGATCGCATTTCTGCTCAAATTAACCAGTGTCCTAGCGGAGCCCTTTCTTACTACTGGAATGAAGACGATAAAACTCCATCAAACGGAACAACGGTTCGAGTTATACCAAGTGGCCCTTTAGTTGTAAAAGGGAATTTTGAACTAATTAAGCCCGATGGAAGCACTAGTATTGAACAAAATGCTGCGCTTTGTAGGTGTGGCGCTAGCGAAAACAAGCCATTCTGCGATAACAGTCATCAAAAAATTGAATTCGAACAGTAGGTATTATTGTTACTAATGACGAGGCTGCTTCAAACATTGCACATTCAACACTAGCTATGTTCACGCAACAATTCACACCATATCAACCCATCATATCACATGCTAAACCCAATAATGTATGCTATACAGAACATAGAGCATATAAGCCTTTAGATAGTTACATCTATTGTTTCTGGAACTTGAGATCAAAAAAGAAACTGAGTAAACCATTCATTTATCGAGTAGTTTCTGACGGGTGTATCGATTTGTTGTTCTCTACTCACGATACAAATACCTTGTATGCTACTGGGTTTTCAAGTAGCTATCAGAGCTATGAACTGGGCGAAGAGTTTAACTATTTCGGTATTCGTTTTTATCCGGCCGCACTACCATTACTTATTGAGAAAAGTGCACACCTTCTAGTTGATCAATTCATTGATTTTAATCAGATTGCTCCTGCTTTGAATCAAGTCCTTCTCGATATTCTACTCCCCTACCAAAGTCTTACCGATTTCCAGACGCAAGTAGAGTTCGTATTGAATGATTGGATAAAGGTTCATCCTCCCAGAAAGATGGATACCCGAATTACCAAAGCTTCTAATCAAATCTTTGAATCTAACGGTCAAGTTGTTATCACCAACATAGATGTGGGGTTAAGTCAACGTCAACTCAGGCGTTTATTTAATTTTTACTACGGTGTATCTCCTAAAACATTTGCTCAGATAGTCCGTTTTCAATCTATTCTAGGGTCTATCAATTCCTTAAACGATTTACATGAAAAGGCCTTTTTCGACAAAGGCTATTTTGATCAAGCCCATTTCACCAAAGAGTTCAAATCTTTCTATGGCATTTCTCCTTTCGAAGCATATCGAAAGATGTGATCTTGTCCGTTTTTTACAATCGAATCCTTGCCCTGCAAAATAGATTTGCCTCGTAAATCAAACAACAAGAAAAGGATGAAACAACTGATTTTCTTTGCATTAATCAACTTATCAAGCATTTTTTATTGTCAATCTCAAAATCAACAAGCTATGAAAATGAACGCTGGAATTATTACCGACAAAATTCAAGAAACAAAAGAATTCTACACTAAGAATCTGGGTTTTGGAATCTCATTTGAGAACGAGTTTTACTTGTTATTACATACCCCCAACAATAGTGCTCAATTGAGCTTTCTTTTACCAAATCACCCTACTCAACAACCACTTTTTCAACCATCATTTCAAGGGAAGGGAATGTATCTAACAATTGAAGTAGATGATGTAGATGCCATTTATGCAGAGATAAAGTCTAAACAGATTCCAATTAAAATAGATATCCGAGATGAACCCTGGGGAGATCGACATTTTGCGATTCAAGATCCTAATGGTATTGGAATAGATATTGTTACCTACTCTGCTCCACAGTAAGAATTTCAAAAGCCCAATTTCTGTATTTAAATTGGGCTTTTTAATTGTAAAATAGTGTAAAACCATTCATTTACTATTCACTAAGGTCCATTTCACTCGTACATTTGAGTATGCGAAAATTGTTCTGGGTTTTACTCACATTTTTCTTATCCACTCAAGATTCATTGGCGGTTCCCTATCACAAAGTGGCATTATACAAAACTGCCATGCGCGAGATAGGTCACCAGCTCCTGTTATCTGATAATGACTCTACTTCTCGTGTACTTCCAATAGAGCAGACTAACGATAGCACTTATGTCGTTTCTTTTGAAAACAATTTTGCATTCTTACCAGGTGATTTGTCTCTCATAGTTTTTAAAGCGTTTGAAGGAAAAAACTTGAGCAACCACTACATTGTTGAGGCTCTTTCATGCTCAACTAAAAAGGTACTTTATAGCTATTCTATTAACGATACTCTTCAAGACTCTGTGGCATGCCAAGGTAGAGCAATGCCGAAAGGCTGTTATTTAATTCAACTTATTGTTTTAGATGACTCTAAAAATATAGCATTAGCTACGGTTAGCCCTATCTCAAACGTAGATTCTACCAATTCAACAAGTGAATCGTGGTATTTAGAGCTACTAATTGGAATTCTACTTCTATTTGCTTTTGGATGGCTAATGAATCGCATCAAGAAAACAAAAGAGCATCATGTTCAAACTCTATCAGAAAACCAGAACGAATTGCGGCTAGGCAATAGTACTTTTCTCCCAGTTCAAATGCGTTTGAAAGTGAAAGAGCAAGAATTCGAATTGACAAGTAAAGAGTCTAATCTTTTAGAACTATTCATCAAACACATGAACCAACAGTTGACAAGAGACGAGTTGTTGCACCAGGTTTGGGGAGATGAGGGCGATTATATTGGCAGAACGTTAGATGTGTACGTTTCTAAACTTCGTAAAAAGTTAGAGGGAGATGAATCCATTCGTTTGATCAATATTCGAGGTGTTGGATACAAACTAATCCAAGAGTGAAACACTAAGTTTTACATGGGTTTTGTACTGTTTTACATGATTTAACCAAAAACTCATCATAGATCAACGAGGTTTGAGGAAATCAAAATCACAAAGTATGAATCATCTTTTCTCAATTCTTAGCACAGTATGTATAGTGGGGTGCTCTTACCCTACTGAACACCCACAAACCACAAGTACTCTCTCTTGTCATGTAAATACTGCCAACGCCAATGTTATTAACCTAGATTTCTTAGACGATAGAACAACAAAGGAACGCCCCTACTTTCATAATATACGTCCTTATAATAGAAAAGTTCTCAGATACTCAGAACTACAAGGTGTTGACTCCTTAAACACCTTTATTCCACATTACCCCACGCAGTGGATAGCCTCATACAATCAAGTAACTATTTCAAAAATCACCCAATCAGATTCTATTACGCTTATTACTAAGAATAATCTATTGACGGCTAATGATCGTTCGTTTTTAGCATCTTTTAATGTTGGTGACAGGCTTGAGGTTATCATCAATTACCAAACAGAAAATGCTATAACTGGCGAACTGTATGATGCTGAGATGAACTATACTGTTGTTGTTTTTCCAGATTATGATGCCATGCCTATTGGTGATTTCATATCTCTTCGAAATCAACTGCAAGACGAGTTTCCAGAATTGCCTTCTGAAGATGCAGCTATTTCATTTGTAATCAATGAAAATGGGGAAATTGAACAACTTAATGTACTTGAATCGTTTCAAGATGAAAGCCTTACACAACAAGTAAAAAAGAGATTAAGCAGGCTCCCAAAATGGACACCAGCAGAATTAGGTAATGGAACCAAAGTAGCTCAACGTTTTGTTTGGATCTATCAACTGGATGGTTGTTAATATTTACATCTCTTAGTCCTTTAGAACTTTTGAGATAAATGCACTTTTGCGGTGTGAACGAAACTGTACAAGCTGTTATTCATTACAGTCTTCATTTCATAGCACCCGCAGGAGTTGCTTGGTTTGTAGACTACAAAAGCTGGAAACGTATTTACCTTATTTTTCTAGCTACAATGTTAGTAGACCTAGATCATCTTTTGGCTACTCCAATGTTTGATCCAGATCGTTGTAGCTTAGGTTTCCACCCTCTTCACTCTTACTATGCTATTGCCGCATATATTATACTATTTTTCTTTCCTAAACCATTCAGATACATATCGATTGGACTCTTGATGCATATGGCAACAGATGGTCTAGATTGTTTAATGATGAATCTAAACAACTAACTCTAAAACATTCTTTGCAGAAAAAATGCTTCTTTTACTCTGCTTAAAATCTATACAGTGTCAACTTTCTTATCTTATATCAAATCTCAAATCAGCGTTTCTCCTGAATTAGAAGAAGCTCTTTCAACATATTTCAAAAAAGAAGAAATTCGAAAGGGTGAAATTCTACTCAGAGAAGACTCATATTGCAGAAGATTATACTTCTTAGAAAAAGGCACAGTTCGTACATACTATTATCACGATCAAAAAGATGTAACCTCTTGGCTATACCACGAACGACTATTCTTTACCGCTTGGTACAGTTTCTATTTGCAACAACCAAGTTTTGAGTATATCGAAACACTGGAAGATTGTACCGTATTTTCAATTGACTATCACAACTATCAAACACTCTTGAATCAATTTCATGATTTTGAACGATTTGGTCGTTTAATTGCTGAAGAACAAACTGCTTACATCGATTATTTTTCGAAAGGCTTTATGTTTTTGAGTGCAAAGGATAAATATGATGCACTTCTCAGTATTTTCCCAGATGTAGAGCTTCGCGTTAAACTGGGTCATATCGCAACTTTACTTGGAATATCGCAAGAAACACTTAGTAGAATTCGTAGTAAAAATTAGTTTTTTGATTTAGGTCAAAAATAACCTACCTCCCATCATTTACTTTTGATTAGAATAATCATTTGTAAATGAATAAGTTTAAAATAAGAACAGTACTTGGATTATCACTCCTGTATGTGTCAATCTATCTCAACTTTACCTGGGTATGGTCAGTTCTTTTCTTAGTATGGCTCATTCCTGATGTTTACACTGGTACTGCATATTTCATAGAACCTGTTAAACGTAAATCACATCCAGTTCTTTATTGGCTCATCATTGTAACATGGCTTTTCTTAGCTATATATCCTTTAGTTACAGGTTCACTTCCTTGGAATCAGAATCAAGTTAAATTCAATGCGGTAGAAAAAACAACGCATTTGAGGGCGTTTATTGCTACTAAAAGCGCACAAGAAGCTTCTTCATTTGCTACATTCATAAATAACAAAATGAGTAGACCACAAATTGACTATGTATCACGCAGACAAGAATCTCCCTTCAATATTTTTGGGTTGAGATCCCAGTTGAATTGGAATGATAAACAGATGAGTTCTAAGATTTCTAAAGCTGTTGATTTATTCTATCAAAATAATGCCATCCAGTTAGACTCGAATCTGGATCACAGTAAACTTCACATTGTTTATAGTGACATGAACTGGGAAGAAACAGGCGATTTTAACCTACTGGTTGGATACAAGCCTCATTCCATTGACTACCTCAACAGTGTTCTTACATCAATTGAAATTCCTTCTAACCAATATGCAGTCTTTGCTTATAGCAATAATGATTACGTTGAATGGATAACTGATACGTGGCAGCGTATTATTTATTCAGATTTGGATATAAGAGATGATATAGCATACGAAGTATATCAGCTAAATAGGTCTTACAAGGTAACGGGAGTAGAAATTCAAGTTCCCATAAACTAAGCTCTTTTCGTTAGACACTTCTGCTCTTTCTATTCGATATAATAATACACACTTAATACTTTTTCTAATGGATAAGGTTAGAGTTCCTGTGCTTCCAATTGAAGCATATACTTCAATGGAATGGTTCAGAAAAGAACAAGAAAAGTTATTTGAAAATACCTGGCAATTTGCTGGGTTCATTGAAGATCTAACTGACCCTGGCGACTACATTACGGTTCAATGTGGAAGACAAAACATTGTAGTGGTAAAAGATCAAGACAATTCATTAAAAGCATTTCATAATTTATGCAGACATCGTGGAACTCAGCTTTTGAGGGCTGTGGGCAGACGACAGAAAGCTATTACATGTCCATATCATGATTGGACATATGACTTAAATGGTGAATTAATCAGCATTCCAGAAGAAACAAGTGAATTTGAAGATCTACATAAGAAAAAGCTGTGTCTTCATAAAGCATCTGTTGCTATTTGGCGCGGGATGTTATGGGTTCATACAAAACCTAATACTATACCAATTGACGAGTGGTTTTCTGGCTGTGAAAAACACCTTGGACCTCATAATCCCGAACGTTTAATTGAGTATCCAGATACTAGATATGAGAAAGTGATTAATGCCAACTGGAAGATCATTGTAGAAAACTACATTGATGTGTACCATTTAGCTCATTTACATTCAAACACGCTGAACATGTATCATCATGCGAAAGCAGAATATGGTTTTGTAAACGATCATTTTCTCTTTTGGGAACCCTTAGCTAGAAAATACGAGAAGAATCTAGATGAGTTAATACCGTTTAAACGAATTACTGAAGTGAATGATGAACACCTTGGAGCCTTTGTTCCATGGCTATTTCCATCTCTAGGTCTTGCCGAATCAGAATCTAGTTGGAGCACCTTTCAAGTAATACCCTTATCACCTTATAAAACCAAGGTAATCGTAAGAACTAAGTTAGAAGAAATGACAGAGCAAGAGTATTTCAGTCAACAAGAGAAATCTTCAAAAGCCTGGCCAAGAATTTTAGGAATACGAACAAAATATGAAACCTCAGATGCGAATGATCCGATGGAAAGTGGTGATTTTATGGAAGAAGATATTTATGCTTGCGAGCAATTGCAAAAAGCCATGGAAAACCCGTTATTCGAGATTGGTGCTACTGCTAAAAACATGGAAAGTCCCATCATTGGTTTTCAAGAACGCATCAATAACTGGTTGAAAAAAAATTAGCTCCAACTTCTTTCTTGTTATCCATAAGAACCATTCTTAGAGTTACCTCATTATTTAAAACACAAAAAGGCCTTTCAAAAATGAAAGGCCTTAGGAATTCACTTATATAGAGTTACTCACTTAGAATACTCTAACTATATTAAATCCGAAAAACACATCACCTTCACTCCAATCTCCTTCTGCATTGCTAATAAAACCTGGTTCATTAGTAGATTGTGCATTAGAGAACAATAGCTGAAATACATGTCCACCAGTTTCTATATCAATCCCCATAGTTAATGGATTGTTGTAAATAGACTCTTCTGCCCTACTAAAATTATATACGTAATCAACGTTAAATGAAATTCTTTTACTCAATTTCATTCTCCCACCAGTACCAAGTGCGAACTGCTCATGCTGTTGAAATTTTTCTAACACTAAGTTTTGATACACAAAACTTGGTGCAAGTTCAAGAGACAAACGATTCGTTATTCTAGATGAGATTAACAATTGTGATGCATAGCTAAATCGATCTTCGAATCGTAAATTTGGATAACGGTCTTCCTTCAATTCTGAATTGATGTTTACGGTTCCATAACCAACTACATTCAACGGAAACGATTTTGACTGCTCAATTAGCCTCAGTTTAGCAGAACCAGCATACGTTTTACGAATTGATTCACGAGAAATTCCTATTTGAAGTCCTGGTAACAATCCATACACAAATTGAATCTTAGTATTTGCATTATCTAAGCCAAAAAAGGTTTCCATTCCATCTTTTAATGTGCCGAACCTATGAGATACGTACATGTATAAATCCCCTTTATCAGCCACTTTTGTTGATTGTAGGTTTCCAATTTTCATTGCTTTAAAGGCTGGGTAAT
>DIYR01000103.1 GCA_002429085.1 Flavobacteriales bacterium UBA6049
CGAAGGTGGCGCAGTTTTATGTAAGACTAAAGAGTCATATGATAATCTTATGTCTTGGCGAGATTATACAGATAAAAAGCCTAGTGGCTCTAATTTTAACGACAAGATGACTGATATCGAAGCTTCTCTTGCCTCCTGCCAATTAGGGCGTCTAGAAACAGTACTCAATGAACGCAGTAAACGTGCGGCGATATATGAAGAAAATATTAAAAACATAGACTTCTTAAAGGCACCTCTTAGTCACAAAAGACGCATATGGTATCGGTATGCAGTTCAATGTATGGATATAGATGCACAAAAACTAATTACTGAATGTACAAAAAGCGATGTCAATGTCTGCCGTCCAGTTGACCCATGGCTATCCCCACAAGAATTTGTATCTCTACCAGTAGCGCAAAAAGCCTATAAAAATATAGTGTCACTCCCACTATTTCCTACTTTGAGCGTAGAAGAACAAAACCACGTCATCTCCACCATACAGAAAGTTTACTAACAATGTCGACGGAATGGAATGTAAGGAAAGATCAAATCACCGATTATTATGCCAAACTAATAGAAGATTATGGAGATGACCCCCGCTCATGTGATTATGGACGTAAGGAATCTCAAGCAAAAAAATTTCGCATTCTTAATGAAGCTATGCCTCTGGATGGAAAAAAAGTATTGGATGTAGGCTGTGGCCTTGCCGACTTCTCAGCATTCCTCAAGAGTGCAAACAAAGATATAAGTTATGATGGTATAGACATTACGGAAGGTATGATAACTTTAGCAAAGAAGAAATATCCTAATCTAAATTTGCGCTGCATAGATATTCTAAAAGAAGATATTACCAGCCAATACGACTTAGTTACAGCTAATGGTATTTTTTATCTGTTAGGAGAGAATGCTTGGGAAACAATGAAAACTTTAATAGCTCGAATGTTCACTATTACAAATCAAGCGGTCGCTTTTAACTCGCTTAGCCTTTGGTGCGAGGACCCTGTCGAGGGAGAGTTTTATGCTGATCCAGTTAAAACATTGAAATTTTGTAAATCTTTGACTCCTTATGTAACCTTACGACACGATTATCACACTAGAGACTTTACAATTTATATGTATAAAGAGCAGGTATGAATTCATGATTGTCTCTATTAATCAACCAGCTTATTTACCCTGGCTAGGTTATTTCGATCGAATTCATGCAAGTGATATCCATGTTATTCTGGATCACGTACAATTTGAAAAAAACAGCTTTGTGAACCGTAATAAAATTCGCACACCACAAGGTCAAATGTGGTTAACAATTCCGCTAGCTACAAAGGGTAAGTTTAATAATTTACCTATTAATCAGCTATCTGTTGCAAATCAAAATAAATGGTGTTCCAAACATTTAAAATCAATCCAAGCTAATTATGCCAAGGCTCTAAATTTCAATATACTCATGCCAATGCTTGAAGAAATCTTGACTACCAATGACGAGAGTACCTTCCTACCAATCATCATGACTCTTAATGATATGTTAGCTGGAATTCTTAATTGCAAGCGCGAGAAAGTGCTGAGTTCAACAATGAATGTTACATCCTCAAAATCAGAGATGGTCCTTGAAATCTGTAAAAAAATCAATGCAACAACATATTTATCAGGTCCTTTCGGCAAAGATTATCTTGAAGAACACCTTTTCTTAGAAGCAGGAATTGAAGTAAAATACCACACATATGAGAGTATGCAATACACGCAGAACTGGCCTGACTTCGTGAGCCATCTTTCCTCTTTAGATCTTTTAATGAATTATGATTTAAATACTGTAGAAGATTTTATGATTAAAGGCCGTAGATATCTGGAATAACTATAATATTAGGGTCTGTACCAGATAACGCTGTTTAGGTTGATGGTAATACTGAGCTGAGTATTTCTGCCCAATACCACTTGCTCAGTATCAGTCGCTCTGATTGGTATTATGATCCTACGGGCGAAAGTGGGTTAAACCTTGAGCTGATGTGCTTGATGGGTATAAAGGCCATTTATCAACGTCTTCGCACGTCTGTGCCTCATCCCTTGGGCTACGCCCTGCGAGATGAAGCACAAAACCAAGAACAGGCTGCATAAAACATAAAAGAGTAGCTTAACTTCAGCTAAACTGTCCAAACAAACAGGACCACCTCACTTGTTGGCCAATAATTGTTTTTCCCAGGCGATGGAGCTATCTATGATTAGCTTTAAGCTTTCGTTATGTGGTCGCCACCCTAATTGGTTTCTTAACTTGCTAGAATCTGCGATAACCTTGGGAATATCACCATCCCGGCGCGGTGCGTTTTGTACATGGATAGAGACATTTAAAGCTTTTTGTACCTGTTCTAGGACCTCAAGAACCGAATAGCCATTTCCATAGCCACAATTCACCAAGGTACTCTGTCTATCTTTTAAAATGGACTGTAGGACATGGACATGTGCTTCAGCTAGATCGGAGACGTGGATGAAGTCACGCACACAAGTGCCATCTTGGGTGTTGTAATCTGTACCAAATATCTTGAACTCGGACTGGATCCCTAAGCCCGCTTGTACAGCATTGCGAATTAAGTGGGTTGTTTGGTGTGTTCTTTGTCCAGAGCGCAGGCTTTCATCTGCACCGGCGACATTGAAATATCTTAGAATTCCATAGGTGAAATCATAGGCTTTGGCACAATCCATCAAAACATTCTCAATCATCAGTTTGGAATGCCCATAAGGAGAGCTGGGGTTAAGCACGTCTTTTTCTGTGACCGGATGATCTGGTTGGTTTTGATAAACAGCGGCAGTTGATGAGAAGATAAATGAACGAATATTTTCTTTTATACAGGTCGAGATCAATGAGATGCTGTGGGAAACATTATTTTTATAATAGGAGAGGGGGTCTTGTATCGACTCTGGGACAATAATGGAGCCAGCAAAATGCAATATGGCCGTGATACCATGGTCGCGAATGATACGGCTGACTTTAGCGCTATCACTGATGTCCCCCTTGATGAAAGTTGCATCTGGGGCGATATTCTCTTCATAGCCTGTAGAAAGATTGTCGAGAATAACAACATGGTAGCCTTGATCCAACAGGGCATAAACTGTGTGACTACCAATATAGCCAGCCCCGCCGGTCACCAATAATATGTCAGTCTCTGGCATCTTTTATCCCTATGATTCTATTGTATAAGTTTGCATATTCTTCAGCAACTTTATCCCAGTCAAAAGCTAATATATCTTGACTAGCTTGGTGACTTAAGCGTCTCCCCAGGTTACTGTCGGTGCGAAGCTGAGTGACCGCGTCGACAAGCCCCTCCACATCATTCACTTCAACCATCATACCATTGATTTCATGTTGAATTATATCAACGGCCATACCAACTTTTGTAGTCACTAGCGGCACACCTGAGGCCATTGCTTCTAAGACAGCCTTTGGGCCACCTTCTTCGCGGGAGGTGACAAGATAAGTATCTGTTACGGCGTATAAATCAGCAACATCATCGGGGTCGTCAAAATAAAAATGCTTGTAAGCAATACCTAATTTGTCAAGGCCTGCTTTTACATACCCACGAGAGGGCCCCGAGAGCAAGCAAAACAGATTTTCTTTGTTTGGTAATTTTGCCAATACATCCAGAAAGATATCAGGGCCTTTTATAAGTTTAGGTGTTAGCCCTTCTCCCCAACCAGAACCGTCCTTTTGAAAAGAGCCTATAACAAAGGCGTCTTCAGGAACACCAAGCTTTCGTCTCTTTTGAGATCGCGCTGCGGGTGCATCCTGTTCTGGCGCAAAGCGTTCTACATTTACGCCTAAGGGGATTAAGTTCACTTTTGACGGATCAAATCCCCATTGGATGAAGCGCTCTCGCATAGTTGTATTTGCCAAAATCAAGGCGGAGAGATTATCTTTATGCGCAAGCACAAAATTTAGCTGTTCATCCATATCGTCTGAGATGCCAAAATCACCATGAAAGTAGGTGAGCACAACCTTATTTCGTTTAAGAAGTCCTTTGGACATGAAGTTATAGAATACATTGGCTGAGCCGAAACTAAGGATTCTCTTACTGTAGAAAGATGGATGTGTGTCTAAGGAAGCCTCAAAACCAATCTCACGTAATCTTTTTGTGATATTAATTCCATCCCATTGAATGGACCAGTTAGCATCTTCTACGACGTAGACGACTTTCTGTTTGGCCTGCCCTTGGCAATCACTAATATATCGAAAAAGATACTTAGATCTTTTACATGTGGTGAGCAGTTCACGTATTGATGCTTTGAATTTTGGGCTGAGAATATGCTTTATCATTTTGTTACCACACAACCCCAACCTGTTGTGATCCAGGATTGTGATCGGTTCTGTTTCTTTTCTAGATATTGAAAGCAGCCGCCAAATATCTTGAGTAACTTTAAGCCAATACGCAATTTGATATTCCCATCCGCATAGCTGCGATATAGATGGGCGCGTATCAAATCATGGATTACAGCAACTACACCGCCTTGCGGTGAAAGTTCAATGATGGTGAAGCCAGCTTGTTCTAGCTCGCGTTTTAGTTTTTGTTGTGTCCAACGGTTATAATCATGGGGGTCTGCATGAACCTGATATAAAAACGGCATGGTAATCAAGCCTGACCCACCTGTTTTGAGAGTACGATATGCTTCTTGCAGAACCGCTGCTGGATCTTCAACATGCTCTAATACCTCTGTGAGCAAAAACCAATCACATTCATTAGCTTTGAAGGGAAGTTTCGCTGCATCAGAGATGATATCTGGACCTGACTGTGGATCACAATTTAAATATATCCAATTATCGACCTGATCCATCGGTGGTTGGAAATCGCTCCGATTGTCCTCTCTCTCTCCGCCGATATCTAACAGTTTTCCAGCATAACTTGATTTATATCGGTTGAGAAATTGATCGACATATTGCCTGCGAAATGTAATACGTGGCCCGCTCATTTTTTGCTCGATTCACTCGTTGAAACTGTAACATCGCGACGCTTTATGAGGTAATAATTCAAATTTTTCTCTAATCGGAAAACAGACTTGAATATCACCTCATAGAGATATCGCAATAGAGACTTAATGGATTTTGGTGGTGCAATAGGGGCGATATCACAAGCAGCTTGGCGCAGGCAAATCATGTCCTGATAAGAGGCGAAGATTTTCTCCATTTTTCGAGGTGTCAGGAAGGCAACATGCTTCATCAGATAGCTAGTCGGACGACCTCTTAATTTCAAGTAGAGGTTAAAGGTCTGTTTCCCTAAGAATGTAGGTCCAACAACCTTATAGTGACCTTCATAAGGGTAATTCCAGTTATTAGTTGCAAGATAGATCACGCCGGACTTTTTGGTCACACGCCACATTTCAGCCATGGATTCCTTAATGTCTTGCACATGTTCAATGACAGTAAAGCAATAAATAAAGTCAAACTCTTCGTCGTTGAATTTAAGTTTTTCGGCCACACCATTGGTGAAATTTTCTGGTGAGAGACCTAGTTCCTGTGCTTTCAGGCGTGTAATTTCCAATGCATTACTGTCCGGTTCAATGCCATGAATCTCAGAGAATCCTGCATTCATTAAGCCAGGAATGATACTGCCTGTTCCCACGCCTATAATGAGCACTTTACCAGAGACAACAGGGGAAGCGTCTAGAATATCTTTAAGCCGAATTTCATCATTCTCTTCTTCATTTAAACGGGCAGTAATATTCACGCTGTAATTTGGTAATCCCAGTGTGTCGCGGTAATAACGCGTATAATATTCATGTTGAAGTTCACGAATTTCGTCTGTATATAGAAGTTTAGAGTTTTTCAACTTTTCCATACATGGTACCTATCATTGATCGGTAAAGCAATGAGTGAAAATACTCATATCTTTTTTATATTTTACGCGTGATGGCATAACCACGCTTATCATTTGCTTGGACTACCTGCAAGTCATAGCCTAATTCTACACAGAGCTGGTCCACCGAAGAAACGAGACCCGGGAACTGGTTAGGGCTATAATCATCAAAGACAACGATATCCCTGGACTTTTGATAGCGGGCAACCAGCTTGAATTCTCGGGAGACATGTTCAAACGTATGACCGCCATCCAGAAAGGCAAAGTGAACTCGTCCTGGGCAGAATTCAGTTAATCTTATACGCGTATCACCTTCAACGAAAATAACATGGTTATCGACAGCTTCTTTCCATGGGCTAAGTAGCTCGCGACGCGTTTTCTTGCCTTCAAAGTCATCAACAGATTTCCAATAGATTGGCTTTTCATGAGGCAGAAGATCAAAAGTAAAAATTTTGCCAACCCCATTATGATCCTGCATTGCCTTTGCCATACAGGTGGAGGAAAAGCCCCGAGCCGTCCCCGTTTCTAAAATAGTGAGCTGAGAGGAGGTGGCTACATTTTTTATATAATCAGATAGAACACTATAGAGCACCCGTCCGTGCTGATAATTGATCGCGCTCTCTTTCAAGGTGATCTGAGTGTGCAAAGCGAG
>DIYR01000155.1 GCA_002429085.1 Flavobacteriales bacterium UBA6049
TAATCATCATAAGCAGGATGCCAGAAATATGAGTTAGACATTGGCTCGTTAAACGAATAAGAAAAGTCCGCTACCCAACAAAGCGTATCTGGGTATACTAAAATCTCATCTCTTTTGATAAAGCTTGAACGATCTAACCCTTCTGGCTCACCAAATTCATGTCTTTCTCTTCCTTTTGCAGCGGCCATTCTATAATCAATCCAAGAATACTCATACCTAAGTTTTCTAGTATCGATTTGCTTCATCCCAAAATATCTTTCCGATGCGGAATAGAACATAGGCTCTAATGCGTCTGTAATATCTTCATCATCCGTTTCCCAAGGAATTTCGGCATACCAATTCAAATATGGTTCATCTAATTCTCTACCATATTGATCTTCTAGAACCAGAAATTCCTCTTCATCTACATCTGCTAAAAGAGTCAAGGCAATTGAATCTCTTACCCAATTAACAAACTGACGATATTCGTTATTTGTAATCTCGGTTTCGTCCATGTAGAAAGCCTGAATCGAAACAGTTTTTGCACGCGAAACATGTGCATATGGAACATCTTGATCATTCTCACCCATCACGAAACTTCCCATCGGGACATATACTGTTCCATAAGGATCGATGTCATACCAAGCTGGTCTATCTAGCACACCTGTCAGTTGACCTGTATCTCGAGTACCACAACTTGCCATTACCGAAGTAAGTAATACAAAAAAGAGTATTCTTCTCATGCTTTGAGATTTTAATCCACAAATATAACCAAGCAATTGAACTGGTCTTTGTTAACGGTTTTTAGGTTGTAATTATTGTTATGTCACAAGAAACGAACTGTTCCGTGACGCTGAGCTTTGATTTTTGGAGAAAGTCCAAAACAGTAACTCACAAGGATTTCATGAGATCCAGAACTGTATTTTCTTAACTGAGATGTAGTAACATCATAAGAATATCCAACTCGTAGATTTCCTCCACCAATACCTGTACCAGGCATTGGTAAATTTACACCTGCCATTGGAGCAATGGCATCCTGCAATCTATAATTCAATCCTCCCCAAAACTTTGTTTGGTACTCTACAATCGCACCTACATCGAATGTAGCACTAACCAAATCTGTTCTAACAAACGCATTTGGTTTAATAACCCAATCACCATTTGAAGAGATAACATGTTCAGTACCTCCCATAATATAAAGGTGTCTAGCTACGCCATATCCAAAATCGATAGGCGCTGCACCCTGAACTCCAGTTGCGGCTTCATCCGTATCACTTAATTCTGAACCTGTAATATGAGTCAAAGAAGCTCCTACGAACATCTTCTTTGGAATACGGTAATACAGACCAAAGTCCATATCGAAACCTAGATCTTTTGCCCCGTTATCTGGAATTGAAGGGTCTGTTTGAAAGTCATCTACAGCATCCCAATCACTACCAATTGTTTTTTGGATCATCCCTAGAGTAAACCCACCACTTAAAGTTCCTGGACCAAGTTTTTTATGTAAAGCATAATGCACCTTAATATTCAAGGTTTGCTCTTGCCCTAGTTTATCAGACAAAACAGATAAACCAGCCCCATGATCCCATCCTAGCAGAGGGTCTTTAAATGCTCCATGAGCTGAGAACAGATATGATTCTGGCTTTCCATCGAAACCAACCCATTGTTGACGTCCTACAACGGTAGCACAGATGTTACCTGTACTCCCTGCATATGCAGGATTCCAAAATAACCGATTGAAATAATTCTGTGTAAACTGTGGATCTTGCTGACCAAACACAGTCGAAACAGAAGTAATTAGAAATAGTCCAAGTAATAGTCTCTTCATAGGAACCGGGTATAATTTTATACAGCTCTCTTTAAATTAGCCTCGCTAAAATAGATAAATATTTGAACGAGCAAAAATTTTATCCACAATTGAGCTGTTCGTACTGTGGATTTTCAAACTGAAAAATCGTGGTTTTTTACAAAAATTTTTGATAAGTTCTTAGCCACAAATCTGGAACTTCGTCTTCGCAAGCAACTAAATAGTCTTCATAAGAACAAGGCACTAATTGGTGCCGCTTGTACTCGTTACTCTTTCTTCCTGGAAAAGGAACCTTTAGCCACCATCTATCACTTTTTAAACTTTTGTAGAATAATAAGTCTTCTTTCTCAGAAGATACTCTAACCCTATATCGCACGTAATTATTATCCCGATCGGATGGCATATCACCCTTTCTGCTAGAAACTCCGTCTAAAAAGTACCATAACATTTGTGCTACCAGCTGTGCCGTTTGCTGGCTATCATCTTGAAATGGATTGTATTCAAAGAAGCCTATAGAACTAGCTTTATCACTAATTCCTGCATATCGCATTATACGACAAACCTCTTCTCCTGTAAGCCCATTTGGTGTACTATTCCCAGAGCCTGGAGCATCAGAATGTCGAATCGCTGTAACATCTACACTAATCATATCTACGTTTCTTACTAAAGGCTCAACTCTAGTAATATCTTCTCGCAAGAAGCCTAAGCGCGCATGATCAAAATGTAACTGATCCATCAAGTCAATGGTATCTGGTGCTACAAAATAAGATTGATAACCAAGGTTAGCGTAATTAAACAAATAGTTTGGCTGATGTAATAATATATGACTTAGGTAAGTATCTGCCGTCATTTGTTCTTGTAGATTCTCCCCAAAGTCAAACTTTCGATCTACTGTAAGCAAATTCACTACTTGCTCGAGATCTTCATATGCTAAGTAGTTAGCGTATGTTAAGTCTTGAGAACCACCTAACAGTACTGGGATATGGTTTCTTTTTAATAGGTATGCGCATACTGCACTAACCGCATGGTATGAATCGTCTATCGATTCTCCTTCCAATATATTACCAAGGTCAACAATTGGTGTATTAAAGTAAGGCTGAGCATATAAACTATAGAACCACTTCCGGATCAAATCTGGCCCAGTGGCACAACCTTGATTGTTTACAGCTCCACGCTCTTCTTGAACACCAATGATGACTAAACAAGTTTCATTTGAATCTAAATCTGGGATAGAATTTTCTGTGTGCAGCTGAGCTATTGAGCCTAACTGACCTTTCAGAAAGTCTTCTGAACTAAAGTCTAAGGATTGAAAGTAGAAACCTATTTCCATTACTTCTTTCGAGACTTCGTTTTCTTTTTTGGGGCGGCCTCAGCTAATGCCAGACACTCTTCAAGGGTAAGTGATTCTGCATCTTTATCTTTTGGGATTTTCACATTCTGCTTCCCAGCTTTAATATAAGGCCCCCATCTTCCTTTCAAAATTTGGATTTCTTCATTTTCCGGGAAAAGCTTGATAATCTTAGCCGCATCATCTTTTCTTTTCTGCTCAATTAACTCTATTGCACGAGCAAGATCAATTGTCATTACATCGTCACCAGTATCTTTCTTAATAGATACGAAAGCACCATCATGACGAACATAAGGACCAAACCTGCCTATAGCCGCTGAAACCTTTTTACCTTCAAATTCACCTAAATCACGAGGAAGTTTAAACAACTCAAGAGCAGCTTCTAAAGTGATATCTTGTATACTTTGATCTTTTCTTAGGGAAGCAAATCTCGGCTTCTCTTCTTCTGAAGTTTCGCCTATTTGAACCATTGGACCAAAACGACCTATACGAGCGATAACTGGTTTACCTGTTCCTGGCTCCTCACCTAGTTTACGTTCACCAGTAGCTCTTTCTGACGTTTCCAGAGTATGCTCAACGTTTTTATGGAACGAACCGTAGAAGGTTTCGATCATCTTGTTCCATTCCTTCTGACCTTGGGCTATTTCATCAAACTCTTTTTCTACGCTTGCCGTAAAGTTGTAATCGAGGACTCTGTCAAAGTGATCAGTCAAAAAATCATTTACAACTACACCTATATCTGTCGGCCATAACTTATTCCTTTCACGACCTGTGATTTCTGTTTTAACGTCCTCTTTCACCTCGCTATTCTCAAGATGAATTTGGATGTAATTACGAGGAGTCCCTTCTGGCTCTTTTTTCTCTACGTAACCTCTTTTTTGAATCGTAGTAATAGTGGGCGCATACGTTGATGGTCTACCTATTCCTAACTCCTCTAATTTCTTTACTAAACTAGCTTCAGTATATCTAGGAGGGTGATTTGAGAATCGCTCGGTTGCTGTAAGCTCATTCATATTCAACATCATACCTTCCTTCACTGGTGGAATCAATCCTGAATCCTCATCTTCTTCTAGATCATCATCCGTTGATTCAACATAAAGCTTCAAGAAACCATCGAACTTAATTACTTCACCTTTTGCTACAAACTTTTCTTCAGAATTCGAAACTCCAATGGTTAAGGTAGTGCGCTCTAACTGCGCATCTGCCATTTGCGTAGCCAAAGTTCTCTTCCAGATAAGATCATACAGCCTCATCTCGTTGCGCTCACCGCTAACTTCTGAAACTCCTAAATTAGTTGGCCGAATTGCTTCGTGAGCCTCTTGAGCACCTTTTGACTTTTTAGAATACGTTCTGTTCTTCAAGTACTCCGAACCGAACATTGAAGGTATCACCTCTTTACTTGCGCCAATTGCTGTATCACTTAAATTGGTGCTATCAGTTCTCATATATGTAATCTTTCCAGCTTCATATAACCGCTGTGCAACTACCATGGTTTGAGTAACAGAAAAACCAAGTTTTCTTGCAGCTTCCTGCTGGAGTGTAGAAGTAGTAAACGGAGCTGCTGGAGTCCGTTTAGCTGGCTTTTTAGTTAAACTCTCAACTGTAAATTGAGCATCCTGACATTTCTTTACGAAATCACGAGCTTCTTCTACTGTTGCAAAACGCTTGTTTAATTCAGCCTTGATTGATTTTCCGTTCTCATCTTTGAAGACAGCTACTACTCTAAATGCTGATGTAGCATTGAATGCTTGAATCTCTCGTTCACGTTCAACAATCAAACGAACAGTAACAGATTGAACTCGCCCTGCACTTAAAGAAGGTTTCACTTTTTTCCAGAGTACTGGAGATAACTCAAAACCTACCAGTCTGTCTAAGATACGTCTCGCTTGTTGCGCATTAACCAAGTCTGTATTAATTGTTCTCGGATTTTCAATAGCACGTGTAATTGCAGGCTTGGTAATCTCATTAAATACGATCCTCTTCGTATTCTTTTTCGCTAAATCGAGCACTTCTGCCAAATGCCAACTAATAGCTTCTCCCTCACGATCCTCATCCGTTGCTAGCCAAACCGTATCAGATTTTTTCACCAACGATTTTAACTCAGCAATCACCTTTTTCTTATCAGGCATTACTGCATAATGAGGTCTAAATCCTTCTTCAATGTCAATTGCTAACCCCTTCTTTTCGAGATCTCGGACATGTCCATAACTAGACTTTACAACGAAATCTTTTCCAAGATAACCTTCTATGGTTTTGGCTTTTGCTGGTGACTCGACAATGACTAAATCCATGTGCGCTACTTCTATTTTGTACCCAGAAATCGAAATTCTTGGTCGGGCAAAGTAATACAATATCAATTAGAGTGTATGTGACTCTACATAATTAACCTTTTCATCTCATGAGTGTTCACGCATGTCATTTTGACACCCCACCTCTATTTTTATCTACTTTTGCAGGCCAATCAATTAAGGAATCATGGAAGGACTGCACGAAGGAGATAAAGTGATTGATGATAGTTTACAAGGTTCAGCAACTTTGTTGGATAAGGTAGAAACTGAAGGTTCGAAGAAGTTATACCTTGAGAGTTATGGATGCCAAATGAATTTTGCGGATAGCGAGGTTGTAGCATCCATCCTTGCCAATGAAGGCTACAGTACGACCAAAAACTTAGAAGAAGCAGATGTTGTTCTATTAAACACATGTTCGATTCGCGACAATGCCGAACAGCGTGTACGTAATAGACTGACACATTTTAAACGCAACAAAGAAGACAACCCAAACTTAGTAGTTGGAGTATTAGGTTGTATGGCTGAAAGACTCAAAAAACAGCTACTAGAAGAAGAAAAGCTAGTTGACCTTGTTGCTGGTCCAGATGCTTACAGAGATTTACCAAGTCTTATTGATGAAGTAGATGACGGACGTAAAGCGGTAAATGTTCTTCTTTCAAGAGAAGAAACATATGCTGATATTAAACCAATTCGACTAGGGCAAAATGGTGTCACTGCATTTATCTCAATTATGAGAGGGTGTGATAATATGTGCTCTTTCTGTGTTGTACCTTTTACTAGAGGTCGAGAAAGAAGTAGAAATCCAGAATCAATTGTAGAAGAAGCAACCGAGCTATTCAACCAAGGTTTTAGAGAGGTTACTTTATTAGGGCAAAACGTTGACTCGTACCGTTGGAACATGTCCAGTAAAGGACGTATTAAAGATGAAGCCAAACCAACAGTAAACTTCGCTCAATTATTAGAAATGGTTGCAAAAGTTTCACCAGAACTTAGAATTCGTTTCTCTACATCTCATCCTAAAGACATGACAGACGATGTGCTTCACACTATGGCGGCATATCACAACATTTGTAAATACATTCATTTGCCTGTACAAAGCGGAAACACCGAGGTGTTAGAGCGAATGAACAGAACTTACACTCGTGAGTGGTACTTAAATAGAATTGATGCGATTCACCGTATTATTCCAGATTGTGCTATTTCTACTGATGTAATTGCTGGTTTTTGCGGAGAAACAGAGGAACAACATCAAGAAACAATTAGCTTGATGAAAGAAGTAAAATACGACTTTGCATATATGTTCAAATACTCCGAGCGACCAAGAACACTTGCTGAACGTAAGTTTGAAGATGATATTCCTGAAGAAGTAAAAACTCGCAGGTTAACCGAAATCATAGATCTGCAGATGTCACATTCTCTAGAACACAATCAAAAGAATGTAGGAAAGACTTTTGAGGTATTGATTGAAGGAACTTCTAAAAGGTCTGATGAACACTTATGTGGACGTAATTCTCAAAACACCATGATTATCTTCCCTAAAGGAAATTTAAAAGCAGGTGAATATGCGCACGTAAAAGTTACTGATTGCACATCTGCTACTCTTTTAGGAGAGGTAGTCTCTAAAGAAGTGATACCTGCTTAATCTATGACAGACATTCAATCAATCAAAGCACGTTTTGGCATCATTGGTAACGATGATGGATTGAATAGAGCGCTCGAAACAGCATCACGAGTAGCCACTACTGATCTATCTGTACTAGTTACTGGCGAGAGTGGAGTTGGGAAAGAAAACATCCCTAAAATCATTCATGCTTACAGTGCTCGCAAACACAATAAGTACATTGCAGTAAACTGTGGTGCCATCCCAGCGGGAACAATGGACTCAGAGTTATTCGGACATGTAAAAGGATCTTTTACAGGAGCTACTGGAGAACGCAAAGGATATTTTGAAGAAGCCAATGGTGGAACGATATTTTTAGATGAAGTAGCAGAAATGCCAATGGAAACTCAGGTTAAGTTACTACGAGTTCTAGAAGATGGAGAGTACATTAAAGTTGGTGCTTCAACTATTCAGAAAACAGATGTTAGAATTGTAGCGGCCACGAACGTGAATATTCCAAAAGCTATTGAGCAAGGGAAGTTTCGTGAAGATTTGTACTACCGATTAAATACGGTGCCAATTTCACTTCCAGCCTTACGATCTAGGAGCGGAGATGTCCATTTGTTATTCCGCAAGTTCGCTTACGATTTTGCTGAAAAATATCATATGCCAGCAGTTAGGTTGTCAGATGATGCCATAGCCGCTTTAGAGAATTATTATTGGCCTGGTAACATTCGTCAATTACGAAATATTACCGAACAGTTATCTATACTAGAAACAGAAAGAAACATTTTAGCAAGTAGATTATTAACCTATTTACCGGATTACGCTGAAACCAATTTTCCTGCTCCAATTGATGTGGACAATCCACAAAATATGAGTGAACGAGAACTTTTGTGGAAAGTGGTATTCGAATTGCAGAATGATGTTTCACAATTGAAGAAAGTTCTGAGCGATATGATTCAAGGCAAAGGAGATATTGATCAAGAGGCAAACCAAATTCAACATTTATTACCTGCTGGTCCAACAGATCCATCTCTTGCCCCTGCACGTCACTATCAAGCAAATCCAATAGTTCAAACACCAACTTCTGTTGACAATGGTGTAAACGAAATGTACTACCACGAGGTTGATAATCATGAAGAAGTGATTGAGTCCCTAAGTATTGCTGACAAAGAGAAAGAACTGATTGAAAAAGCTCTTGACAAATACAATGGTAAACGAAGGGCTGCTGCTAAAGAGTTAGGAATTAGTGAACGTACACTTTACAGAAAAATTAAAGAATACGAATTAGGATGATGACACGCGTATTTTCATTTCTAGTTATCATAAGTGTAGCTATAAGCTGCAGCGTTAACTACAGTTTCACTGGAATTAGTACGGATGCAAAAACTGTTAGCATCCAATATTTTCCGATTAGTGGAAATGCGGCTTTAGCCCCTCCTACTTACAGTCAAGAATTTACAGAAGCGCTAAAAGATATTTTCATTCAACAAACAAGTATGGAGCTCATTAATAGAGGTGGTGAATTACAGTTTGAGGGAGAAGTTGTAGGGTACACGAATGCTCCAACGGCTATTCAGTCTACTGACCAAGCAGCTCAAAACCGTTTAACCATTACGGTGAACGTTCGATTTGTAAACATGTTAGATGAATCTCAAAACTTTGAGCAACGATTCAGCCGATTTGTTGACTATAATTCATCATTACAGCTGACCCAAGTAGAATCTCAGTTGACTCAAGAAATCAACGATCAGTTAACACAGGATATTTTATCTAGAGCAATTGGAAACTGGTAGTGATACGATCTGAAAAAATCATATCAACGTTAAAAGATCCTTCCTTATTGAGTGAATGGACTTTGGATGAAATAAACGATCTTGTTTATCACTTTCCGTTTTTTCAACCGGCTCATCTATGGAGAACCAAAATTCTTCATGAACAGGATGATCCTTCCTACAAATCCACTCTTAGATTCACTGCAGCTCAATGTATAGATCGCACTTATTTGTATGAGTTGATTTTTCAGCAACCTCTTCGAAAACAGATTGAAGAAATAGAAAGACAAACTGCTGAGGAGTTAATTCAGGTTGAAGAGTTAAAAACTGAAGAAGAAGCTAACCCAATAACTGAAGAAACTACTGAAGTTACTTTTAGTGCTATTCCGATTACTAGTCTTGGAGGACCTAAGCAAACCAAACGAGTTGATGAACTTGAATTAGAAATTTTAAAACATGCGATGGCTGCCGCCCCAGCTCTTCCTAATGAAGAATCAACTCCCGAGCCAACTACAGAGGAAATTGAAACTGACAACCAACTTTTACGACAAGCTGGAAAACAATCATTCAGCACTTGGTTAAGTAAGTTAAATGGGCTGTCAGAAGAGAAAACCAAACCAAGCAAACAAAAAGAAAGATCAGCATTAATTGATCGCTTTATATCTGATAATCCACAAATCTCTAAACCTAATAGATCAACGATGTTTAAACCTGCTGACATAGCAAAATTGAGCTTAGTTGAACACGAAGACTTTGTAACTGAAACACTTGCAAAGGTTTACGAGAAACAAGGGAATATTCCGAGGGCAATCAAGATCTACGAACAATTAATCTTGAAATATCCCAAAAAAAAGAATTACTTTGCCGCCCGAATTTTAGAGCTGAAAGACTCTACCAAAGACAATAAAGCATGAGCGCGCTATTAACTATATTGATTGTAATTGTTTGTATTCTACTTGCACTAGTAGTTTTAGTTCAAAATCCTAAAGGTGGTGGGTTAGCTGCTGGATTCAGTGGTGCACAACAATTAGGAGGTGTACAACGTACAACAGATTTTTTAGAAAAATCTACTTGGGGATTAGTTGTCGCATTGATGGTATTGAGTATTGCTTCTGTTTCATTGGCAGACAAAACAACTCCAGGAATTGCACCTGATAGCGATGGCGCTTTAGAACAAAGTATTGAATCAGCTCCTTCATCTCAACCTGTTGCACCTGTTGGTGGTGGCAGTGATGCTACAGATTTGTTCGATGAAGAATAAGAACTAACGATTATTTGATATCAAAATGTCAGCCTGTTTCAGTGCTGACATTTTTTTTTGTGTCATACTTTTTAAAAAGTCTGCCAAAATGATAGAACTCTATCCATTGGCACAATAACTGCCAAGAGCAAGACATCAGTTCAAAAATTAAAACTCAATAATATGGCTGAATTAAACATCAAACCACTAGCAGATCGCGTGGTAGTAGAGCCAGCAGCTGCTGAAGAAAAAACCGCAAGCGGAATTATTATTCCAGATACAGCAAAAGAAAAACCTCAAAGAGGAACTGTATTAGCTGTAGGAAACGGTAAACCAGAAGAGCCAATGACAGTTAAAGTCGGTGACACTGTATTGTATGGTAAGTACAGCGGTACTGAACTTACAGTTGAAGGTAAAGATGTTTTAATCATGCGCGAATCGGACATTTTCGCAATTGTCTAACCCACAATTTTAAAATAGCATAAAATGGCTAAAGAGATCAAATTTGATATTGAAGCAAGAGATCAGTTGAAAGCTGGTGTTGATGCATTAGCAAACGCTGTAAAAGTAACGTTAGGTCCTAAAGGAAGAAACGTTGTTATTGATAAGAAATTCGGTGCACCTCAAGTAACTAAAGATGGTGTTTCTGTAGCGAAAGAAGTAGAATTAGAAGACCCAATTGCAAACATGGGTGCGCAAATGGTAAAAGAAGTAGCTTCTAAAACTGCTGATGTTGCTGGTGACGGTACGACAACTGCTACTGTTCTTGCACAAAGCATGATTACAACTGGTTTAAAAAACGTTGCTGCTGGTGCAAACCCAATGGATTTAAAGCGTGGTATCGATAAAGCAGTTGCTTCTGTAATTACTGGATTAAACGGTATGAAGCAAGAAGTGGGTGAAGACAACAGCAAGATTGAGCAAGTTGCTACCATTTCTGCTAATAATGATAATACTATTGGTTCTTTAATCGCTGAAGCGATGAAGGTTGTAGGTAACGATGGTGTAATTACTGTTGAAGAGGCTAAAGGAACTGAAACTGAAGTTAAAACAGTAGAAGGTATGCAGTTCGACAGAGGTTACCTTTCTCCATACTTCGTTACAAATACAGATAAGATGATTGCGGATCTAGAGAACCCATACATCTTATTGTTTGATAAGAAGATTTCGAACCTTCAAGAGATTCTTCCAATTCTTGAGCCAGTAGCTCAATCTGGAAAACCTTTATTAATTATTGCTGAAGACGTTGATGGACAAGCATTGGCTACTTTGGTTGTAAACAAACTACGTGGTGGTTTAAAAATTGCTGCTGTTAAAGCTCCAGGATTTGGTGATAGAAGAAAAGCAATGTTGGAAGATATTGCTATTTTAACAAATGGTACAGTTATCGCTGAAGAGATGGGAATGAAACTTGAAACTGCTGAATTCTCTTGCTTAGGAACTGCTGCTAGAGTTGTAATTGACAAAGATAATACAACTATCGTTGATGGAACAGGTGAAACTTCAATGGTAGAAAATAGAGTTAATCAAATAAAAGCAGAAATTGAAAATACTACTTCTGATTATGATAGAGAAAAATTACAAGAAAGACTTGCTAAACTAAGTGGCGGTGTTGCTGTTATTAAAGTTGGAGCTGCAACAGAGACTGAAATGAAAGAGAAAAAAGATAGAGTAGACGATGCTCTCCACGCTACCCGTGCTGCGGTAGAAGAAGGTATAGTACCTGGTGGAGGTGTAGCTCTTCTTCGTGCCAAAGATGCTCTGAGCTCAGTATCTACTACCAATGCCGATGAAAAAACAGGTATTGCTATCATCTCTAGGGCTATAGAAGAACCATTGAGACAGATCGTATCGAATGCTGGAGGCGAAGGTGCTGTAGTGGTAAACAAAGTATACGAAGGCACAGAAGACTTCGGATATAATGCTAAGGACGATGAATACGTAAATATGTACGAAGCTGGCATTATAGACCCTACCAAAGTTACCCGTGTAGCTCTAGAAAATGCAAGTTCTGTTGCTGGTATGCTACTCACTACAGAATGTGTACTTACCGAACAGAAATCTGATGAACCAGCAGCTCCTGCTGGTGGTATGCCTCCTATGGGCGGTATGCCTGGTATGATGTAAGATACCTTATCACTCCTATGAACAAGCCTCTTCTGATATCAGAAGAGGCTTGTTTTATTTTACTCTAATTCATAATACATGACGGTAGTCTTATTATACCCATCCTTTCTGTATAATACAATTAAATATTTCAT
>DIYR01000214.1 GCA_002429085.1 Flavobacteriales bacterium UBA6049
ACATTAGATTGCGTAACCGCATCGGTTATTTTTGTTGAAACAGTTGACATAAGACATTGGATTTTGATTAGTCATCAAAAAAAGATGGCTAATGCGTTACTAATTTGATAGGGTTGTGAGTACAAAATGGACGTCCGTTATATTGTACTTAATCCTGACTGTTATGGATTAGATCTTGAAGCCAGGGTAGTAAGTCTAAGTGTTAGCAGAAGCTTCTAACATTCTAGCAATGGCAATGGCATCTGCTATGGTATCTAAGCTGTAAATTTGCATGATACCTTGCGTAGTAGCTGTTTGAGAAAGTATGTTTTGCTGGTTTTGTGCATTCACCGCATTCTCGAACATGAGGCCCGTAGAATGAGCTGCTGTTTGGTAAACATTACTCAGTGCCATTGCAGGCGATTCTGCTACCACTTTTACATTAGATTGAGTAACTGCATCGGTAATTTGAGCTGAAACTGACATAATTTATGGATTATTGAGTGAGGGTTTCATGATTCTTTTTTGAAACCACATCACAGGTTAATAAATGTGCGGATCCCCGCCTTTGATTTAACTTTCTGATTGAAGCTGCTGCGCTAAACGAAGAGCTTCATGAATAGACTTTTTGCGGTATAGATTGCTGATTTGTTTTGCTGTTCCACTTTGAAACAAATTGTACTGCTGTTGCTGATTGCCTACAGCATTTTGAAACATCAACCCGGTTGCATGTGATGACGTTAGGTAAGTAGTTCCCATATTGATTGTGGGTGATTGAGCTACAACACTCACATCTGTTTGGCTCACAGCATCTGTAACTTTAGATGATATTTCTGACATAATTAAAGAGTTTATAGGTTAATAATTTGGTTTACACTAGTTATAGTCTACTAAATCTAGCCTGGAGTTTTTGCATTTTGGCCGCCAAGTGTTGCTCTTGTTTTTGCATTCGGTCTTTAGCTGCTTGTTGTATTTGCTCCATTTGAAGCTGGTGTTGTTCAGGTGAGAAAAGTGACTGTTCTGCTGTGGTGTTTTGTTGTGCAGGGTGTGCTTCCTTGAGTTTATCTAATAACGGTTGTATGCGTTCCAATACCGCTTTGATGACTTCTTTGGTTGCTCTTTCTACAGGTTCTTCTACCAATGCTGTTGACGTAGGTAATTCCTCAGCATTTTGTTCTGGTTCTTCTATTTCTGGAGTTAGTTCCTGATGACAGTGCGGGCAGGTTTTCATATTCCAGGTCCTAATTGAATGAACCCGAATTGTAATGGGTTCTGATTCCCGTCAAAATGTACGACAGAATATATATCACCAGTTCTCACAACGTCATTTCCAGCCCTAATTCTCCTCTGTTCTTCTGCAGCAGTGCGGGTTCCTACCATTCCTCTAATTACTCCACTTGTTCCTCCTATGGTGGCTCCTACAGCAGCGGCAACAGGAATTAAACCAATTCCTCCTGTTGCAATTCCTCCTATAACAATGCCTGCTCCAATCGTGGCAGTTACTAAGCTGCCTACCACAGATACGGTAAGCAATGTTCTTCTATTGCGTGTCCACCATGAGTTAGCTATGAATGATGCTGAAAATAGTTGAGGATGTAAATGAGTTTGGTGTGTGATTTCTGCTCTTGGTTCAAACTTGAGCAATTGACTAACGAAATGCGTTATTTCTTTGGCAGTTTCAAATTGTAGCTTAGTTTTTAACTTATCAATATCATCTTCACTTGTTTGAGGCAGCCTGACCTCTGTATCATGAGTTTTGAAAGTTGCTTCTCCGGTTGCAGAAGGTCGTACAGTTACTTGTAATTTTACCCTAGCGTCTTGCTTCACGTTGACCCGAATGGGGCTACTTAATGGATCTACTACAATTTGGGAAAACGTAGAAAAAGGCAAAAAATATGTGTTGACATATATCTCACTGTGTGAATTTCTGGTTTCTTTGAGAAGTACCAAAGCAATGCCTGTTGCTCCATTTTCTGGTTCAATCACGTAGGCTTGATCATAGTTCTCTTTTACATCAGCTGCTTCTACTAGGTGTACAATAGGTTTTACTGAAGGATCTTTTGTTACCAAGGTAAACACATCACGTGTTTCATCATTCAGTTGGCTAGGGCCATCCATGTAAAGTAGACGATCTCTACAGTCATTGAATCGCTCATTTTGCAGTTCAACAAATACGTTGTTGTCCATTTCTTCTAGTCGAGGCCCACCCAGAATGATAGCTGGTTTAAACTCCTCTGCGAAAGGAGGGTCATTTCGTAATTGATTGCGTCTGTGTGACATAATTGTTGGTTTTAAGATGTATTAATTATTACTTATTGATTTGGGTTAGTTTGTTCAGAGGCATCTTCTTCAATATCTTCTACTATTTCTGCTGTTTGATACAGCTTTTCTAGATCTTCAAAACCAGCATTAGAATCGTTAAAATCGTGCGTAATTTTTCCTGCTATAGTTCCGACATTGGCGGTAAACTTGGTGAGTTCGGTCTGAGTTCTGAAAATCTGAGTTAGTGCTTCTGTTCCAGCTGCTCGAACTGTTGGATCCTGCGATAGGGTTTTGCTAATGGCTTTAGCTGTTGCGAGCATATAAATCTGCTGACTGCCTTGCATAAAGCCTCTCACATCTTGTAACATCATAGCTGCCGCCTGATCTGCAATGAGTTTAGCACTACCAGTAAATGGCTCTGCTTTAGCGTTGAGTACTTGATCATTGATAAATATAACCGAGGGGTCTATACGTTCGTTTGCCTGTAGAACTGCTTGATTTGTCATCTCCTGATTTTGTTGTGAAGTATTGCTTTCCATGGTTTAAAATTTATCCAGTGATCATACTGATGGCCTTGGCTACAATGGAAGGGTTGAGTTGGTTTAGGTTGTTTTGATTAGAAACGGCATTTTGCATGGCAATTCCATTAGCTTGGGCGGCTATCTGATACAAACTTCCCATTGCTTGAGCAGGAGATTCTCCCAATACTTTTACATTACTTTGTGTTACCGCGTCCGTAATTTGTTCGTTTACTTTAGTTGAATCTGCCATTGTTTTTTCCGTTACTATTTGTGAACATATCAGGCTTTTAAAAACTGATGGAACAAAGTTGAGGCATGAAAAAACGTTAACCTTCAGGGGAATCCCTATTTGAATCAAATGGGGAATTGGATGAGTTTGATAAAATGAGAGAGTATTTTGTATAGGAAAAGCTTCTTATAACAGCACTATGAGTTTGTATAGAGTTGCTGAATTACTCAGGTTTTGATAAGGAATAAACACTGGAATCACAATGAAAACCAAGCTATAAGTAAGAGTTTTTGGTTTTGAAATTTGGAAGTAATGAGTAATTGGCTGACTTGACAGATTGTAAATCTGGTTTTTTCGGAGTATACGGGTTCAAGTGCTTCTGTAAAGGGGGATTGAACTTGTGAGTCTTATTCTTAAAGATCTTTAGATTAAAAAGACAAATTCTAATAAATCTCTAAGAATTTGTGTTTTCAATTAGTTTGACTTTAACATAGGATCCACTTACAAATAGTAAGGTTATAAAAAGCATGAAATATTCAACTGCCTGAGGTGAGATATACGAAACCAAATTATTCATGAACATTAAAAATTAGCTCGTGGCATTCTTTTGGAGTAGGTATTTCAAGCTTTTGAATCAATGATTCTAAAACCTTTTCAGGCACTTTGTAATCTCTATTGTGATTTTGAGAAACCAAGGTTTTATAAGGCACTTCTATGTAATAAATCTTTACACGTGCTTCGTATTCTAAAAACAATGAAATCCATTTACTACGCATATCGCTAGTGATGTTAGTTGCATTAAAAACAAACGACTGTTTCTTTCTCAAGAACTCTTTTGCTTTCTCCTTTCCAAGTTGAATGGCTTTTCCGTTTTTCTTCTTATCCTTTGGGTCTATTTTGTGTTCTCTTCTAATATCATCTAACGATAGGGTAGGCATATCTAAGTATTTTTGGATGTAAGTGTCTTTTCCACTTCCTGGTAGCGCACACATCACGGCTACCTCAAAAAGCAAATCGTTGAAAGGGACATAATCAGGTGCTATTTCTGATCTGTTGAAATATAGAAATCTACCATAATCTGAACCGAATGAATAGTTTGTACCATAGCAGTTATTCTCTATGCAAAGTTCTTTAAAGAGTTCAATACGTAGGAGTATCTCATCTGTATCAGCACAGATTCTTCCTAATACGTCTGCTTTTGCTAGAAGAGTCAATAATCTGGTGTTAACCACCTGACTTGCATACAATACTTCTTTAGTGGGGTTAGATTTCTGGATAGCCCATATAGGTAAGCCATGTAGCCTGACTAATTTGCAAATCTGTTCTCGTATTTCAAATGGAGTAGGAATGTCTTTATACAAAATCATTCTAGCTGTAAACTCCCCTTTTTTGGCATGCCTTGGAGATACTATTCTTATTCTTCCATTGATTTCTTCGGTTGTTGTGGTAGATCGCTTTTCAACATCATGCAGTAAGGCACTGGTCACTAAAATGTGCTTTTCTTGCTCTGTTAAATCTTCAAATTCTGGTAAGGCAATTAGTGCATCAACAACCATTTTAGTATGAACATATACATCGCCTTCAGAATGCCATTCGGCATCTTGCTGAACACCTTTCATTTCTCTAAACCATTCATAGGAATGTTCTATTGCATCCCAATCAATAGGGTGTTGTGTATCGTATTGTGGAAATTTCCAAATCATTGCTTGTGTTGGAATTCATACCCATACCATTTGTAGGTATGGTAATTAGTTAGTTTGGCGGGTTTCCAAGTTTTTGTCCAGTGCACATCAGTTTGAACATGAGAAGCTCTTACTAGTTTAAATAGATTGTCGAACTCGTTACTTTGTACCAGAAGATCACCATTATTAGTTAAAAATGAGGCTGCATTTCTTATGACAAACCCTTCACAACAAGCTTTTCCATTTGTGGGATCGTAACCTCCAAGTTTTCCTGATGTTTCTACATAACGTTTCCAAGACATTCCAAGATTGGTTGTTAGCCAATTATCTAAAATCACATTTTCATCTTTAGAGCTACTGGTGAAATCTTGCAGTGAAGTTGAAATTGTAAACTCAGGAACGGTAGGGAAATCTAACAGATTGGCATAAAACTTCACTTCTTCCCAACTCAACCATCTATCTTTTTCGCGAACAGCAAACACATAGAAAAAAGACTCTAATTGATTATAGGCAATAGAATGAATTCCGTACATGTTCTCACCAAATATTTCCAGTTCATGAAGGTCATTTTTAATTAACTCCCAACGTTCACGCATAGGTTTGTCCCAAGGGTGTTCAGTAGGAGCAGTGTGAGAACGTGCAAAAACGCCTCTTTTATTGAAGCAATTGTTCTGTCCGTCTAACTTCTCAGTTAAAATTAGCTCTTCTTTTTTAGCAAAAGAACGTACGTAACCTAATGGCATAAATCTGTCATCAGAAGTGGTTCCTAGACTTATATGCGCATGCAGACTTCTACAGTATTTCCTTGATTCATTCATGATTAGTTAGTAATGTGCAGTAAGGAGTGGCAAATAAGGTTAAACAAAGTAAGGGTATGTGTAAATAATATTTACAACGCTAAATCTAAAAGTAATGTTAACAAGAGTGGCAGTACTTTTTTCATCGTGTTAGTTGATCAATTTAATGAAACACAGTACGTTTGTGCCAAGAATCATGAAAGCAAGATTTAATCATATCGATCAGTGTATAGTACAGCAACCAATTGGTCTGCCTCTATATGGTCATATAAATAGACACCGGTGCGAATGATATTGTCTCGAAAGAATAAACAAAAACGATAAATAATGAAGCGTCCGGAATAATTCGGACGCTTTTTTTTTGATTTTTTTTCATCCATATGCCCTAACTGAAAAGTGACATAAAGAACCAAGAATGAACATTAAACAATTGGGAGACAGACAATTGAATTTTTGATGAATTCCTGCTGTAAGGCGGGCAGGGATTGTATTACATATATTTAATCGTAAGTATCTGTTTTTCAGTTAATTAACCTCTGTTTTTATTTTGTGGAATTAAAATTATGTATAACCTTTGTGCCGTCAAACAAAGACAAAACACGATTTAGAAAATGAACAATATATACATACATGCTAAACAAGAGTTGTATCAATTTCTACAAGAATTGATAGGTATGCTGAATCTTTTTCAGCCGCGACAAATACGATTGGAGGATGCTATTGTAGTATAGTATAAGTACATACTAGCATAGAAGAGCATCTCCATAATGAGGTGCTTTTTTTTTGCATAAACTTTTGGAAGTATTGAGCAATTGGTTGGCTCGCCAGACTGTAAATCTGGTCTCTTCGGAGCATGTAGGTTCAAGTCCTGCTACTTCCACTAAGACACTGATCATAAACATGATTTAATCGACTGTCTCTTAATTAGGTTATGGGCGTTCGGTGTCTTCATCTGAGAAGATAACGATGGTTGTTTACCCGTTTTGGATACGGGAGGTTGCAGGTTCGAGTCCTGCTTCTCAGACAAATTGCCCTGTGGTGTAATGGCAACATGTAAGACTTTGAATCTTCCGCTACAGGTTCGAATCCTGTTGGGGCAACATAATTGCGGAGATGGCGGAACTGGAATACGCATCTGATTTAGGATCAGAATTTTGAGAGTTCGAATCTCTCTCTTCGTACTACCTGGTGTTTTTAGTTTATGTGGTAAAACACCTCGCTGTGAATGAGGAGAACAGGGTTGGAATCCCGAAAACACCCAAAAGAAGTAGATAGGGCTTTATGCCCTTTAGGTTACCACAAGTAAATAGTAATGAATGCATAGCAGTAAAGTCATGAAAAAGATTAGTACACTTTTTATGAAGAGCCCCTATAACCTAGGACGTGTTATCAATGAATTGAATTTAACTCATCAATGGGTATTAGATGGTCAAGCAATTGCTACCCGAAAATTTGATGGAACAAGTTGCTCGATTATTGGTGGAGAACTATATAAACGTTTCGACCTAAGAAAGGGAAGATCATTACCAGAAGGGGCCATTCCTTGCCAAGAGGCAGATGAAAAAAGTGGACATCATCCTCATTGGGTTAAATGTTCACGAAACGAAAAATCAGATAAATGGCATTTTCAGGCTTTTGATAAGTTGGTTTCAAAACAAGATGGAACCTACGAATTGTGTGGAGAAAAAATTCAAGGAAACCCTGAAGGTTTAGAAGGGCATGAGCTTATACTTCATGGATCTGAGATACTTGTGATACCTGATTTGAGCTTTGAAGGAATTCGCAATTTTCTTGAGAAAGAAGATATAGAAGGGGTAGTATTTCACCATAAAACAGATGGTCGTATGTGTAAAATTCGCAAGAAAGATTTTGGAATTCACAGATGAAAAGTGACTGCGTAAAATGATTGCGTAGCTTAAAAGAACTTTTGTCCCATCGGAAAACAAACGTTCTTTTAAAAAGGAAAGGTCAAGAATAAGTTACTCCGAATAATACCTATTACGTATCTAACTTATTCAATTTCCTTTTCTACTATCAGGCAGTAGCTCAGTTGGATAGAGCATATGATTGTTAATAGCGTAATTACCTATTTGGTCAATCGAAATTTACTTCATTCTGGCTCATAGGGTCGTGGGTTCGAGCCCCACCTGCCTGACTATATTGGTCATTATATACTGCTTAAGTTGTAGATGTTAAAAAAATGGAACCACTAATTACCTACCACTAAGCGGGTCAACAGAATCTTACTACTAGTCTAGGTTCGAATCCTAGTCTCCTTTAGGAGAACGATTGGTTGAATGAGATTTTGAATTACCTACTAAATCAAGGTCAATTGTTTCTTACTTCTGGGCTTACGCTCACATTGTGATGGAATGTTTAGAAGCAAAATTACCTGGTAAAATTTAAAAGCTACTTGCTATGAAAAGTAAACTATTAAGAGTTGGATTGAGAAAAAATGCCATCATTTTACCACCTAATACAGAGGTAGATGGAAGTTTAGAGATTAGTGAAACTACCAGTGTTTTACTAGCGAATTGTACTAAAATGGGGTACACCTTTTCAGAGGATTTATTACATGCTTTAAATCATGTTACTCCACTATATAAATTAACGATTCTTGAGTTATTGCAAGAGGTCACGGGTGTAAATAAAAACTGGACTCCCTTAGTAAAGCAATGGAACATTCCAACTGATGAAACAATTGTAGATCATATTATTACATGGTTTGCTAATGTTTTTCAGACTAAAAGAGGTGCCGTATTATCATGTGGCCACTTAATACCTCCAAATACCTTCCCTCTAGAAAGGTATAATGGTTGTCCTTTTTGTGGTACACCATTCGAACTAGGTAAATTGGATTATGACGCTAGTAAGAATAAACTTAAAATACTAAGAGTTTGGACGTTCGAAGATTTGAAAACGTATTTGAATGACTTGTTGTGCTCTCCAGTTTCACTTGATGCTGCACAAGTAGATGACTTAAAAATCTTAATTGACTATTTCGGAATTTCTAATGATGCTATCATCAAAATGAAAGAAACACGCATGCTAGTAATTGATGCGCTAGTTGCTTGTGGAAAAGAAGTGGATGCTGGAAAACTGTTTAGTTCGCCAAATGATATCATGAGATACTTGTGGTATAAACACACTGGTTTTTTGCAAGTTGTCGAGCCTAGAACAATCTTAAATCGTAAAGAGAAAAATGAGCGAAGTTGGTATGTATCACCAAGGCAAAATGAGTCGGTTAGGGCAAAGGCTAAACTTGAATTGAAGTTGAAGTATGGAAGAGCAGAATCTAAACTATATGCTACATGGTTAAATAATCTAAGTATGCCGATTAAGAGTCAATGCGAAAATATGCACCCAAAAAGAGGTATGTGGGTTCGATTTATTAGAGCTCTGAGATTGGCAGAATATAGCAAAAGAAAGGGGTTTGAAAATTTAGCTGAGTTGTTAGATGTGTTTTACAATCAGCGATATGAAGTGTGGCAAGGAAAGCTAGAGCAACACAAAATGAAATCTAATGCAGAAGCAGCATTTCTATTGTTAAAGCAAAGACCAGGATTGTTTGCGAGATCATTATTCTCGACCATGCTTTGGTATGGGCCAGATGTTACAGTGACATATTTTAAAGAGGTGTTGCATCAAGTACCAGCTAGGCTTGTATATACCTTGAGTATGTATGCTGAAGTATATTTTGATAAGAATGCAGTTAGAACTGTAAAGCCATTGGGAGGAACTAGTAAAAAAATTCCTACGAATAAGATGCTTCAGTTGTACTCTAACGAAGAACTAATAAGAATGCAGAATTTAATTCAAGAGCTTTGTTTAAGTGCTATTAAGTTGAATCTAGCTTCGGTTCAGAATAGAAATAAAACAATTTTTATAGATCAAGCACTGTATAAAATTCCAATTGCGATTGGTGATAGAAACGAAAATCTTCAGGATTTTCCCGTAGCATTGATGGGGACTAGGTTTGATGTGGAGGGTGAAACAGTTCGTTTGTTTTTGCAATGGGGTGAAGGCTTACCAGCTCAACATCTTGATATGGATTTAAGTTGTAAGGTGGTATATGATGATAGGGTAGAATTTTGTTCATACTCTCAGTTGGTGATTCCAGGTTGTAAGCATAGCGGAGATATCCAACGTATTCCAAGTATGGTCGGAACAGCCGAATACATTGATGTAAACATAGAGCAGTTAGAGAGCCTTGGTGCCAAGTATGTAAGTTTTACGTGTAATGCATATACAGGAGGTAGTTTATCGCCCAACTTAGTTGTAGGATGGATGAATAGCAAGTATCCAATGGCGATTTCTCCTAACGGAGTGGCTTATGATCCATCCAATGTTCAACAACAGATTCGTGTTGGAAAGACTTTGCAGAAAGGACTTGTTTTCGGAGTATTAGATGTGGCTGCTAAACAGATTATCTGGTTAGAATTGAGCTTTGGAGGACAGATCGTTCAAAACTTGAATGTAGATGCTGTTGAAGGATTGCTAACTAAGTTAGATGCTAAACTTAAAATTGGAGAACTTTTAGCCTTAAAGGCAGAAGTTCAAGATTTAGAAATAGTAGATAATGCTGAGTTTGCAGATGAGGTGTATGAAACTAATTGGGCGTTGAATACTGCACAGGTTAGCAAATTGTTTTTGTAATGTGAATGGAACTCAAGTTTTGGGTTCCATTTTTTATAGGCGATTATTAATGAAAAAAGCCTTGCTAATCTTTTGATTTGCAAGGCTTTTGTGACTCGGCTGGGGTTCGAACCCAGGACCCCAACATTAAAAGTGTTGTGCTCTACCAGCTGAGCTACCGAGTCTCGTTTTTCAAACGGAGTGCAAATATAAACCCGATTTTTAAAATCGCAAGAGCTATTGAGATTTTTTTGAATTTTTCTCGACTTCTTTTCTAGGTCGTCTTGCACCAATGATTGGAGAACGTTCAAATTCTGCTGTTTCATCAAATAGCTTTCTGTAGGTAGCCATTCGCCTAAACTCTTTCGCACCTAAACTTTCAATAATTCGAATCATTTTAGGGTTAAAATCTCCAATCCATGTGATGATCAAATTTTTATATCTATCTGGGAATGGCCTAACATAGTCTTCGTAAGTCTTAAAAATTGCTCCTTCAACGCCTTTTCCTTGATGATCAGGATCTACTCCAAAGGCTACTCCAAAAGAGGTGTCGACCACCTTACGAATTTTGAAGTACCACAAGAACTTTAATTTACCCCACCAGTTTAAATTTCCGTTTACGTAACGAAAAACTTGATTTAGCTCTGGTAATGACATGTAAAATGCCACGGGGTTATTATCGTAATAAGCAAAGTAGATTAAGTTTTCATCTACAATTGGCTTTACTTGTTTCATTAAAGCCAAACATTGAGCTTTTGACATCCCAGGGAAACCATCATGTGTAGTCCAAGCGCGGTTGTAGATTTTGTGGAAGTCTAAAGCAAATTTTTCCAGATTACGTTTGTCAATACGTCTGATTTCGTACTTGGGGTTTTTTAAAATACGGTTTGCTCGTTCAACAAATTTTTCTTGTAAAGCACCATGGTAATCTCGGTGAAACACCAATTGGTGGTAATATACTTGAAAGCCATAATTCTCGAAAAAGGCTTTGTAATATTCTGGATTATAATTCTGCCCATAATACGGTGGATCCACAAAATTCTCGGTTAGTAATCCCCAGAATTTATCTTTCTCGCCAAAATTAATAGGACCATCCATGGCTTCCATTCCTCGCTCTTGGAGCCAAACTTTACATGCATCAAATAACTTGAATGCTGCATTCTGATCGTCAATACACTCAAAGAATCCCAACCCACCTGTAGGCTGTTTAAAAGACTTAGCAGTTTTATTATGGATGAATGCAGCAACTCTACCAATTACGTTGTTTTCGTTATCATAGAGCAACCAACGAATGGCTTCACCGTGGCGAAAGAATTTATTTTGAGCTGGGTCAAATACCTTTTCTACGTCTTGTTTCAAGTGTGGTACCCAAGCCGAATCATTTCGGTAAATAGAAAAAGGTAGTTGATGAAACGCTTTTATATGCGATGAGGTTTTTACTTCTACAAGTTTCATCTAGTTTAGCATTGATACCGCGAACGAAGATACATTTTCTCTATGTCTAAGCATTTGAAGCCCGTATTCCTATTAGGAATGATGGGATCTGGTAAAACAACATATGGTAAAAAACTGGCTAACAGATTACAACGAACTTGGATTGATCTAGATCAGGCCATTGAATCTGATACAGGTCTTTCTATTCCTAGCCTGTTTCAACGTGGCGAAGAGCATTTTCGTTTCGAAGAAACACGTGTTTTACGTGAAATAGTTTCCAAAAGCGGATTGGTTATTTCTTGTGGAGGAGGAACTCCCTGTTTTCATGGTAATATCGAGTGGATGAATAATCAGGGCACAACTATTTACCTTCAAATGCCACCCAAGGCCATCTGGAGCAGAATGAAATCTAATGCGGGAGATAGGCCATTACTTGCGGGATTAACAGAAGAGCAACAGCTTGAAAAATTAGAACAATTACATACGGCTAGAGAGCCATTTTATGCGCAAGCTAAACACATTGTATCGGGCTTGAGTGTATCGGTTAAGTTGTTAGAAGATGTGTTGGTTTACGATAACCAAGCTTGATCGTTTTCTCCAAATTCTACATGAATATGATCTTGTAGCGTTGTAGCTAAGCTCAAGCCATTGTAATCTGCACGAATTGGATAGTTTCTGTGCATTCTATCAATTAGTGTGACTGTTTGCATTCCAGCTACTTCTAAATTTAGAATATGGCTAGCAGCGTATATCAATGCCTTGCCAGTGTTGAGTACATCGTCTACCAATATCACTGTTTTTCCTTGAGCGTTTTCACGTGTGAGATCGCATTGAATGGGTGTTTGAAGTGGATTATCCTTATCAATGGTCAAGTCAAAGTAATGAATGGTGCCAGTTGTTATTTCACGTAACAAATTACAAATGCGCTTCGCCAATTCAGAACCGCGAGGAGTGATACCAACGATGATAACTTCGTCAATTTCTGTATTCTTCTCAACTATCTCATGAGCAATACGAGTAATTTTTTGCTGAATCTGTGTATGATTCAGAACGAGTGTTCTATCTGGCATAAGCTGCTATTTGCCCCAAATGTATTTATTCTGGATCAACGGATTTTTGGAAGATTACAAAAAGTTCTTTCCCAAGTCTAGGAGCAATTGAATTGTGAGCGTCTTCTATGGTTTTTATTTTAAAGTAAGGGGTGAATAATTCTTCGTATTCCACCTGATTACCGCCAAACGGAGGGTTATCAATATTCATTTCAACACCCCATAACAAACCAACCAATTTCCCACCTGATTTCAAGAGTTTAGCAGCATGTTTTACATACTCAGAACGCAGAATAGGATCAATAGCACAAAAAAAAGTTTGTTCAAGAATTAAATCGTATTGATCTTCATGATGAAAGAAATCTGAACATACCAGTTGATCATTACGTAACTCAGGTAATCTGTTGTGTAATTGATTCAAAGGTTCTTGTGCAATATCTAATACATTGAAATTGGTAAAATCCTTAGAATAAAGATATTCGGCTTCATAAGCATTTCCGCATCCAGGAATAAGAATACGTAAATCCTTATTAGTTAGCTGATCAATGTACTCGGCAATTGGGGGAGAAGGGTGTCCCATATCCCAACCTGTTTGCTCGTTTGACCAACGTTCGGTCCAGTAATTTTTATTCAACTTTTCCATCGGCTTCTAAATCAAACAACGCAACCGTTTCAATGTGCGAAGTATGCGGAAATTGATCAACCATGCTTATTCTATTTAACTGGTATCCCGCATCTCGTAATTCAATTGTATCGCGCGCTTGGGTAGCAGGATTACAGCTTACATAGACTATACGTTTTGCTCCTAAGGCAATAATTTTTTTGAGTGTTTTTGGAGCGATTCCTCCACGTGGTGGATCTAGTACAATTGTATCGATCTTATTGGCATACTCTGGGTATTGAACCAAGAACTTTCCAACGTCCGCGGAATAAAACGAGAGTCCCGTTAAACCATTGCGTTTCGCATTTTCTTTGGCATTTTCAATTGCCTCAGGAATAATGTCTACACCAATAATCTCTTTGGCTCCGCTGCTTTGCTTGGTCAAAATTTGTCCAATGGTTCCAGTTCCACAGAATAAGTCCATCACCACTTCTGGTGTTTCTTTATCTCTATTATGGAACACGTAATCAATAGCCTTTTGGTAGAGTAGGGCAGCAGCTTGCGGGTTTGGTTGGAAGAAACTACGCATGCTGATTTCGAAATCTAGTCCAAGTAATTCGTCATGAATGATTGGGTCTCCATACAATTGAATCACATCTTCAGGTTCGTCCATGGTACGATCGCCTGTAGAATTATTAATGGTTTGGATTACTCCGGCAACTCTATCACCCCAAAGATCAGTACAGGTTTGCACAAAACCGTTTGCATCAAATTCTGCTAAATGACTACCAGAGCTGGTTAGATTGATCAGCATTTTACCAGTAGAAAAGCTCTTTCTAAAAGTCAAGAATCTATAGAAACCATGGTGTCTAGCAGGGTGCCAAAATGGTAATTTGCTTGCCTCACACCATTTTCTGATGGTAGAAATGCCGTTTTCAATTTCTGCATCAAACAAACCAGAATCAGCATCCATGTTTTCAACAGCTAGCCATTGTCCGCGGTGTTTAAAACCTAAAGCAGGTTCATCGTATTCACCACCATCGTTTAAATCGAAACGAACGGTAGAGAAACTATATTCCATTTTATTGCGGTAATGCCAATCGCTGGGTGAGGCAATAAATTCATCAAAAACCGATTCAATTTCTTTTTCGTTTCCAATGCGCTTAAACAACTCAAACGTGCTTTCTTGCTTGTGTTCACGTTGCTTTTCAATAGGCCAGGTAGCGTAAGGAGCGCCAGGAATTGGTTGAAAATCCATAGCTACTTCTTGACTACTACGATCTAGAACTTCTAGCAATTTTCCTTCGGCATGGCGTTTACGTTTTTTTATCAAACGGCATTTTACACGCTGCCCGGGAATGGTGTTGGGTACAAAAACTACGTATCCTTCTTCGCCAACGCGAGCAATTCCCTTTCCTCCAAATGCTAAATCTTCTATGGTAACCTCAATTCGATCGCCTCTTTTCATCTCGTAAAAATAAGAGTGCGAAAGTAGTGAGAAGTGCTCACATCAAAGTCTTAAGGCTAAGGGGTTGTTTGCCTCTATTCCAGATTGTAGCTTTGCTTCAAAGCAAAAAGGATATGGCAACAGCAACTAAGAGCTCAAAAGAGCTAATAGCATTAGAAGATAAGTATGGAGCGCACAACTATCATCCAATTCCTGTAGTGTTAAGCAAGGGTGAAGGAGTGCATGTGTGGGATGTAGAAGGAAAGCAGTATTTCGATTTTTTATCTGCTTACTCTGCGGTGAACCAAGGACATTGTCATCCTAGAATTGTAGGAGCGTTAAAGGATCAAGCAGATCAATTAACACTTACATCAAGAGCTTTCTATAATGATGCTTTAGGAGAGTACGAAGAATACGTTACTCACTATTTTGGGTTTGATAAGGTCCTTCCAATGAACACTGGTGCAGAAGCTGTTGAAACAGCTATTAAAATCTGTCGTAAGTGGGCATATGAAGTAAAAGGGATTGTAGAGAATGAAGCAAAAATTATTGTTGCAGAAAACAACTTCCACGGAAGAACAACAACTATTGTTTCTTTTTCGAACGATGAAGTAGCAGCAGAGAATTTTGGTCCGTTTACTCCTGGATTTGAGCGAATTCCATACAATGATGTTGATGCACTGGCAAAAGCATTAGAAGATGATAAAGTAGCGGGTTTCTTAGTGGAGCCAATCCAAGGTGAAGCAGGTGTATTTGTGCCAGACGAAGGGTACTTAACCAAAGCTGCTGAATTATGTAAGGCTAAGAATGTACTGTTCATTGCAGATGAGGTTCAAACAGGAATTGCACGTACTGGAGAGTTACTTGCTTGCGATCATGAAGAGGTTAAGCCAGATATGTTGATTTTAGGAAAAGCCATTAGTGGTGGTGTATTCCCAGTTTCAGCAGTATTGGCTAATGACGAAGTAATGATGGTGATTAAGCCAGGTCAACACGGATCTACTTTTGGAGGAAATCCATTGGCAGCTCGTGTAGCTATTGCTGCATTAGAAGTGGTGAAAGACGAGAAGTTGGCAGAGAATGCGAAAGCATTGGGAGAGTTGTTCCGATCTGAAATGAATAAACTGAAAGAAGAATTCTCAATCATCAATTTGGTGAGAGGAAAAGGGTTGTTAAATGCAGTTGTGATTAATGATTCTGAAGATTCTTCAACTGCTTGGGATATTTGTGTGAAACTAGCAGAAAACGGATTATTAGCGAAGCCAACACATGGTAATATTATTCGTTTTGCTCCACCATTGGTAATGAATGAAGAGCAATTAATGGAGTGTGTTTCAATTATTAGAAATACAATAGCCGAATACGTAGCAGCGTAATAGGGTACTAGACTTCTTGAATGATTGACAAGATGAGTCGTACGAAGACAAATTTTAATATTCAGGGAGCAAAGAAGTTATTCTCAACAAAGGAGCAAGAGTTCCTTTGTTGGGAATTAAATGATTTCTCAAAAGAGTTTCTTGCCAACTCATTTATTCACAGATTATCAGGAGTAACCTTCATACTTCTTACTGCGGGTGAACTTGAGATAAAAACTGGGTATGAACATCACTTTGCGAAAGAAAGTGAATTGATAATTGTTCAACCCAATAAGCCTTTTTCTTTAGAGAAGTATTCAAATAATATAAAGGGATACGTTCTTCATATTAGAGGTAAGGGAATTCTTGGTTCTATGGGAAATCACTCTTTAATTTTCAGCCTAGAGTATTTAGAATCATGGAGTAATTCTCTCTTTAGAATGGATCATTTACCCAAAGAGTTTATGGTAAATATCTTTAAGAGGATTTATTGGGAGCGAAAACAAGAAACCGAAAACTTAGTGGTTGTAAACGCCTATGTTATTACCCTTTTGTTAGAATTACATAGTTTTTACAATATCGCTACAAGTCATAATAGAGCAGCAATAGATCTATTCAGGAGATTCAAAAAAGAAGTGTATAAATCACTAAACCTACAAATAAGTATTTCAGAATATGCCGAGCTATTAGCTGTTACACCAAACCATTTGAATAAATCTGTGAAATCGGTTACTGGAAAAACGGCATCTGATATACTAACCAAAGTGAAAATTATTGAGGCGAAGTTTCTGTTGATGTCCGCAAGCTTAACCATTGCTGATGTTGGAACTAAGCTAGGTTATGACGATACTTCTTACTTCACGAGATTTTTTAAGAAACATGAAGGACTTACTCCATCAGAGTATAGAAGGATGATTGATTTGTCCTGATAGTGGACGAATCCATTATATAACTATTCGTAGCTCCAGCTTTTCTTTTGTGTCAAAGGAAAAAGCTTAAAAATGAGCAGATTAAATAAAGTTAAGATAGGCTACATCTTGAGCCCAGGATGTAGAATGGCAGATATAATAGGTACTGATGCAATTTTCAGATTTCATCCAAGAAACAAGTTTTACTTCATTGCAGAAAAGAAAGGGCTAGTAACAGGAAAAGGTAACCTACAGGTGTTAGCGGATTTTAGTTTTGCTGATTGTCCAGAGTTAGATGTGCTAGTTGTTGGGGAATTAGATAAAGCTGAGGTTTCTAATGTAAAACTCCTTAGTTTCATAAGACAGCAATCTGAGTGCACAAAGTTTGTAATAGCAGTATCTAGTGGGGTTTTAGCACTATATGAATCTGGAGCTATATCTCGTCAAAAAGTTACAGCTGATGCTCTTACTATACCTGTATTAAGAAATACAGAGTTAGGTGTTGTAGATAGAAGAGAAATAGTAGTAGACGGAAAGTTTATTACAACAGGCCCATCTTCAGGAGCAATTGAAGCAGCGTTTTATGTGTTAAATGAGCTTCGAGGTAGTTGGATTACTCGATTTACCGAATTAACAATTGAGTATCATGCACCCATTCAATATCCAGTATCAGAGGGGACTATCTTAGAAATGCCCAGTGAGCCAAAACAATTAAAAGTAGGGATCTTCATGGGTAAAGACATTTACTATCCAGATGTAATTGGAGCGTTTGATGTGTTTTCATGTATCCCAAATACTGCGTTTTATTTTATCTCTTCAGAAAAAGAGTTATCAAATTCGGCTTTTGGTTTTGGAGCTTCTTGTATGCCAAATACCCTATTGAAAGATTGTCCTCAGTTAGATGTACTCATTATTGGAGCAACTCATTTCAAGTACATAAAGAATCAAGAACTTCAAGACTTTATATTAAAACAAGAACAAGAAGCTTCGGCCATTATTAGTGTTTGTGCAGGAACATTTGTGGTTGGTGCTACTGGGTTACTTGCTGGAAAAGATGCAGCAACGAATTATCAGCAAATAGATTTACTTCCGAATATAGGTGTATGCCCAACTGATAAAGTAGTGGCTGAAGATGGTAAGTTTTACTCTGCTGGACCAGCAGTTGGTTCTTATGTTGTTGCCCTTAAGTCAGTTGAACGTATCATTAGTAAAGAATGGGCACAGTACATAGAGCACAGTTTGTTAGAGTTTAATCCTAACCCAATGTATCATGTAGGAGACCCTAAGAATGCAGATAAAGAAATGGTGGTATTAAACAAGGTGTTATCTACTACAGTACTTAACCCTATTTTCAATTCAGCGATCAAGAAGAGCTATTACGGCATGCAATAAGATTTAAATTGATTTCAGGTACTGTCTGTTAAAGTTGTGAAACAAAGCCTCTTCAATAATTTGAGGAGGCTTTTCCTTTTTTGATGAGAACACTTTAAACAGTTAATTGTCGAACAGTTTTCAACTACCCATGTCAATTTCAATTGAATCAGAATACTTTTGAAGTGAAAATCAACCCTAATAATAGCAGACTCATTTTATTCTTAGCCATGCGAAAACTTCAATTTTTACTATTTGCCTTAGCCACCTTATTTGTACAATCTGTTTATGCGCAGCGATATATTTCTCCACAGGGCGATACCATAGATCCTCGTTTTCAACTTAGTTTGGGTGGATACTTCCCAGAAATGACAACCTCTATGCGAATTGATACCAAAATTGGTATTGGAACCGAGTTGAGCTTGGAGGACTTGTTCAACTTAGAAAAAGAAATGAGTGTATTTCGTATAGCGGGTAACTTTGATATCTCAAGAAGATCAACCCTACAAGGTTCATTTGTTGGGATTAATAGAGACAATTCTATCACACTTAATAGAGATATTACCATTGGAGATACAACCTATAACGCGGGTGCAGAAATGGAAGTGAATTTTGATGTCAATTATTATGCATTGACGTATCAATACAATTTATTTGAGAAAGTAAATTGGAAAGCTGGTTTTTCAGCCGGTTTACGTTTTGCTGAATTTAAAACCGCTTTTAGGGCACGATTTAACGATCAATCTGCCAGTACTACCACTCAAGTTGGAGCTCCAGCTTTGTTAATTGGGGTTCATGGTTCGGCTTATTTAACTCCTCGTTTGTTAGGAAGCTACTCTATGGAATATTTTCAATTATCGGTGTCAGACATCAAGATTAAAGTGTTAGAAACCAATATAGCTTTGCAATACTTTATCACTAAGAATATTGGATTAGGAGGCGGATATGCTTCTAGCAGTTACCAAGTAAACGATATTCCAATTGGTGATAACCTAGAGGGTAGAGTAGACTTTATTTTTGAAGGTTTCCACCTGTTTGGTTCGGTGAAATTCTAATTCACCGAAACCCCACAGATGTTTAGTCAAGCAATCGTTATTTGATTGTTTGTCTCAGCTCTTCCCAAGTTTCAATGGGCACGAACTTGAGTGAAACTGAGTTGACGCAGTGTCTAGTATCTTTATCTGTAAATCCTTCTCCCATAAACACATGGCCTAAATGTCCATCGCAATGGTTGCAAACAATTTCGGTTCTGCGGCCATCAGCGTCTACCTGGCGCTTTACGGCTCCATTTATTTCATCATCAAAGCTGGGCCAACCGCATTGAGCATCAAATTTATCTTCGCTGCGGTAGAGCGGAGCATTGCACTTTTTGCATAAGTATACGCCTTCCGCATCAATTTTATAAAGTTTTCCAGAAAACGGGTATTCCGTCCCTTTTCGGTCAATTACTCGGCTTTCTTCTGCTGAAAGCTCATTGTAATTTCCTGCTTGTTTCAATTCAATATCTTCTGCTTTCATGGGCTTTGTTTGAGTTTCTTGTGCACAGCTTACTAATGTAAAAAGTGACAAAGTAATTGATAAGACAAGGTTACGTATCATACGCCTGATTTTGAACATAAACGCATTTTATGCCCATTGAGTTTAACGTTGCATGTAAGTTAAAGGCAAATGTCAAGGCTAAGACTATTCTATGGTGTTTTGGCAGGAATAGTACTCATGGCTTTTTCTGCAATAGCGGTAATAGATAAAGATGGGTTTACTCCAGGATTGGCAGAAATCATAGAACCATCAATTACATACATGTTTTCGTAACCAAATACTTTGTTGTTTTTATCAATTACCCCAGTAGAGGCATTTTCACCCATTACTGCCCCACCAAGAATATGAGCAGTTGAAGGAATACCGAAAAGGGTTTCTCCAATAAACGTGGTAGCTTTTCCTCGAATGGCATGTTGGTATTCTTTGGTTAAACGAATAGATTCTGGTATAAATGGAGAAGGTTTTTTTCCTGAACTCACACTAGAACTCATGCCTCCAAACCAGCTCCGTTTAAAGGTAAGCGTACTATCTAGTGTTTGCATAAATAGCAGTACAACAGTGTGTTTTGCCCAACTGTTGCTAACGTAAAGTTTCCAATATTGACGAGGATATTTGAATAACTCCCAGCAGATTTTGCCCAATCGTTCAAAAATGTTTTTCCCAACGGCATAAGGTGCATGAAGTAATTTCCATGCATTAGAACCTTCTGAATAACGGCAGATTTCTAAGTGGCTATTTTCATCTGTATGCAATATGCTACCTATGGCCACGCCTTTAGAAAGGTTCTTTTTCTGATCTAATGTAGAAACACTTATGAGCGTTTCATTATTGGTTCTAATGTCGCATCCAACCTGATCTGATAGATTAGGTAACGATTTGTTCTTTAGTTTAAGCAGCAGGTTAACTGTTCCTAGAACACCCCCCGAAAAAATCACAGCTTGGGTTTTAATCTTCTTCTTTTTGGCAAAGAACCCCGTACTAGATTCAAGCGATACTTCATATCCTTCTGAACCATTTGTACTGTTTAGCGGAACTACATCATACACTTTGTTCTCTGCTAGAATTTCGGCTCCCAGTTGTTGAGCAAGGTAAAGGTAGTTTTTGTCAAGCGTGTTTTTAGAGTTGTTTCGGCAGCCAGTCATACATCCACCACAATAGTTGCAACCAGTTCTATCTGGTCCTTTTCCATTAAAGTATGGATCTGCTTTTGTTTCATTCTCGTTACCAAAATATACGGCTACGTTCGTGGCTTCAAATTTGTGTTCAATATGTCGTTCTTGAGCTACTTTGTGAAGCGCCTGATCACCTTGAAACAACCTGGGGTTTTTAGTTGCCCCTAGCATCTGCAGTGCCGTTTGGTAGTGTGGTTTGAGTTCTTCTTCCCAATTGGCCAATTTGCCCCAACTCCCTGTATGAAAAAAAGTAGATTTAGGAATAGGCAATGTGTTGGCATATACAAGCGAACCACCACCTACACCAGTGCCAGATAGAATGGCTACGTGTTTGAAAATGGTGATTTTCATGATGCCGAAAAAGCGTAAAGCGGGCATCCATAACCACTTTTTGAAGTTCCAGTTTGTTTTGGCAAAATCAGATGATTTGTACCACTTTCCCTTCTCTATAACCAGCACTTTATAGCCTTTTTCCGATAGCCTGAGAGCACTTACAGATCCCCCAAATCCGCTCCCAATGATAACGTAATCAAACATGTTTGCTTTTTAGATCCCCTAAATATCAACCAAAAAAATTAGTTCTTAAAATGAGTGTTGGGATTGTAGCTAGATTTAAAGCAATTAGGAAAAAGCTTTTGCCAGATGGAGTAACTTACAAGGAAGACAAACTTGAGAAACTAGTTCTGCTGAGTAACCAATTGTTCCCTCTCTTCTTCAGTCAACAATCTAGAATGAACCATAAAGCGTTTGCCTAATGGAATTTCTAATGAGAAGCTAGCTCCTCGGCCTTCGGTAATTCCAATGGTTAAGTGGGTATGTTTCCAATATTCGTATTGATCTTGGTTCATATAGAAATTCACACCATCTAGTGTGCCCATTAGCACATCACTTTCATCTAAATAGAAATCTTCTTTTTCTAACAACATGGGCGCAGAACCATCGCAGCAACCGCCACTTTGGTGAAAAATCAATTCGCCATGTTTTGCTTTTAACTCGCGTAGTACAGTGGTAGCTTCTTCGGTTATATCAATTTGTTGCATGCGTGTAGAAATTGAAAAAGGCTGAATACAAATGATTCAGCCTTTTAAAGTTACGAGATATTCGGATTAAAAGAATCCTAGTTTCTTCTTATCGTAAGAAATCAACATGTTTTTAGTTTGACGGTAATGCGCCAACATCATCACATGAGTTTCACGTCCAAATCCTGATTTTTTGTATCCACCAAACGGTGCATGCGCAGGATATGCATGGTAGCAGTTTACCCAAACACGTCCAGCCTTAATAGCTCTTGGTATTTGATAGAGTTGGTGTGCGTCTCTTGTCCAAACACCAGCACCTAAACCATACAGGGTATCGTTTGCAATTTCTAATGCTTCTGCTTCGTCTTTAAACTTGGTAACACATACTACAGGCCCAAAAATTTCTTCTTGGAACACACGCATTTTGTTGTGTCCTTCTAAGATTGTTGGCTGAATGTAGTAGCCATTTGCCAAATCGCCTTCGGTATTAGCAGCGCCTCCACATAGAACGTTTGCACCTTCTTCTTTTCCAATGTTAATGTACGATTGAATCTTTTCGTACTGATCGTTTGATGCTTGTGCACCTACCATACAGCCTGTATCATAAGGACTGGTTTGAACGATGGCTTTTGTTCTTTCAATCACACGCTCCATAAATCGGTCGTAAATGTCTTCTTGTACTAAAATTCTAGAAGGACAAGTACAAACCTCACCTTGGTTAAACGCAAACAATACAGCGCCTTCAATAGCCTTGTCTAAGAAATCATCGTCTTCATCCATTACGCTGTTGAAGAAGATATTTGGCGACTTACCACCCAATTCCATTGTTACTGGATTCAGATTTTTAGAAGCGTATTGCATAATGAGCTGACCAGTAGTTGTTTCGCCCGTAAAGGCCACTTTATCTACTCTAGAACTAGAAGCCAATGGCTTGCCAGCTTCTGGTCCAAAGCCATGAACTACGTTTACTACTCCCGGAGGGAATACTTCTGCAATTTTTTCCATGAGTAATGTAGCAGAAGAGGGAGTTTGTTCAGCTGGTTTCAATACTACACAGTTACCTGTTGCCAATGCAGGAGGTAATTTCCAAGAGAGCATCAATAATGGGAAATTCCAAGGAATGATTTGCCCTACTACACCAAGAGGCTCTTTGATGTTCATAGAAAGCGTATTTGCATCTAACTCTGTTGCAGAACCCTCTTCTGCACGAATACACGATGCAAAATAGCGCCAATGATCAATAGACAATGGCACATCGGCATTTAGTGTTTCTCGAATTGGTTTACCATTATCGCACGTTTCAACCAGCGCAAACTCTTCTAAGTTGGCTTCTATAATATCTGCTACTTTATTTAGCAGCGCAGCACGTTCTGCAGCCGAGGTATTTCCCCATGCTTCTTTTGCTGCATTGGCAGCGTCTAGGGCTAACTCTACATCTTCTTTTTGAGATCTTGGGTATTTCGCAATTAAGCTACCATCTACAGGAGAAGTATTATCGAAATATTCACCTCCAATAGGAGCCACAAATTTTCCGTTAATGAAGTTGTTGTACGATGATTTGAATTCTGGTTTCGAATAACTCATCAAATTAAAATTATAGGTTAAACAATAAAAATCAGTTTGTTGTGATCTTTCAAATGGTTGTTATATTTTGAGGAACTAATTACTCAAATGGTGTTTAGAACATACCAGACCAAAACAGATTTGATAAAATTATCTGTAGAACCTCTACTTCAGTTGAACATATATATGAATGAATAACACATATCCATTATTCCCAAGAAATAAGATGTGTAGTAATATAAAAGTATGGCCGGACTGCTAGATAATCATAGAAGAAATAGAAGGTTAACTACTTTGGTAGAAAACAGAACAACGTACAGTGCCAACTTTGCTGAGTTGAATATTTATGAAACCTACCAAGAGGCCGATCAAGTAGCCTTGTGTTTTGACTTTCCTGTGATTGCTAGCATGCTTACTGGTAAAAAGGTAATGCATATTGATGGTTTTAATCCTTTTGAATTTGTTCCAGGAGAATCTGTGGTAATGCCTAGCAACAAAGAAATGGTGATTGATTTTCCGATTGCTACTGAAAACGATCCAACGCAATGTTTGGCATTAGGTATTGATACCAATAAAATTGGCGAAGTAGTTAATCAGTTCAATAGCTTCACTGCCATAGAACGAGAAAACAACGATTGGACAATTGATGCAGATGTATCGCACTTGATTCATAATACAGATGTAGATGTGCTGGTAGGTAGATTGGTGAAAACGTTTACCAATAGCATGGGGTCTAAGGATATGTTGTTAGACTTAATGGTACAAGAGTTAATTGTTCGTTTACTTCAAACCAAAGCGAAGTCTATTTTATTAAATGATGTAGATGGATTATTTAATGATACTAGAATAGGAACGGCTATTCAATACATCAAACAAAACCTCACCAATAAAGATTTAACGGTAGAACTATTAGCCAAGAAAGTATGCATGAGCACGTCTCACTTTCACAAGAAGTTTAAGAATACACTTGGAGTTTCTCCTATAGACTATATCAACTCCGAAAAAATTAAGTTCTCAAAGAAGCTAATTAAAGAGTCGAAAGACATGCGTATGTCAGAAATAGCTTTTCATTCAGGATTTAACAATGTCAGTTATTTTAACAGACAGTTTAAGAAGCATGAAATGATGACTCCACAACAGTTCAAGCTTTCGATAACCCACAGATTAATCAACTAGTCGATGAGTTTGAAGTGGTAGGTGAGTTCGGTACTGTCACCAACTACAGATGCATGTAAGTCTTCTCCTTTTAGCTGATAGTGGATGTTTTTTGGAAAGTCGTGTTGTGGATTTGAAACCGTAAAGCGCAACGAATCAAACTCTGTTAAGCTAAAACCTACGGGCTGATCGTTTCCGGGAGTAGATACGGTAAACACCCAGTTTTCTTTTTGTTGTTGCAGTACCATGTGTTCTTGCCATATGGTGTCAGTTCCGCTAAGAACATAACCATGCCCTATATACTGACTATCATTTTTCTTCCACGTTTCAAAGGTGCTAGATGAAGCGTTATTTTCTATACGTTCCCATTTACCAAGAAGCCAATCAAAATCGACTGATTTGGGATGTTTGGTAGAAACAGATGTGCATGAAACTAAAAGTATAAAGAGAAAAATCAGATGAACTTTCATGATTTTGGTAGATCTTAAATCAAAGATACAAAAGCCGCATCTGTAAGGTATTAGGCTAGTGTTTTCTCAATTAAGCGATAGCATTTTTGTAGATTCATTTGTTGTTCGGTGATTTTGTGAGCTCCGTAGTAAAAGTGTTTTTCATAGTAACGTTCGGCACGTTTCGGATGTTTAGTAACGAGTCTATCGTATTTCTTTAGTTTCTTACGTAAAGGATTTTTGGTGATATAACCAGTTACCGTATTATTTTGTATGGGAAGAATGCCCTCCACGCAAAGACTAATCGCAATAATTTTACTTCCTGCATTTGGTGGAAGGTATTGAAATTCTGTTGCGTCAGAAAACAAAGCACTGATGATGAATTCTTTGCCTACTTCGTTTGGAAACAACATATCTGTACAATTGGCACCATCACCGTTTAATAACCAAATTGTATCTGCTTGTTTTGAGCCGTTGAATCCTTTTATTACACTTAGTTCGGAGTAAACAAGTTTGCGTTCATACTTTCCATCTTGATAGGTAATGGTATCAACACCTACAATAGCTACATGTGCTACAAATTCTTGCAGCGATTTTTTAAAGGTTGCTGGGCCAGTGATGCATTGACATCCGAAAGACAAGCTTGTACTTAAAATCAATGCTAGGAACGCAATGTATTTCATGTTAGCGTTGAGGTTTTAATTGAGAACTGAAAGTAGCAAAAAGAATACCACTATAGTACGAATGGGTTGTTATGAGCTTTAACAGAATTAGAAGTTTACACCTATTTCAAATTCAAAGCCAATGTCTTTCTTGAACACTTTAGAAGATTGAACCTGTTCGAAAACACTGGCTCCGAATACTAAGCCAAAATCTTTCCATGGGATGATTTTAATTCCTTGGCTAGCGCCAATTCCAATTAGAAAATTCTCAGATTGTTTGTTGTTCAAATCTCTTAGTATCTCAACCCCAATAGGAACCGATACACCAAGGTCAACGTAAACACCAGGAGTTAGTTTAATGTATCCATTAGCACCAGCACCAAATACATATGTATCTATAGAAGAGTAGCCTTCCTTTTTTACCAAACCAGATTTTGTTTTCGATTGACCATACGAAAACTCAAATGGGATGATAAAATCTTTATCACTATCAGCAAATCCAGTATAGCTTATCTCCCAACCTTCATAGTATTGAGAATAAGATTTTTTAAAGGTTAACAGGTTAAACCACTTAGTCAAAATAGGTTTTTGTTCTAGTAATGTGATTTTATGATTGACTATAGGAGCATCTCTCTCTATGGTATTCAATTCGTGTAAGGTGTTTTGAATACTGGGTTCCTTCATGAGTGATACAACACAATATTCAAGTGCAGCGCGAATTCGTTGTTCATGCGTTTGGTGTAAGGTTGAGGTATTTGAAAATGAAAACAACTGATCTTCATAATGGCCTATTTCAAGTAATTGAATTTCTTGAGCATTGTGTTTTACAAAGAATATAAGCCTGATATAAACCCTTGCTGTTAACTCTTCTACACCCGTTTGAGCTAGCTGAACTTCTAGGTGTTTTACGTTAATAAATACTGGAGTACTTGTATCAGATTTAGGAAGTGATACATCCATAAACTCTTGAATTGCTTGTTCTACTCCGCCTGATAAGTAGAGCTGCGATTTTTCTCCAGCAATGCGTTCAACTTCCCCTAACTCTTTCGTTTCTCGGTTATCGTAAACGTGCTCAATATGAATGTTCAAGTTTGTTGGAAATGCAACAGTGTTTAGCTGCAGACTGTCTTGAGCAAACACGGTGTTCAGGCTCACAAAGAATATCAATAAATACGCAAACGTCTTCATTTGTTATCGATTGAAAGTTGCTTTGTAGTATGCTCGAAGACCTTTTACTTCCTCAAAATCGAATTGAAGAACAAGCATTTCAGAAGAGATTGAAACAATGTAAGCCTTCAATTTTTCGCCAGTTTCGCTGGTCATCTCAATATATTCACCATTTACATTGATCAAGTAACTTCCTTGCTCTTGTTTAGACTCAGATAAAGAAGTGAATGACATGTTTTCATGAAAATGAATGAAATCACTTTTCTCTTTTTTACTTGGAGGAAAGTATTCTCCATCAATTTGATACTCTTCTAGTTTCCACTTATTCAGTAATAAATGCTGAATGTCATAAGAGTGAGGGGTAATGGTTAATAATAACAGACGAGTGAAGACAAGTAACTTCATGTTTTTAGTATGATAAATTGATAATGTTGACGGGAATGAAACAGTGCTTACCCAGCAATAAATCGCATAAGGGTAGCCATAGGCCCTTTCTTAAATCTCTTAGTCCATTGCATAGAGAATATCACTGAACAAATACAGAAACCAATGGCATATAAGAGGGTGATTAAGGGGCTGAGATTGTTTTCTCCAAATAGCAGATAAGCACTTAGAATTCCCACTAATACATGTAGGATGTAATGCGTAAATGCTAGTTGTCCGGTACTCACCAAAAAGCGGAATGAGTCTTGCATTTTTTCAGTAATTGATATGCAGAATATGGCTACCATAAAAGACCAACTGATGCCAGATACCATAAATAATGGCATAGGAGGTAAGGGAGCTGTTCCGAAGATTGTTGTGGCGTCTTCTATGGTGAAATGTAAATAGCCTGTGGAGATGTGAATTAGTAATTGAGAACCAACTTGGGTAAAGCAGAATGTTAGTGCAGAGATTAAAAATATGATTCGTCTTGTCTGTTTATTGGTCATGTTTTGTCTACCTAACCAAATACCCGCTAACAAAAACGCAAGCCAAGGAATTACGGGGTGAAAGCCATTGAAGAATAGGTTACGAATAAAACCACTTATAGTCCAAAAACCTGAGTATTCATTTGTATTCCAGTTCCAGCCAGTTTCGTAGTCAATAAAACTAATTAGTATGGGGTATAGTATAATTAAGAAAAGAATTGAGACCCACAGTTTGCGTGAACTAGAAGTAATCATAAAGGCACCTACGGATATGTAAATCCCATAATAATGTAGAATATCTGCGGGCCATAGAGGAGTATAAAGTAATCCGAAGACAAAGAGAAAAAGAGCTCTTTTTAAAAGCAGTTGTTGTTTTTCTTTCAGTTTGAGTTTATTCGAAGTGATGAAGCTTTTTTTAGTCATGAGAGAAATCCCAACTCCTGCTAATACAATGAATAAAGTTGCTCCTTTGCCTTGTAGTAACTCTAATATATATTGAAGAATTCCTTCACCTTGTACTGTTGCTAGTACTAGGTGAAAGTTTACAATAATCATAATGAATGTTGCGAGTGCTCTAGCAACATCATAGCCAAGAATTCTCTGTTGAACATTTACCATCCTTATGGGTTTTTACCGCTTACTGTGGCAAATGTTAATTGGCAGGGCATAATAAGGTTTCACCCCTATAAAAGAGAACAAAAAAAGTGTCTCCAATCATCGGGGAGATACTTTTTGATAGATGTAAGATGTTGAATTAGTGTGGTTTGTTTGATCTTTTGAATTCACTAGGTGTCATGTCGGTATTTTTCCGAAATGCTTTGTAAAATGCCGCTTTGCTATTGAATCCAACGGCTAAATAAATGGCAAAAATGGTATCAGGATTAGGCTCTAAGAGTTTGATTTTAGCAGCTTCAATTCTGTATTGATTCACGTAATCTGAAAAGCTAATGTGTGCATTTTCGTTAATGGCTTGTGAGGTGTGATGCACAGAACTATTTAGTTTTTCTGCTAGCGTATTGAGTTTAATATCAAAATCTAGATACAGTTGTTCTTCCTGCATGAGAGCTTCAATTTGTTGAAACAACTCAGAAGAGTTACTGAGCGAAGAATGGGCATATTTTTTCTTGGTTTCTTCTGGTAAGTCTTTGTAAGATCCAGAAAAAGCAAAAACTGGAAAGTGCATGAGGGTATATGTGAGAACAAAAAAGAACACTGTAAGCAATAGGGTTTCTATATACACATAAGTTTCAAACGTATTTGCTTTCTCGGTATTGATAACAGTATTAAAAGCACTAGCTAGTTGTAACGTAATAAACAGTAGAATTAGGTTTTTAACCCACTTTAAATGTACTTGTTGTGTATTACTTAGGGTAAGAACAAGAGGTGCATTCTTTAGTGTAGTATAACTAATGCTTAAAGCTAATACGTTCAGTAACGTGGCAACTACATATTCGACCTCTATCCAAAACCAAGCTCCAAAAATTTGTTGAGACGCTACAATATCATCAACAGTGTCGAACTGAAGAATTGGAACAAAAAGAATCCATCGAAAGAGCGTATAGACCAGAAAGATCAGGCTCCATTTTTTAAAGTTGATGGCTGTTTTGGTATAGAGCACTATGAGATAGTAGAACAAAGGACCAATTAAGTGGTATACTAAGTAAGAACCTCCAGAAAACAGGCTATTCGCATCTAACTTAAGTGCTAGGTAATAATCGAATGAGGTGTAGGCGTATAAAAAGATCAGAGTACTAAGAACTAACCTTACGCGCTTATCACTTCCTAAACCAGATTGTCTGGTTAAAATGAAAATGCCTAAGAAAAGACCAAGTATTGAACTGAGCAATGGAGAAACTTCTAGGAGGTCCATAAGACAAATGTAGTAACGAGGAGAAAGTTACTGGTGCACAGAAATAAATCTTTTAGACAAGACTTTTTTGAAAGCTAAATTTAGAGGCTAGCAGTATTGACAAAAGAAATAAACTGATTGTTTTTCTCTTCATTACAACTACTCAATTCCACATAAACCTTATTTTCTTCTGGGAATGAATGAACGGCTAAATGACTTTCACTCAGCAGCCAAATTGCTGTGTATCCTTGCGGATTGAATTGATGTTCTACAAATTGTAGAATTGTGAAACCAGCACTGACCAACAACTTTTCGAAATGCGGTTTTATGTCTGAATCTTGAAGACCAGAAACCCAAGTGTTATAGTTGTAAATAGCTGCTTTCATTGGTTTATTTTCAACGTAAATGATTCTAGTATAAATCCCATGTGCCGTTTAGGTAGTACTCATATAGCACTGGATGGTGAATATAATTAGCTTTTATCTCTTCTTCATTCTGCTTGAAATATGGTTTTCCGAACGAAGTTAAATTTTGAATAGCAGACTGATTCATCCACTGTAACGGGAGTGAATCATATGGGTACGAAGCCATTTTTTGAATGAGTTGTTGAGTAGCAATGGTAGTATCAGAATAACCAATAACCCATCCCCATTCGCCCATGGTAATGATATTCTTATGCATGGGGATAGGGGTGAAGTTCGCTTCTTCCATGGTTTTCTGAATGCATTGAAAACTCTGTGGGGTGAAATAAGGACTACCTGCTTGTGTTACGATGGCTCCACCTAAGCGTAAGTGGCGTTTACACAGTGTGTAGAATTCTACACTATATAGTCTGCTCAGTTCAACATTCCTTGGATCAGGCAAATCGATAATTATGAAATCGAAAAATGCCTTAGTAGTATCTAACCAATGAAACGCATCACCAGTGATGGCGTTTAGCTTGGAAGAATAGAAGCTAGAGTCATTGGTGTGAACAATTACATCATTTTCCTTGGCCAATTCCAGCATAACTGGATCAAGGTCTACCAATGTGATTTCTTGTACTGTTGAGTGCTTTAATACTTCGCGTACTGCACAGCCATCGCCACCACCAAGAATGGCAACTTTACTCGGTTTTGGGTGCAATGCCAAAGCTGGATGAACGAGCGATTCATGATATAAAGGTTCATCAAATGTTGAGAACTGTAGATTTTTATTCAGGTATAACCAAAAATCGTCTTTCCACTGGGTTATGACAATTTTCTGATACTTGGTTTGTCGTTCAAAAACCACCTTATCCGTATAATTACGCTGCTCACTAAACTCAATTATCCGATCCGAAACAGCTGCTACTCCAATCATTCCACTAAGAATGCAAATTCCCAAAATATTCCATTTTAAACGCTTGGCTTTATCGTCTTGGAAAACATTTAGGAGAGCAATTCCTATTAATAAATTGATGATGCCGAGTAGGATAGGGGTGTAGTGTAACCCAAGATGCGGTAACCCAAGGAATACGAAGAAAAGTCCACCTAATAGACTGCCGTAATAGTCTTTTTCTAAGATATTAGATACGTTCACCGAAAGGATTTCGTATTGATCGTTCAATCGGATTGCTAGGGGTAATTCCATTCCAATTAAGCATCCCGTAGTAGCTGATAGTAGGTAAATAACAAACCCTGTGTACTCACTAAACGCAGATAGCGTATATGTGAAAATAGCTGAAAGAGCAACCAAAATAGATAAGGTAAACTCAATAGAAATTAGCCAATTAAAAACATGTTTGTCTATTGATCTTGTAATGCGCGCACCAACCCCCATAAAAAACAACATGAGTGATATTACCAAGGCCCATTGTGTAATGGAATCTCCTAAGAAATAACTCGCCAGTGTTGCCAGTACGTATTCTGAAACTATTCCAGAAAATCCAGTAGCGAACAGTGCCGCTTGTAAAAGAGTTGATTTGGATTTCACGTTTACACAAACATCAATACTAGGAATGCACCAGTGCAATATGCTAGCCCCTCAATCAAACCAATACCAAGATTTGGTTTTTCTTGATTTACCAACTCATCTGTAATTCTTCTCCCTGGTATCAAAATCTTATCTACAATAATGCGAGATGCAACTAGTACAACTAAGCCAATTGCTAGTTCAATACCAAGGCCAGTTAAGTTTTCACTCCAACTATAAAAGTCACCACGAATTCCATTGAAAACAATCATTGCAACTGCTATCATCATTCCTGAATAAGCAATAGATACAGCTACATTGTCTTTCTCAACTTCATCGTGTAAGTCGTAAGGAAGTAACTTGTCAAAAGCTATGGTAATCAATAAAATCAGCACTTGACCAATAGACCAAAACACAAACGATGTAATTAATCCAGAGAGGACTACACCATCATACATTTCAGGGAAGAAATTAGGTCCAGCACCATCCATTGCACCATAAATAATCAATCCAGACGAAATGTAATTAGCAGCCATAATTAGCCCAGTTCCTGGATTATGATCATCAAAAATTTCTTTATCAATAGAAAAGAATCGGAAAACGATTTTATCGTTGATTCCTGCCGATAGAGTTAGTAAAATCAGTACCAATAATCCGTATAATGATAAATTGATTAAGTCGGTAATAATCCCTTCACTTTCTCCTGATAACACAGGTACCAAGCCAAGCACCAACCCAATGTAATATCCGACAATGGAGATAGCAAATGCAAGGTTATCATGGTGCACCAGTTCTTCTTGAATAGAGATGTTGCGTTTGAATTGTAAAAACAATTTTTTACCAACGAATAGGAAAAATACAAATACCCCTATCTGCAAGGCACTGTGCCAAATGGTTGTCAATAAATCTTGTTCCATAATGAGGTTATTTTCCAAATCCTGATGAGCTGCGAGAGCGAGTTCTTGAACGCGTATATCTTGAAGAAGATCTACTGACTTTACTTCTTACTTTTTCTTTGAAAGAGCTTGGCTGTGATGCCCATTTGCTCTTCTTACCTCTTGCTGTTTTAGTGTAAGAAGAGCTTCCAAATCCTCCACCTCCATAGTAGTCTCTATTAGATCGGTAATAAGATCTACCATCGTACCAAGAGCGATATGTTGGTCGGTAATAACCCATTCCGTATCCAAAAAGATCTGATAGTATTCGGTATTTAGCGTAGAACACCCAAAAACTGTCACCAGAAGAATCTTTTTCCCAGTGTCCGTACTGTTCGTTCCCTACATAATTAGAATAACCTGGAGGAGTAACATTATTAGATGTTTTTCCATCGATTTTTCTACCGACTTCCATCCCCAAACTGTTTTGATATTTTTTAAAGTAGATAGGAGACACCTCAATCCAATTGGTAGTTGATGATTCGAATATGGTGTCGTTTTTCTCAACAATTACATCATATTGATGAAAGTACTTGTCACCAACCATATCCATGTCAGTTAGCAGTACAGAGTAGTTGGTGTCTGTAATATGCATTTGATGCACTTGATTGATTCCAGGTGGTATTAAACTCTCAGGTTCAGATTTGCTGAAAATGAGAAAACCTAGTGCCAAGAATGCTCCAATAACATAGAGCGTGTAGCGGTTTTGTTCCCAAATAGTTCTAAGCATGTTTAGGCTGGAGTAATGTTAGCAATTTCATATTCTTTTAAGTAGTGACCAATGCTCAATTCAAACTCTGCATTGTCGAATTGCTCTATAGAAAGTAAGGTGTTTTTATCAGATTGACACACGTAATCGTAATTCATAAATTCAATCCAATTTTTTGGTTTTATGCCTTCACCAAAATAGCCGGGAGAAGACTCTACTAGTACGAATGTTTTTCCTTCTAATTCGATGGAAGAAGGGAGTGTATCATGTTGTTTGTAATAACCAATGAGCATGTTCTTTGTAACAGGGTCAGATACTTTTTCAGAGAGCACTAATTCTAAGGTATCGTCTTCTTCAACAGATAAAAAACGAATGTCTTTTCCATCACTGATTTTATGCTCTTTACTATACTCATTATCTCCCCAGTCGTACTGATAGGTTTCAATAACTTCCCAATCACGTAGGTCGTATTCAATAATGAATTTGGGAGCCAAATCATGTATGGTTACACGTAATGGATCGTAGTCTGGTTTCTTCTTAAATGAATTAAACAATTTAGAAAACATGGTAGCATTAATTAGTTCGCTTGCTTGCGAAGTTACAATTTGAGCTGAGCCAATTGGTAGATTTACATCAACGGGAAACTAGTGCTGATGTTCTTTTAGAGTAGCTCCACAAGTAGGGCAAATGTCATCGCTTTTTTTTAATTGCTTTTAGCTTTTTTATTCCCAGTACTCATCGGAGCGAACTCCATTTGGATAGAACTAAAAAGGCCAACTCGTCTGTGGACGAATTGGCCTTTAAAATCTGTGGAGACGGAGAGATTACTGGCGTGATCCCTAGAGAGGGTCGTATTCAAACCAAAATGAATTCTCACTGAAGTTCAGCTTCTTTTCATTTCCTCAAGCTTTTGCTTGAGCAAGCTCAGCACCGCTCTTGAAAATGAAAAAAGCTCCCAATTGGGAGCTTCCATTTTTGATTGGTGGAGACGGAGGGATTCGAACCCTCGTCCAAACAAGGAAAAACCAAGCTTTCTACAAGTTTAGTTTGCAATTGGTTTTCGTCTTAAGCCCGGCCACAAACAACCAAATCTTAAGCTTATCCTATGTTAGCTTCGGAATCAAGTATAGGCACCTATCTTCCTAGCCCATCGTGTCTGATGCCTTCATGAGGTAAGTCGTTGGGCGCCACTTACCGGAAGACAACTTGTCTCGCCAACTATTGGCTGAGATTAAGCGAATCCTGCTTAGCAGAGATTACGCAGCAAGTGCGAAGTTGTTTTCGCCAGTTATAGTTTGCAGTATGTTTTGAAGAGCTACACCACAACGCTCTACTTGCTTACAGGGCAATTCGTCTCGCTGTCAAAACCAGTCGTCCCCATTTTTTAGAATTTGCAAAGGTAGTGAAACCAATTCCATTGTGCGATTATCTTTGCGCAAAACCAAGTAAAGACATGCAAACTCTGAAACTAGGCATCATCAAAGAAGGAAAGAATCCACCAGATAAACGTGTTCCTTTAACTCCAGTACAATGTGCTGAAATTCAAGAACAATATGGAGATCAATTAGATCTACAAGTTCAAGAAAGTGCGATCCGAATTTTTCCAGATACGGATTATACAGAAAAAGGAATTTCGTTAACGAATGATGTTTCTAGTAGTGATGTATTGATAGGAGTAAAAGAAGTGCCAATGGATGACTTAATTCCAAACAAAACGTACTTGTTTTTCTCTCATACAATTAAAGAGCAGCCATACAATCGTAAGTTGATGCAAATCATTTTGGAGAAGAATATCCGAATGATTGATTGGGAAGTATTGACAGATAAGCGCTCACGAAGGTTGATTGGTTTTGGTAGGTATGCTGGAATTGTGGGTGCCTACAACGGAATTAGAGCTTATGGTTTGCAAACTAAGAGATATGATCTAAAGAAAGCTTCGGATTGTTTTGATAGAAAAGAGATGGAATC
>DIYR01000002.1 GCA_002429085.1 Flavobacteriales bacterium UBA6049
TTCAAAAATATTAACCGAGTAGAGTATAAAGCTATTAATATTGACACTCTTCAAACTTTAGCTGACAATCATAAGCTTGAAAACATTAATCTTGAAGTATTAATGAATCACGGATTGGCTAGCTCAAAAGATTTGGTTAAAATCTTAGGGAGAGGCGAATTAACAGCAAAACTCACAGTGGAAGCTCACAAGTTCTCTGCATCTGCGAAAGCGGCTATTGAGGCTAAAGGTGGCGAAGCTAAAACACTCTAAAATTCATGAAGCGCTTTTTCGAAACCATAGCGAATATCTTCAAGATCGAAGAATTGAGAAATAGAATCCTAATTACATTAGGGTTCCTTCTCGTTTATCGTGCCGGATCATTTATTGTTCTTCCAGGACTTGATCCAGCTGTATTAGAAGCTCAAGCTAATAGTGCAACTGGACTAGCGGCATTGTTGAACGTTTTTGCAGGTGGTGCATTTTCGCGTGCATCCATTTTTGCATTGGGTATTATGCCTTATATCTCTGCATCTATTATCATGCAGTTATTAGGTATAGCTGTCCCTTCAGTTCAGAAAATGCAGAAAGAAGGTGAAAGTGGTCGTAAGAAGATAACGCAATGGACACGCTTCTTGACCATTGCCATTACTGCTGTACAAGCACCAGGTTATTTAGCTACACAGGTTCCACCTGATGCAGTTATGAATCCTGGATTTATGACATTTACTTTACCGTCTGTTATCATCTTAACGTCTAGTACATTATTCGTAATGTGGTTAGGTGAGAAGATCACGGACAAGGGTATAGGTAATGGTATTTCATTACTAATCATGATTGGAATTATTGCTGGTTTACCAACTGCATTCTTATTTGAGTATGGTGCTCAAATGGGAGAAACTGGTGGTGGATTGGTGATTCTATTGATAGAAATGGTCTTCCTACTTGCAATTATTTTAGTGACTGTACTTTTGGTACAAGGTGTGCGCAGAGTGCCCGTACAATTTGCTAAGAAAGTTGTGAGCGGTCAACCGCAAGCTGTTGGTGCTAGACAGTATATCCCTTTAAAAGTTAACGCGGCTGGTGTAATGCCAATCATCTTTGCGCAAGCATTAATGATGATTCCTATTACGCTTGTTAACTTTTCTGATAGTCAAGAGTTAACTGGATTTGCAGCACTCTTTAATGATATCGGTGGGTTCTGGTACAACTTCATCTTCGCGGTAATGATTATTCTGTTTACTTATTTCTACACAGCAATTACAGTTAATCCGCAACAAATGGCTGACGATCTTAAGAAGAATGGTGGATTTATTCCAGGTGTTAAACCAGGAACACATACATCTGAATTCTTAGATAACGTTTTGTCGCGAATTACATTACCAGGATCTGTATTCTTGGCATTGATTGCTATTCTACCTGCGTTCGCTATGAAAGCAGGCGTGTCGCAAAACTTCTCATACTTCTTCGGTGGCACATCACTGTTGATTATGGTAGGAGTTGTATTAGACACCTTACAACAAATTGAAAGTTACTTGTTGATGCGTCACTATGACGGGTTAATGAAATCTGGAAAATTAAAAGGAAGAGCGTCTGCATTTGGCATGGCGGGCTAATAACTGAGGTTAAATTACATGGCAAAACAAGCTTCAATAGAACAAGATGGTGAGATTGTAGAAGCATTATCTAATGCAATGTTCCGCGTTGAATTAGAGAATGGACACATGATCACTGCTCACATCTCTGGTAAAATGAGAATGCACTACATTAAAATTTTACCAGGCGATAAAGTGAAAGTTGAAATGTCGCCTTACGATTTAACTAAGGGTAGAATAACTTACAGATACAAGTCGTAAAACGAATTGATAAGATGAAAGTAAGAGCTTCATTAAAAAAGAGAAGTGCAGACTGTAAAATTGTTCGGAGAAAGGGCAGACTGTACGTGATTAATAAGAAGAATCCGAAATTTAAACAACGTCAGGGATAAACTTGAATTATGGCTAGGATTGCAGGTATCGATTTGCCGAAGAATAAACGAGGAGTCATTGGATTGACTTATATCTACGGCATCGGAGCATCAACAGCGAAAGAGATTCTTTCTGCAGCAGAAGTTGATGAGAATAAGAAAGTTCAAGATTGGGATGATGACGAATTAGGTCGCATCCGTAGTTATATCAATGACAACTTAAAAGTTGAAGGTTCTTTGCGCTCTGAAGTGCAAATGAATATCAAGCGCTTGATGGATATTGGTTGTTATCGTGGTGTTCGTCACCGTACTGGTTTGCCACTTCGTGGTCAACGTACTAAGAACAATTCACGTACAAGAAAAGGTAAGCGTAAAACAGTTGCCAACAAGAAGAAAGTATAATCTTCTAAACATTAAGTAGAGATGGCTAAACAAGCTGCAAAGAAGAGAAACGTAAAAGTTGATCCAGTAGGACAAGCTCATGTGAGTTCGTCTTTCAACAATATCATTATCTCAATTACTAATGCGAATGGTCAAGTTATTTCTTGGTCTTCTGCTGGTAAAATGGGTTTTAGAGGATCTAAGAAAAACACACCTTACGCTGCGCAAGTAGCCGCTGAGGATTGCGCAAAAGTGGCGCACGATGCAGGAATGCGAAAGTGTAAAGTATACGTTAAAGGACCTGGATCTGGACGTGAATCAGCAATTCGCTCTATTCACAACTCAGGATTAGAAGTAACTGAGATTATCGATGTTACTCCGCTTCCTCACAATGGTTGTCGTCCTCCAAAACGTAGAAGAGTTTAATCCGCTGGTAAGCGCATAAAGAAGACAAGAAATGGCAAGATATAGAGGTCCAAAATCGAAAATTGCAAGACGTTTCAGAGAGCCAATCTTCGGTCCTGATAAGGCTGTTGAAAAAAAGAGCTACCCTCCAGGGATGCACGGCCCTAACAAGCGTAGAAACAAGCAATCTGAATATGCAATCCAGCTAGCTGAAAAGCAAAAAGCTAAATATACTTACGGAATCCTTGAGCGTCAATTCGCTACGTTATTCGACAAAGCGTCTCGTGCAAAAGGTATTACTGGTGAGATCTTACTACAATTATGTGAGTCTCGTTTAGACAACACTGTTTTCCGTTTAGGTATTGCACCAACGCGTAGAGCTGCTCGTCAATTAGTTTCACACCGTCACATCGTGGTAAACGGAGAGATCGTAAACGTTCCTTCTTATCACATGAAGCCGGGCGATGTAATTGAAGTTCGTGAAAAGTCTAAGTCAATTCCAGTAGTTACTGAAGCATTGACTACTATCAGCAGAAGCTACCCATGGTTAGAAATGGATAAAGCTAGCTTTACTGGTAAATTCATGAGTGTTCCAACTCGTGAAGACATTCCTGAAAATATTAAAGAACAATTGATTGTCGAGTTATACTCGAAATAATCTGAATAAATCCGTTACACACATGGCGATACTTGATTTTCAGAAGCCTGATAAGGTAATCATGCTGAACTCTGACGATAAAAATGGTCAGTTCGAATTCCGTCCACTGGAGCCAGGATATGGTATTACAGTTGGTAACGCATTAAGAAGAATCTTACTTTCTTCATTAGAAGGTTTTGCGATTACTGCTGTTAAAGTGGAAGGTGTAGAACATGAGTTCTCTACCATCAAAGGTGTAATTGAAGATATGACTGAATTCATTCTGAATTTGAAACAAGTTCGTTTCAAGCGTCAGATTGAAGATACAGACTCTGAGAGAGTAACTGTTAAAGTTGAAGGTCAGAAAACGTTTACAGCTGGTGATATTGGTAAATTCACTTCTGCATTTCAAGTTCTGAACCCAGATCTAGTTATCTGTAACATGGACGAAACTGTTAGCCTTCAGTTAGAGATAGCTATTGGTAAAGGAAGAGGTTACGTTCCTGCAGAAGAGAATAAAGAGGCTGGTGCGCCAATTGGTGAGGTTGCTATTGACAGCATCTTTACTCCAATTCGTAACGTGAAATATGCCATTGAGAACTATCGTGTAGAGCAAAAAACTGACTATGAAAAGTTATTGCTTGATATCGAGTCTGATGGTTCAATTCATCCAAAAGAGGCGTTAAAAGAAGCGGCTAAGATCTTAATTCATCACTTCATGTTATTCTCTGATGAGAAGATTACATTAGATACTGATGAAAAGGTAGCAGAAGAGGAATTCGATGAAGATATCCTTCACATGCGTCAGCTGTTAAAGAGCAGATTGGTTGATCTTGATTTAAGTGTACGTGCTTTAAATTGCTTGAAGGCAGCAGAAGTAGAAACGCTTGGTGATCTTGTTCAATATCAGCGTAGCGACTTATTGAAATTCAGAAACTTTGGTAAGAAGTCATTAACTGAATTGGATGAGTTAGTAGAAAAGAAAGGCTTGACGTTTGGAATGAACGTTGGCAAGTATAAGTTGGATAAAGACTAATTAGTAGAAGTAGGGATACTTCGCAAAAGATTACGAAACGATGAGACACAGGAAAGGATTCAATCATTTATCGAGAAAATCAGCACACCGTAAAGCTATGTTAGCTAATATGGCGTCTTCTCTGATTGAGCACAAGCGCATTACTACAACTGTGGCTAAAGCAAAAGCTTTACGTTCTTATGTTGAGCCATTGATTACAAAATCAAAAGAAGATACTACTCACTCTCGAAGAGTTGTTTTTAGCTACTTGAGAAACAAGCACGCTGTTAGCGAATTGTTTAGAGAGGTTGCACAAAAGGTAGGTGATCGTCCAGGTGGATACACTCGTATCATTAAAACTGGAAACCGTTTAGGTGATGCTGCTGATATGTGTTTAATTGAGTTGGTTGACTTCAACGAAATCTACGGCAAGGAAGAAAAGAAGACTACTCGTAAGCGTAGAAGCAGACGTGGTGGTAAGTCTACTGCTGAAGAAGGAACTCAAGAAGTTGCTGAAGCACAAACTGAAGTTGCTCCAGAAGTGGAAGCTGCTCCAGAACAAGAAGCTAAAGAAGAGGACAAGAGTGCAGAGTAATCAGTATGCTTGTTCACAATAATGTTATAAAGGATAGGGTCGTTTGACTCTATCCTTTTTTTATTTTTCATACATGAGATTCAAAGAGAAAGCAGATGCAGTTTTAGTACTAGAAGATGGTACTGTTTTTAAAGGAAAAGCGGCTGGTAAAATTGGAACTACCACTGGAGAGATTGCATTTAATACTGGAATGACTGGTTATCAGGAGATCTTTACGGATCCCTCGTATTATCAACAAATTTTGGTAATGACTCCAGCTCACATAGGAAACTATGGAACGCATGAAGAGGAGATTGAATCGGAATCTGTAAAGATTGCGGGTTTGGTATGTAAAAAGTTCTCTGAGATAGACTCACGCCCTTCAAGTGAAGCTAATATTCAAGATTATTTTGAGAATCATGGAGTTGTCGGGATCTCAGACGTGGATACCAGAGCTTTAGTGCGACATATCAGAGATAAAGGTGCTATGAATGCTATTATCTCGTCAGATGTATTAGACGTAACTCAGTTACAAGCACAAGTAAAAGAGGTGCCAAGTATGGAG
>DIYR01000236.1 GCA_002429085.1 Flavobacteriales bacterium UBA6049
CTTCAGGTATTCTACAACTACTGTATCTCTAAAATTGACTCAATTGTTAATGATATGGAAGATGCTTCTATTTCTTTAATCGATCTATTGGTGAAATACAACCAAGCTAACAAGTAATCACATGGAAGCAGGAAAAATAACATCATTTGCCATGATGGGATTGATTGCCGTTGGGGTAATCGTTTTCATCATGTCGTTGAGCGGAAGCTATGATGCCATCCTGAATGTGAGTTACATTTACATGGGTCTTGGTGTCTTAGCTGCACTAGTTGGAGCCGCTACAGGAATTATGAATAAGCCTCATGCTGCTAAAGGAATCCTAATTGGATTAGGCGGTATGGTAGTTGTAATGCTAATAGGGTATGCAATGGCTGATGGTAGCGACTTTGAACAATACAGTACTACCGAAGGATTAAGTAAATTATCAGGTACTTTATTATATGCATTGTACGTGTTAATGGGCTTGTCAGTTGTAACTGTAGTTGCAGCAGAAGTAATGAGAATCATTCGATAAATAAGTCTTATGGCGAAACGCGATATTCCAGAAATTAATGCCGGTTCGATGGCGGACATCGCCTTCCTATTGTTGGTTTTCTTCTTGGTAACAACTACCATGGATTCTGACTTTGGGTTGATGCGTAAACTTCCGCCTCTTATCGAGGATCAAGTTGATACTCCTCCAATTAAAGATCGAAATGTATTTGTCGTATTAGCAAATGCTAATGATCAACTACTTGTGGAAGGAGAGCTAATGGAAGTTTCTGAATTACGCGAAGCAGCTAAAGAATTCATTGCAAACCCTAGTAACAAATCGAATCTTCCAGAGAAGAAAGAAACGGATGTTCCTTTCTTTGGAACAACGATGGTTTCTAAGCAAGTAATTTCGTTACAGAATGATAAGGGTACGTCATATGACCTTTATATTCAAGTACAAAATGAGCTTGCTGCGGCATACAATGAATTAAGAAATGAGTTAGCTGTAGAGCAATTCGGAAGATCATACGATCAGTTGGTTGAAGCTGGTGATAAAGATCGAGTGAAAGCAGTACGTAAAATCTATCCTCAGCGAATTTCAGAAGCTGAGCCAAAAGATGTTGGGAGGTAAGCTATGTCTAAGTTTAAGAAAGATGGAAAAAAAGGTTTACCAGCTGTTTCTACTTCATCATTGCCAGATATCGTTTTCATGTTACTTTTCTTCTTTATGGTAACTACCGTGATGAGAGAGGTTGATTTGAAAATCAAAAACGATACTCCTGAAGCAACTGAAATCGAAAAATTAGAAAACAAAGCTTTGGTTAGTTACATCTATATTGGTGAACCACAGGATGCTAAAAAGTTTGGTAGTTCTGCACGTATTCAGTTAAATGATGCATTTGCTGAAGTAGCTGAAGTAGCAGGTCATATTGAAGAAAAGCGTTCTGAAGTAAACGAAGCTGAAATTCCTCTGTTAACTACTTCATTGAAGGTAGATCAAAAAACAGAAATGGGAATTGTTACTGACGTAAAACAAGAATTACGTAAAGTGCAAGCACTTAAGATTAGTTATTCTACTCGAGAGCGTTTAGCACAGTAAGTTAAATATGATGTTTTGAATTAAGCCGTTTCATTTAACATGAAACGGCTTTTTCTGTTTTATTGGGTTTGTTTATGAAACCCAATAGTGGTTTTGTAACCCCATTGGAGTGTGTTAAGAGGATATCACTCATTATAGTTTTCTTATTGCACGCTTCTTATTACCATCTAGCCTCTTTTCGTCATATCGAGTGGTATGATCTTCGCTTAACTTCATGATGGCATGGTACTTGCAAATTCTAACGAGTATGTAGTGTCAGTGGCTTATAATCGTTAACGAAATGAACTACACCAAAGAATAGTGTATATACTCAAACGCTTTACTTAAGAAATGGTACGAGTTGATTGTGGTGATCATCGGTTCTGGCGCTAATGCTGAAAAACCAATATTATTCATCCAATAAACTATGTACTATGGCTAAACGAGAAATTCCTGAGATTAATGCAGGATCAATGGCAGACATTGCCTTCCTTTTGTTAGTATTCTTTTTAGTAACAACCACTATGGATTCTGACTTTGGATTGATGCGAAAGCTCCCTCCAATTGTTGAAGATATGAAAACACCTCCTGTTCGGAAGAGAAATTTATTTACTGTTTTAGCGAATAAGGACGATGAGTTATTAGTTAAGGGCAAGTTGATGGAAGTTTCTGAGTTGCGTAATGCTGCAAAGGAATTTATAGCGAATCCTAAAAACAAAATCGATTTGCCTGAGAAGAAAGAAATAGATGTTCCATTCTTTGGCAGAACAATGGTTTCAAAGCAAGTAATTTCTCTACAGAATGATAATGCTACATCCTATAATCTATACATTCAAGTACAAAATGAGCTTGCAGCTGCTTATAATGAACTAAGAAATGAGCTTGCCATGCAACAGTTTGGTAAAACGTATGATCAACTTGTTGAAATAGGTGATAGAGATCGGGTAAAGGCAATACGTAAAATTTATCCTCAGCGCATTTCAGAGGCTGAGCCAAGAAATGTGGGGAGGTAGTTTATGTCGAAATTCAAGAAAAATGGGAAAAAAGGATTGCCAGCTGTTTCTACTTCATCATTACCAGATATCGTTTTCATGTTACTTTTCTTCTTTATGGTAACTACTGTGATGAGAGAGGTAGACTTGAAAATTATGAACGATGTTCCCGAAGCAACTGAGATTCAGAAATTAGAAAATAAAGCACTCGTAAGTTATATCTATATCGGAGTGCCAATAGACATTAAGAGACACGGGAATTCCGCACGCATTCAATTAAACGATGCCTTTGTAGAAGTATCAGAAGTAGGAGGCCATATAGAGGAAACACGCACTAATCTAAGTGAACCAGAATTACCTCTTTTGACTACTTCTTTAAAAGTAGATCAGAAAATAGAAATGGGAATTGTTACTGAAGTAAAGCAAGAGTTGCGAAAAGTTCAAGCATTAAAAATTAGCTATGCTACAAGAGAGCGTTTACGCAAGTAATACCCACCAATTTTGATAAAGGAGCTTTAGAAAGGTTCCTTTTTTACTCTCTTTTTTCTGTGAGTTGATAGATGCCATACATGATGCTTGCACTTATTATAGTGGACGCTGCTACAAATATAATGGGCGATTGAGCGGATACAGCAGCATCTTCAAGCAATAACTCAGGACCTGCAATGTAAACCAATACTACCAAGAATGCATTATTTGTAAAGTGTCCAATAATTGGGTAGATCAACTTACCAGACCAAGCATAAAAGTATCCGAAAACTAACCCTAACACAAAGCGAGGTAAGAATCCCAAAAACTGCATATGGAATGCGCTAAATATTGCTGCAGAGAAGATGATGGCCACGTGTAGATTAAAGCGCTCGTGGAATATGCGCTGTAATGCTCCACGAAACAATAGTTCTTCACAAATAGCTGGAGCTAATGCTATCAGAATAATGTTAAAAGCCAATTCACTAATTGATTCCATTTGTAGGAATTTCTTGACTAGTGAGGCGGCATTTTGTTCTGATTGATAAATCCAATTTTCTAACCCAGACAGCCATTCGGGTAATACCAACTGATGATTCAATACACCCAACCATTCATTGATTGGAAGAATGCTAATAGCAAAAAGCATAATCATCAATCCTACTAATGGCGAAAACGAACGCTTTACATCACGGTACTTGAAAAGAGTCATAGCAATGAACCCAGGAACACCTATTAAACCTATAGTAGTAATAAGTTGTAGGATCTTTAGAGTAAGAATATTGCCGTTTCCATTTGCAATCGTCATCGGGTCAATTCCCATTAACGAAAAAGTTGCCATGGTAACAATACCTGTAAAAACAGAACCTAACAATACACAGACAAGAAGAATGAGTAGTTTCTGACCTGTTGAAGTAGATTGAAGGTTCCCGTAGAATTTCATGTTTGATTGATTTGTAATTTTGCAGCCTCTTTTAAGATGGCCAAGATTGCAAATATAGAATTGGGTGACTTTCCATTGTTGTTAGCGCCAATGGAAGATGTAAGTGATCCTCCATTTAGAGCATTGTGTAAACAACAAGGAGCAGATTTAATGTTCACTGAATTTATTAGTTCAGAAGGGTTGATTCGTGATGCCGCAAAAAGTGTGCAGAAATTGGATATTTATGAGGACGAACGTCCAGTAGGGATTCAAATTTTTGGAAGTGTATTAGATTCAATGATTGAATCAGCGCAGATTATAGAGCAAACGAAACCAGACTTACTAGATATTAACTTTGGTTGTCCAGTTAAGAAAGTAGTTTGTAAAGGAGCCGGTTCAGGTATTTTAAAAGACATCCCAAAAATGGTACAATTAACAGAAGCTGTGGTGAAAGCTACATCGCTTCCTGTAACCGTGAAAACTAGATTAGGATGGGATGATAACTCCAAATACATTGTTGAAGTTGCTGAACGTTTGCAAGATGTTGGTGTTCAGGGAATCTCGATACATGGGCGAACGCGTAAACAGATGTACAAAGGAGAAGCTGACTGGACGTTAATTGCTGAGACCAAGAATAATCCAAGGCTCCATATTCCAGTATTTGGAAATGGCGATATAGATTCTCCTCAAAAAGCGGTTGAATATAAGAATCGTTATGGAGTAGATGGTATAATGATCGGGCGAGCATCAATAGGTTATCCTTGGATTTTTAAAGAAGTCAAACACTTTGTTGCAACAGGTGAGTTATTACCTCTTCCAAGCGTTGAGGAACGTGTTCAAGTGGTGAAAGAGCATTTAGATAGAAGTGTAAGGTGGAAAGGTGAGAGACTAGGTATTGTTGAAATGCGAAGGCACTATGGAAACTATTTTAAAGGAATCAATCACTTTAAAGAGTATCGTTCGGGGTTAGTAAATTCAATGGATTTAACAGAACTCTATGGCATTCTTGATACAATAAATCAGGAATATGCAGGCTATCAATTTGTGTAACACTTAAACCGTTTTTCGTTTGATGATAAGTGCAGAGGGGATTCCAGCTGCCAAAAGTCCTATGAGAAACACTACTAATACAATAGCAGCTAAATCAGTCCAGATTACTTGGATAGGATAGGCATCTACTAACATTCCTTCCAATCCAACTAATTTGAATTCTTCTTGTAACCAACACAATACTAGACCAAGAGCCATTCCTGCTGTACCTCCAATAAATGCTATCAATAGACCTTCCCATAGAAATACAGATCGTAAGAATCTAGTATTTGCTCCCATGCTGGAAAGAATGAATAAATCTTCCTTCTTGTCTAAGATTAGCATGGTTAAGCTCCCTAATATATTGAATGTGGCAATTAACAAAATGAATGATAGAATGAGAAACACAGCCCATTTTTCGGTGTTATTCGTTTTGTAAAGCATCTCGTTTAGTTGGAAACGAGTTTTTACTTCAAACTGATCCCCAACAACTAGTTGAAGATCATCTCTTAGCTGATCAAGGTTTGTATTTGGAACAACTTCTAATTCTAGCGAGGAAACGCGATTAGAATCTCTAACAAGTTTCTGAACGAATGAAATAGGGGCTACAACATATTGGTTGTCTAAATCGGCATTGATTGCGAAAATTCCTGCAGGAAAAATATTCTCGACATAAAATGCAGACGTCATGCTAGTAGCTAAGTTGGCATTTGGGTTAGCTGTGTAAAATTGGAGAGGTTTAAATACGTTGCTAAGATTAACACCTAAATTTCTAGCAATCATATAGCCAACAGTAACAAACTGTCTTCCATCTTCAGAGGTGAGGGTGCTAGATCCAGACCAAATGGAGCTATCCATTCCACTAATGTCTACAAAGCTCTGATCAACACCTTTTACGGTAGCAAATACTTGTGCATCCTCATATTTGATTAAGACTGTTTCTTCAAGTGTTTTGGTAGAGTTTGTTACCCGGTTGTCATGTAAGATATCTTGCATCGGCAAGTCATCCATGGTGATATACTTTCCATGTGCAGCTTCAATACGTATGGATGCATCAAAACTGCTATAAAGGCTTTCAACTAATTCGGTTAAACCATTAATAGCAGACATTACCACAACCATAGCCATAGTTCCAACAGCAACTCCAAGCATAGAAATGCCTGAAATAATGTTGATGACATTACGGGATTTTTTGGCGAATAAGTAGCGCCTAGCTATGAAAAGAGGGAGTCGCAATTAGCTCAATAATTCATTAATTCGTTCAGCATAATCTAGCGAGTCGTCAATCATAAAACCAATTTCAGGTACAATACGCAGTTGATTCTTTACCCGCTTACCTAATTCGAATCTGATCTCGTTTGTGTGACCTCTTAATGTAAGTAGTTCTTCTTTTGGGTCTTCAGAAGGGAAGATACTGACGAACGCTTTGGCGAAACTTAAATCTGGACTCATACGTACAACTGTAACAGAAATCATTTTGCCCGGTAAAATATCGGTGCTTTTTTGTTGTAAAATTTCACCTAAATCTCTGCGGATTAAGCTTGCTACTTTGTCTTGTCGAATACTGGCCATACCATTAATTTCAGTAGGCAAAGATAAAGTGTAGGCGAATACCGTTTGGCTATCTTTGAGCCCGTGAAAAATTTTTTAAAAATACTTAAGCTAGCAGCTAATTATAAAGGCTACGCTTTTTTGAATATAAGCTTTAATATCTTCAGTGTATTCTTTAATGTATTCTCATTAGGAATGCTGATTCCAGTGTTAGACGTTTTATTTAAAACCGATGATCAGTTTACTGAAATACTTAGAAATCAGCCTGATGGTTTTTCAAGTATGACAGATTTAAAAGATGTCTTTTACTACTATCTGGCTGATATTATTTTATCACAGGGAAAAGAAGAGGCGCTAATTTGGATTTGTGCAGCACTTATTGGAATGACTACGCTGAAAAACGTGTTCAAGTACTTTGCAATGTTCTTCCTTGCTGTAATTCGGAACAATGTAGTTAGAGACTTAAGAAACAATATCTATCAGAAAATCTTGAGTTTACCAATAGGTTACTTCAGTGAAGAACGCAAGGGAGATGTAATGGCTAAAGCCAGTAACGATGTGCAAGAAGTGGAGTGGTCAATCATGACATCTCTGGAGACAACCTTTAGAGAACCTATAGCTGTTATTGGTTTTTTACTCGTTTTGTTCATGACTTCAGTGCAATTAACACTGTTCATTTTTGTGTTATTACCAATTTCGGGATTAGTGATCGGTCAAATTGGAAAATCACTTAAGAAGACTTCTTCCAAGGGGCAAAATAAAATGGGTGAGTTACTTAGTATATTAGAAGAAACTCTCACAGGTATTCGAATTATCAAAGCCTTTAATGCAGAAGAGAAAAGCACGGAAAAATTCAAGAAATTCAATCAAGACTATACTAGTTTGATGGTGAAAATGTACCGCAAGAGAGATCTTGCCTCGCCATTAAGTGAGTGGATGGGAATAGTGGTTGTTTCTAGCGTTTTACTTTATGGTGGAGGACTTGTGTTTACTGGAGAGCTAGAAGCATCATTTTTTATTGGTTATTTGGCATTGTTTTCTCAAGTTATTCCACCAGTAAAAGCCTTGAGTAACGCTTCATACCATGTTCAGAAAGGATCTGCATCAATGGATCGAATTCACCAGATTCTTGACGCAGACGAGAAAATTAAAGACACTCCTGATGCTTTAAGGGTAGATGGATTTAATAAACAGATTGAGTATCAAGATGTATTCTTTAGGTATGATGAGTCAACGGATGTATTGAAAAATATTAACCTTTCTATTCCAAAAGGTCATACCATTGCTTTAGTTGGAGCTTCTGGTGGAGGTAAATCTACTTTGGCAGATCTACTTCCTCGATTTCACGATGTGTATGCAGGATCAATCAAAATTGATGGAACCGATATTCGTGATATCAAACTTCACTCGTTAAGAGATTTAATGGGTATTGTAACTCAACAATCAATCTTATTTAACGATACTGTTGCGAACAATATTGCTTTTGGAAACCCTGAAGCTACTAGAGCTGAAATA
>DIYR01000207.1 GCA_002429085.1 Flavobacteriales bacterium UBA6049
ATCGAAGCAAGAGTTGGTCAAATTAAAGCTCAAATCGAATCAACAACTTCTGATTACGATCGTGAGAAACTACAAGAGCGCTTAGCTAAGCTTTCTGGTGGTGTAGCTGTATTATACATTGGTGCTGCTACAGAGGTTGAAATGAAAGAAAAGAAAGACAGAGTAGATGATGCACTTCATGCTACAAGAGCTGCAGTACAAGAAGGAATCGTTCCTGGTGGTGGTGTAGCACTAATTCGTGCAGCTGCTGAGCTAGAAACTTTGACTGGTGACAACGATGACGAAACTACAGGTATTGCTATCGTTCGCAGAGCGGTTGAAGAACCTTTACGTCAAATCATCAAGAACGCTGGTGGCGAAGGTGCTGTAGTAGTACAGAAAGTAGCTGAAGGTGAAGGAGATTTCGGATACAACGCGCGTACAGAGGTTTACGAAAACCTATTTAATGCAGGTGTAATCGACCCAACTAAAGTTACTCGTGTAGCTCTTGAAAATGCAGCTTCAATTGCAGGTATGTTGTTAACTACTGAATGTGTGTTAGCAGATATTCCTGAAGATGCTCCAGCTATGCCAGGCGGAATGCCAGATATGGGTGGAATGGGTGGAATGATGTAAGTCGACCAATCAATTCTTATAATAAAAGAGCCTTGACAGTATTGTCAGGGCTTTTTTTGTTTACATAATTAGAACTATACCAATAAGTCAACCAAGAGTATTTTTAACAGAAAACGCTTCATATTTTAATAGTTTTGCGGAACCTAATCTGAAGAATATGAACCGCATTTTATTGTCGCTCATCTCTCTACTAATCACCTTTAATACATTTTCACAAACTCCCTGCCCCCAGCCCCAAACATTTCTGTTGAATTCGACAGATACCCTAATATGTCCAAACGATTTGGATACGTTATCGCTTTCGAATTCTTCGCCTAGTGATGATCACTTCTGGTATAAGCTAGATAATACAGAATGGGGTGATGTCAACTTAGGGGTTTCTAGCCCTATCGATATAGAAAGTTCTGAGAGTGATACTGTCTTTGGTCTTTTCTCAAATCAAGGTGTTTACAAACTTGATGTAAGCACGTGGGTATCTGTTGCTCCAAATTTGCCTTCAGGAGAAACGCCATTGAGGTTAGCACTAGATGACCAAAACGGAGTTTACGTTGCCACTGAAAATAGTGGAACTCTAAAAGCAACTGTTTGGAATTGGAACGGAACATCATGGATTGCGATAGGTGGACAAAACATCACAACAGCCAACCCAAACTATCTTGATCTTGAAGTTGATCATTTAGATAGGCCTGTAATTGCTTTCTCTAATGACACAGCCTTCGATTTTGTAACAGTAAGAAGATACAGCGGTTCCGCATGGGTCACTCTTGGACCAGACAATGCAAACTCCATTGAACCAGACTATATAGATCTAGAAATCTCACCATCTAACGGTGTCTATTTCGCCATCATCCCGTGGTTAAATTCTTACGGTGTAAGAGCCTACAGCTACTCAGGTTTCTCTAACTCATGGAGTCAACTTGGTAACTCGGCAGTTATAAGTGGTTCAACTAGTGATTTAGATTTTGTTATGAATGGTAGCAGTCCATATATAGCTACCGAGACATATAATTCTGGAAATAAAATTTTTGTTTCCAGATTAAGTGGAAGTACATGGCAACAAATAGCGCCTTTCGATGGAAATCAGTATGGTTCAAACCCTGAAATTGAGGTCGTAAAAGGAGAGTTGATCTTTTCATATACAAGTGGAAATCGCAATTTCTTAAAACGAGTTGGCTCTTCTTGGGAAGATTACATGATTCCTAAAGGCAGTTCTGGAACAACCAGTAAAATGAAGATTGGCTATAGAGGATTTCCTGTTGTTATAGAAGGAGGAAGTGCTCAAACATATTTAGGCTTACCTTACAATACAAACACTAATCAAACCCAAGAGTTCATAGATACAACTGGAGTCTTTTTGGTAGTTAGAAGTAACTCTTGTGGCAATTATTCCAGAGATCAAGAAGAAGTAGCGCCTCATCCTATTCCAACATACAGTTATAATCAAACAAATAATTTATGCAACGGTGATTCTAATGGTACAATAACGATCGTAAACAATAGCTCTGAACCTATTCTCTCATATTTATGGGATAATGGATCTACTACCAACTCAATCAATTCTATTCCAGTAGGAAGCTACTATGTTACATTGACAGGGAATTACTGTACACTCTATGACACTGTTACGTTGAACGATCCACCACTTTTAACTTCAACATTCAATTCTATCAATTCTGATTGCTCTTCTGATAAGGATGGACAAATTGTTGCCACACCAATTGGAGGAACTCCACCATTACTATTTACCATTAATGGATACGTAAGTAACTTCGATACACTCGACAATCTCCCTGCTGGATCTTACGAAATTATCACTAGAGATAAGCATAATTGCGAAAAAACAGATATTGTTTCTGTTTCGCCCCTTGCTTCTACACCACATGCCGTTATCAATCAGAACACAGATCAAACTTATTGTGCCGATTCCATTCTCTTAACTACCACATCTGGTAATTACTCAACAAACGAATGGGCCTATTTTGCAAAGAGCGACTTTCAATTTCAAGAACAAGTTACTGGTGGTAATCTACCCAATCACTCGAACCTCTATGTTGCTCGAAATGGTGAAATTCTAATCGGTGGGCACAGTACTAGCTCTCCTAGAATAGTAAGAAGAGTTAACAACACTTGGGTAGAAGAACCTCTGCCGAGTTCCTTCCCAACCAGTAGTTTTCCATTTACCTTCAATTATGTTGATGGATGGATGTTAATGGCCCGAAGATCTGGATCTAATGCATATCGTCTTTATCGCAAATTCGAATTCGATTCTACTTGGGAAGAGCTAGATCAAATTTACTTTTTCGGAACGGGAACACCTTCTCAAGTTGAAATGACTCAGCTAAATGGTATTTTCTATGGTCTATTCTACTTTGGAGGTGGTCAAAGTAGAATTTACTCTTATGAAGAACGCACAGGTGACTGGTTATATGTAGATGAGTTTAGCACTAATCATGAAGACTTAAAAATATTGAAAGGCAATGATGGAAAAATATACATTGCTGGTAAACACATCTATTCAAACGATATCATCATTAAATCATATGATGGTACTACATGGGATACCATTTCTAATGGTGCTCAAACAGCAGTGAATGATGCTTATGACATCGTATTGAGAAATAACGTACTAACTGTAGCTTATCGAGAATATAACCCTTCTCGAGTTGTTATTGAATCTTGGAATGGGAATTCTTGGGATAATATAGGTTCCCTTTCTTCTGTCCCTCCCTACTCCTACTCTCCTATTTATTTGAGAGACTTTGGTGATAACTTAACCGTTGTTTACAAATCGGCTTCTAATCTTGCTCAAGTTTACTCATACATTGAAGATAACTGGGTACATCAAAATGATAGTTTAGAACTACTAAGTGGTAGTTTAATGATGGATGTAGCTGAAGATGGAACAATCCACTTTATTAAGAGGTCTTATTCAACAGGAACTCCAGACGACTACTATAAGTGGGAACCACAAATCATATCTACAAATGATTCAGCGTATGCACAACAGGGTGGAATTTATAGATATAAAGGTGTAGAAGGAAATTGTAATGAACTACTTGATTTTCATTTCATAGCAGATTCTCCAAGTTTCGATTTATCAGTGCTTCAAGAAGTATCATGCATTGGTGACAATAATGGTATCGCTTCTATTTCAATAGACTCAACTTTAGGACTACCTCCTTATTCTCTTCTTTGGTCAAACGGAAGTAGTCAGGACACTATTACAAATTTAAATGGGGGTACTTATACTGTTACTCTTACGGATGGAAACAATTGTCAAATTGAAGATTCTATCAGTGTATTTGAGCCTACAGCATTTTCTTATGATTCCATTTCTGCCAGCTCTCCGACTTGTTTTGGTAGCACAGATGGTGAAGTATCGATCTACATCTCTGGAGGGAGAACACCTTACTTATTCGAATGGGATACGACAACGGTTACCTCTGTTAATACCACTGGACTTTCATCTGGAAGTCACTCTGTATTTGTTTCTGATTCTGGAAATTGTTTTAGAGATACCGTTCAATTTACAGTACCTACAAGTTCTATTGATGTGCTTCAGCCTACTATCAGTAATGCTTACACCAACTTATGTGGAGTAGATAGTATTAACATTACTGCTAGCAGCAATGGATCAAATTACCAATGGTACAACCTAGAACAAGGTACCTGGCAGTTAGCTGGTGGAGCAGATTTTAGAGACCCAAATCTGCTAACAGATGACACCGATCTTGAATTGAATGAATACAACCACGCTTTTGTAGCTATTTCCGGGTATTATCATTCACAAGATTCTGGTATCAGTGAAGTTCATATGTATAATGGATTTGATTGGTATAAGTACCCTAAATCATTTGCGTCTCCACATGTTAATGTGAGAAGTTTAGACTTGTCATTAGATCAGAATTCTACTCCTTATATTGCTTTTACAAGGGGAGACACCATAGAGGTGAAAAAATGGGATGGTACAAATTGGACAAGCATCTTAGTAGAGCAAAATAGTCTTGTTTATGATGTGCGATTAGAATACAACAAATTCAGTGATCAATTCTTACTAGCATTTGAATATGGTGGTACAAATGGCGTACAAGTAAGAATCATTGAAAACGATATTGTAACAACTCCTAGCTATAGTCCAATCGGAACTCAAGTCTATTTTAGATCGGATGTTGCCGCATCTAATACAAGTTCTGATTTTTACATAGTTGCAAGTAACAACTCCAACACCGGAAGCATTATCTACCAAGTTTCAAGCACTACTGCAACGGCACTAAATGATATTCCAAACAGAAGATTAAACCATATAGAAATTGACGAAAACAACACTCTATATCTTTCAACTAGCGGAGGGGTCTATAAAGGTAATGGAGTGAACGCGTGGAGTCAAGTGGGGCCATATATTAACTCACCAGAAATACGAGTTAATAAGCATGGAAACGTTTATTACAACTCTAATTCATCATGGTCTCGTGGAACATTTCTTTTCAACGGAAACTCTTGGGGAAAAATCGTGAATGAATCATTCTCAAGTATGAAGGATAGTGATCTTGCCTTTACAGACAATGGCCTACCTATTAGAGTTCGTGTAAGCAATCAATATCACGTATTAGAGTTTTTTGAACCTGAGCAAATTCAAGGAGCCAATTCTTCTACGTTTACGGCCAAAACAAATGGAAGGTTGCTAGTTGAAGCTTCAAATGGTGTTTGTTCTAAGAGTGAATTAGTCAGTGTCGATTCTATCTACGTTGATCTTATTTCTAACTACATGATTCCTTGTCCAGGAGATTCTGGATCAATAGAAATTAATCCATTTGGGTTTGAAGCCAATTATCAATTAACATGGAGTAATGGCGATACAAATTCTACCATCGATTCTATTCCTGCTGGTGATTACACAGTAACCATTTCAGATTCATACTGTACGATTGTGGATACCTTTACATTATCGGAAAACTATATCACAGCTAGTATAGACTCAGTTGAACAAATTAGTTGTCCGAATGGTAAAGACGGGTATGCAGAAATTGCAGTTTCAGCTGGAGGTTATTTCACGTATACATGGACAAAAGGAGGACAAGGAAATAATCCTCGCTCCAATCTCGAACCAGGGAACTATGAATTTGTAGCTTCATTAAATGGTTGTAGTGCTGGTGATACTGTTTCTTTTGCTATTACCGAACCTGCAGGATTTTCTTCTGTAACTAACTTAAGTTCTTCACAAATTTCTTTGTGTGAAAACGACTCAATTCAGCTACAAGCACAAGTGGATAGTACTGCATCTGTACAATGGATGTCTTACGATAGCATAGAATGGGGTGTAATTAGGTTAAATGATTTCACAGACCGTTCCAATGCGGCTATTGAAAAAGATGGTAAACTATATGCCATGAAATCAGATCCAAATGGGTATGCTGCTTTGTACCAATTGGTAGGAGATCGTTGGATACACCAATGGTCAGATACTATTTTATACAGTAGTCACAGCAGAACCAATATGGTAATTGACAGCTTAGGAAACTTCTTGATTCCAAGTGTAAGTAATGTACCTAACCAACCTGGTAAAGTGCGGGTACTTAGACTAGGAAGTGATACTACTGTTCTTTTCGAAGCATCTGCTCCTAGTTCACCATTAACGAAGCTTAGAAATCCCAAACTGGTTTTCTACAATAATGAACTGGTGTTAGTTACAGAAACATATACTACTGATTTTGATCAAGCTAAGCTTCTGGTTCAAAAATGGAATGGATCGAACCTTGTTACTATTTCAGGCCATCAAACTGACATCATTGGTTTGTCATCTTACGGAATTGACATAGAAGCTGATGGCTATGGAAACCTTTGGATTGGGTACTTATCATGGAATGGGTACTCCTCTTGGAGCGAAGTAGAAAAGTTACTGAAGTACGATGGTTCTAACTGGACTGAAGAATTCAGTCTTTCAAGTTCCTATAGTTCATCTAAAAGGGCAATGCATACTATGCCAGATGGATCTTTTTGGACTCTAATTCCAACAAATTCTGGTAACCAGCTCTTTATCGGAAAATATAGCTCTTCTGGCTGGGACACTATTACTGACTGGCACACTAATATGAGTTCAGCTTTCAACAGTTATGAACTGGATATTTCCCATAGCCCTGAAAACCTTCCATTAATTCAAAAAAACAACCGAACGTTTGAATTAAGAGATACAGGTTGGGTGCAATTAGGAAATGTTCTAGGCCCTGTAAATCATCCAAACTTTGTTGAAAGAAGCTGCAAATACCCAGAAATATTAGCTGGGGATTACACTTACCAAGCAAGACCAGCTACATTGGTTAGTATTGGTAGTTCTGTTACCATTTCTAGCAAGGGAATTTATCAACCAATAGCTGAAAATGGTGGTTGCTATAATTATGATGCATGTGCTTCTTTTGTAAGTGAAGGCTACAATGTTGCTATTGTTAACAGCCAATCAATTTCTCGCAGATTAAACTTTAACTCCTAAGAGTGACCAG
>DIYR01000161.1 GCA_002429085.1 Flavobacteriales bacterium UBA6049
GAAGTTCTTGAAAGTCTATTAGAAATACAGTATACTTTAAAACATCTCCTAAAAAATCAATAGATTGGTTAGTAAACCAGGTAATGATTACCAGCAATGCAGCAAGCGCCAAGAGATGTCCAAAAATATCTTTTCGTTGAGCTGCTGCAGGTCTAGACTCTACATAAGCTGGAGCTAACCGAACACTACCGAATAAAGGAATAAGACCTAACTCCCACTGTTCTCCTCTGATGCGTTTTTTGAAAATAGTCGGATAACCGATGGATAACCCTTCTATTTCGGCTGATTCGTTTGTACGCATTAGGATAAGAATAACCACAACATAGAAACTATGCATGGCATAGAGTAATAGGTATGTAAAAAGAAGAGTTTGCATAAGGGTAAGCTTTCAATTTTCTCCAAAAATAAAAGCCTCACAGACAACTGAGAGACTTTTACATCTGTTTCAATAATATAGAAAAACAGATCTTCTTGCTTTAATCAATAGGTTATACGACACCTATATCTTTAAACACAGATATGTCTATGTTAAAAGCTGTTTGACCATAACTCCATACATGTACTTTTCCAAGAGCAGTTTTGTATGCGTCAAAGTCATTCAATGAGCATAAAGGTGATGTGAAAACGCCTTGAGCATTACTCTGCTGCAATTGACCTTTTGAGATAGAAAGAATTTGAAGATTACTAAAGTCCTCCGTATAATTTAATCCATTCCCCGTTTCACTATAGGCATTGAAACCGAGTACTTCACTAAAAAAGATAGCCCCAGCCAAACTATTACAATTACAAATAGTCCCCATTTTTGAATTGAGTGAAACTTTGGTTGTTTGAACGGAACTACAAGTACTACAGGACTCTAAATCTTCTGAGAAATAGCTGTTTGAGTCATTGTCTGTGCCATAGAGTCGCGTCCAAGCATGTGGTACCACATCCTTATCGCAGATAATGTTCTGATTCCATGATTTTACCTGGTTGTTTCCGTTGATTGGCCTTGTATCAGACCCTGCAGGCACTATAGAAAATACTTGATCCCAAGAATTTTGATAAGCATTACTTCCTACCGTTGCTCCTGCTATAGGCATTGCATGTACATTGCCTTCTTGAAACTTCCCTTTTTCCTGAAACCACTTTGCCATAGTAGGTGCTAAGGCTCCACCTAGGCTGTGACCTGTGAATACTACTTTAGTATTGTTAGTACTTGCCAAGTTTAAGAGAAAGTCGCCCAATGATATTTTAGAATCATTTTGCAACTGACTTAACAGTGCCCAAAGGCCTAATGCCGTAGCCTGTGAAACATAAGAAGTGATTTTCGAGTTGGCCAAAATCTCCGCGATAATTTTCGGATCTTTAAAATTATCAATTGTTAAATCTATTTCAGTAGGTGTTGGCACTTCGTTAGATTGGGGATCAAAATCATCCCATTTCACATAGGCATTGACAGCTAGATCTTCAAAAGACCAATCAAATCCTGAACTTGGGTTGGTTCCAGCCATGGCAACCATATACATGTCCTGAGTTTCACTGTACACAACATATGCGGCATTATCTGCTAGTCTAGGAATATCTGGGCTAGGATATAGATCACTTGGACTTTGATAAATCGCAGGTCCCCATACTACCTTCCAGTCCTGACCAGGTAATTGACTGCCATATGTTTTGAGAAATCCCTTCATGTTAGGATTTGCTCCTCCGCCATTGGTTAATGCGGCATTTATAATAGCTTCTAAGTCTTCTTTTGTTCCTTTTGTACCTGCCGAAGCATTTGAAATCCAGCTAAATAAAAAGGCTGTTTGAGTAATATCAAAATTAGATGTTGTTCCCATTGTAATAATATTTCATCATTTCCCTACTCTGTTTAGGCTTTTCGGTATACGCCTATTCGCTTCTAAGTGACTAGTCTTTTAAAACAGAATAGATCAAAGCTCTCTATTTGAGTTTGGGCAAACGAGCGTGTAACTACGCGAATAAGAAAATCACGTAGTTATACTTACTATACAAAACAGTTGGAATAAGCTCTATGTGTTGAAGTCGCTAAGGGTGTATTCCATTAGCTTTTTATTGACATCTACCAAGTTATTGAGAAGAGCAAAAATCACGAGTCCAACAGTGTTTTTAGCTCCAATTTTAGACATCAGATTGTTTCGATGCCCTTCTACTGTTCGAAAACTAATGAATAGTTTTTCTGCTATTTCAGGACTAGTATACTGATCACAGATGAGTTCTAAAATTTGTTTCTCGCGCTTGGTTAACACAATATCTTGCTGCAGCGCAGGTGACTTGAAGCGCTCTTTCTTGATAAGTTGCTGTTGAATTGCTGTAGCATTTTTATCAGTTAAATAAAGACCCTTTTCATGCACGTGGCAAATAGCTTTCATTAGCTTGTCTGGCGCAATATTTTTGGGTAGAAAAGCACAGATACCAATCTTAATCATATATCCAAGAAATGCATCTTGGTAATAGGTAGATAGAATGATGATTTTGCAATCTGGGTATTTTTCTAACAAGTGCTTTGATGTTTCAATACCATCCATCACCTTCATACGCACATCTATAATGAGCACATCAGGAATAGTGTCCTTTTCTGCTATGGTGGTTAGCAGCTCTTGCCCATTAGATGCTTGTAATTCAATGGTAAAAACTCCAGTGTCTTCTAAAATAGCCGATAAACCTAATAGAAATAGGTCTTCATCGTCTGTTAATCCTAAGGTGATCTTTTTCATAATTGGGAATTACTAAAATAGCCGATGTACCATGGCCTAGCTGAGAATGAATCTTAAATTTTCCTTGAAGTACTTGTACTCTTGATTCAATGTTTCTGAGTCCTAAGCCCTCTTTGATTTGTTTAAAATCAAAACCTTTCCCCTTATCACTAAAGGCAAGGGCTACTCCTTTTATACTGAATCTTAACAGCAAATTAATTTGCTTGGTTTCAGCATGTTTTAAGCTATTAGCAACTAACTCTTGAACAATTCTCAAGACTTGCAATTCTTTTTCAAGAGGCAAACACTGACTATGTTCATTGCCTCTTACTTGGTAGTTGATAGTTAACGATTCTTCTAAGGGGGTTAAAAACTCGGCAATTGCTTGTGCTAAACCAAAATCTGATAAAACTGGAGGATACAAATCGTGTGATATATGGCGTGTGATTTCAATTGTTTCATCTAACAGTTCTGTTGTTTGTATCATGAGTTCTGGTGGAGTATGTTTCTTCAGTTGGTACAGACTTAACCTAATTACATTTAATCTAGACGCCAGTTCGTCATGAAGTTCTCCAGCAATACGCTTTCTTTCTCGTTCTTGAGCAGAAATACTATTTACCAGTAAGCTATGTTGGTGATTTAACTCCTGCTCTCGCAGTTGTTTTCTATGGTGTAATATGCGCTTTACTGCCAAACGCGAGATCATAATCACTACGATGGCTAAGCCAGACATTGCCAGAACAATACCCCATAACCAAACTACTACTTCCGACTGTCCTTGCGCCATAGTGTTAACAAACACAGGAAATGAAAAATGATGGTGAGTATCACGTTTAAAAACCAGAAAATCATAGTTTGCTCAGGTGCAGATGATAACAAATAATTTATGGTTAAGAAAATGGTTACGCTACCAGAAAAATAAAGTAACACCCCAGAATTAAAATGCATCATTGCTCGGTAACTATGAATAAATTTTTCTGGTTGACGAAGCAATTGAGCAAACAACAGTGATGCATATGCAATGAGCGATCCGTGCACAATTAACTTGCTATGTAGCTGGAAATATTCTGCTTGATACCATTTTGTATCTAATAGCATGATACAAGAATACACTACAATGAAGCTAAACATGCCTATGGTATAACGAGTAATCCATTTCTGCTGTTGAGGGGTTAACAATAAGAGGTTTTTATAAACCATAGAAAGCAACAGGAACTCTAAGGGAGCATAAATGTGGAGCAAGAATAAGTTGTCATGAGTTACCCATACATAAATAAATAGTTTGGCAAGAATCTCAATTACTAGCACAACTATCAAATACAGTGTAAGGTATCGGTAAGCTTGTTTTAACCTACCGAATACCAAAATTCCTTTCACTGCTACTGTCAATAAAAGCAGTAGTTCTAATAAAAATAAGACTTCTGTTATATGCCCCCAGTTTAGCATACTCTTAAACAAAAGAAACACCTAACAAGCTATAGCTTGCTATGCCCGATGTGCCAAATGGAGGCTTTGGTGATGTAAAATCGCGAACTGTTTCTGTATGATTTAACTGTTCCAAATCAGCAGAAGGTGTGAATATCAGATCTATATCTAATGCTGGATATGGAATTCCACGTAATCCAAAAAAGACAAATAACTTCTTTGAATTGTTATATTGTTCGCTTTGATGATAGAGATGGTCTAACCCTTCTAACGGAGTATCAAAAACATTTGGTGGTCCATCTCCTTTTTTGATAACATCTTCCACCCAACTAGTGTACTGTTCGTTCCAAAATGTAATCAAGGCATCTGCCATTTGAACGTCCATATGTTCTACATTACCGTCACTTTCTGCAGTATTCTGTGTTGAAGTTTGTGTTTTAAACTTAGTGGAAAACACATATACTTGATTGGGTGTACTTTCACCTGATGCAGCATTTGCATCTGCATTTCTACCTAGCAATAAAAGCTGTAGTTCAGGGTGATCTGAATTAGAAGTTAGATCAACTCCCAAGTACAAGTGCAGAACTGATTCCATTGAGAAAAGTTCCATATTAAATTCGGAATCTGTTTCAAAATGACTAATTGAACTTAAGTGATTGATCACTGAAGGTTTATTCAGTCTTATTTGATTCCAATGCTGAACACGGGTTATTGCTTCGTTATATGATATTTTCGGCATAACATTAGTGTTTTAACTTGTTAGTAATGATGTGAATGAATGATTTCTAAAAAGTTAAAAGTATGCCAGATACAGGAAAAAACTATGAGTAGAACTACGTGATTTTATGTGTAATGAACTTTGAGAAAACTCATTAATTAGTAGTACATGAAGTTGTATGATATGCAAAAAGCCAATCGACAATCGATTGACTTTTTTTAGTGGTGTAGGCCGTTAGAAAATTGTTCTACGTGGTTACTTATCATACTGGTAGCAGGCTATGAATTGCTTTAGGCAATGTTGAAAAGCGAAACTGGAAGCCATATTCTAAAAGTTTAAATGGTACTACTCTCCTACTCTTTAACACCAGCTCTGCTTCTGTACCAATTAATCTTGCTCCAAAGTGTATAAGCCAGGTAGGAATAGGAATACCTATGGGAAGTTTTCGTGCATTTCTAATGTGCAACATAAAATCTTTATTCCTGATAGGTTCTGGAGCTGATAGATTAATGGAACCTGTAATTTCATAATGATCTATAATGAACGAGATGGCATTACAAAAATCGGTTTCATGAATCCAGCTCACATATTGTTCTCCACTACCTTGAGATGCTCCAAAGCCTTTATTAGTTAATTGAAGAAACGGTAGCCAAGCTCCTCCATTCTTACCTAGTACAATGGCCGTTCTTATAGCCACTTGCCTGGTTTTTGGGAAGCGAAATGAATAAAATGTCTGTTCCCATTTTTTACAGACATCTACTGAAAAGCCTTTACCAAACCGACCTGTATATTCATCCATTTCTTTGGTGTAAGAATCAGCATATATGGTAGCTGATGAGCTATTTATCCAAAGTCTAGGAGGTGTTTTACATTGTTCTATAGCCTTACCAAGCACATAAGTTGATGCTAAACGTGAATGATAAATTTCTTGTTTGTTGAATTCGGTATAACGACAATCAACCGATTTTCCTGTTAGGTTGATTAGTACATCTGCTTCTTCTAGCTGCTTTTGCCAAGCACCTAAACTTTCTGCGTTCCACATGTAATAATGTATATGTGGCCGATCTAGTTGATACCTTCTTGTTAACACAACAACCTCGCACTTCAGTTGGACAAAGTGCTCTGTTAAGCATTGGCCAAGAAAACCAGATCCACCAGCTATTACGATCTTAGGCATATTTCTTCTCCTTTCTGGCTTCTTTGTAAGAAATGAACCAGAACAACAGTGCATACATCCATGGGACAATGGAAAATAGAACCATTCCTAAGTCTCCATAGAGCTTACCCGAAAAAACGAGCATAGATGCCAAATACACTGTTGCTCCAATAAAATGTAGGTTTAAAAGAGGGTTAGAAAACTTACTAGTAATTGACCACACTAAGGAAAGAATGTACTGAATGAGCCCTACAAAGAATTGCAAGATCATAAAGGCTACAAAAAATCCATTGTCAACAATAATCAAGATAGCAACTAATGCTCCCAAGGCAACAAGGCCACTTTGCAAGTAAAAATTCATCTGTTTCATAACGCTTATCTTTGGGCTCGTGCACGAAGTTTGAAGAACACCAGTAGGTTAAAAAAGTGCATTCCTCCTAGAATTAACAGAATGGCGCCAATTTTCAAACTCAAGCGTTCAATCACTAATTGTATTGAGTAGAGCTCTGATCCGATTTGTAATGTGTAAACCGCATAACCAATATTGATAAGGTAGAAGCCTACAAGCAACAAACGATTTACACTATTACTAAGCTCTTCGTTTCCATGAAAAATGTCTACTAGGAACACTTTTCCATTCTTGAATAATGTATTAGCTACCCAAACGGTTAGGCAGATAGTGATGGGTAAATACAGGAGATAACTGAGGATGTTGTAATTCATGGTATTTATTTTTGATTGTTATTAAAGTTTCAATAATTTATGAAAGTTTCTAAGCAAAAAAAGGCTAGAGTTTTAGCAGGATTTTATAGAACCAGTTTTTATCTGATCGTCCAAACTTATCTAATACACTATCTGCTTTGTTTGAGAAGTCTAACAACTCTTTGGTTACTTCTTTAAACTCTTCTACTTCGGTACTCTCTCCTTCTACTTCTTGTAACTGACTTAGCACTTTTATTATAGGTTCTAATTCTCTTTTTCTTCGCTCTCGTGAAACAATACGCGCAAGCTCAACAATATCTTTACCTGTAGAAAAGAACTCTTTCCGTTCGCCAGGCTTATATTCTTTGTGCACGATTCCCCAATCTATTAATGCACGAATATTCATGTTGGCATTACCACGTGAGATTTGAAGTTCTTGCATAATGTCTTCGGTAGAAAGTGGTTCACTGGCAATTAACAACAAGGCATGTATTTGGGCCATAGCTTTGTTGATTCCCCAGGCCGTGCCCAGAG
>DIYR01000206.1 GCA_002429085.1 Flavobacteriales bacterium UBA6049
TAGATTTTATGTTTGATATTCTCTTTAAAAAGAAGCTAAGCGAATCGAAACTCGCGGCCTATTTCGTTAACTCGATTTTCCATTTAGTGGAAACGAGTTTCGATGATGTGGTTGAGATTATTCGTAACGATACTTCTTTTGAGAAAACTCCGCAGATCGAAGCATCTCAAAGTGAAGAGTTCTTGCTAATTGTATTAGCAGGAAACATGCACTATGTTCCTAGTCACTTCAACGATTATCAAGACATTCGCATCTTAGATTACATCTATAAGGAATTAGCTCAGGCGTTCGGCATTACTTCTACTGAAGTAAAAGAGATTGTACGTAACTATCAATCATATTTTAAGCGTATCAATCATCCTTCAAAGAATACGCATTATGCCATGTCTAAGGCAGTATTCTTTAAGTATAACCTAAACCAATATCAAGAAGAGTACTTCCGCCAGATGGAAACTCCAAATCCTATTTTCTTGAAGCATTTGGATGAATTAATGGGACACTTCTTATTTGAATGGGGCGAAATTCACGACCGATTTAAAATCATAGAAGGATAATTTCCTTCTACAACTTAAAGTAATCTACTGCCATAGAAGCAACATCCGTTCCTATAGCTAATGATGCTGTTGCAGCTGGAGATGGTGCATTTAATACATGAATACTTCTTCCGTGATTACTATGCTCTATTCTGAAATCATCTCTCGTATCGCCATCTTCACGTAACAATAGTGCTCTAACTCCGCTTCTTCCAGGTGTTATATCATCCATAGTTAATGATGGAATCATACGCTGCAGGGTTTCTAGAAATAGCTTTTTACTAAATGCTCTACGGTACTCATTGATTCCAAACTGCATGTTGTTTAAGAACAACTTCCAAGTTCCAGAATAAGTCAATGCATCAATAGTATCTTTTAAATCAAAATCTGTTTTTCCATACCCTTCTCGCTTAAACGTAAACACGGCATTTGGACCGCATTCTATTTCACCATTTGTCATTCGTGTAAAATGCACCCCTAAAAACGGGAAATTTGGATCGGGAACAGGATAAATCAAGTTCTTCACCTTATGTTTTGCTTGCTCTGTAAGCTCGTAGTAATCACCTCTGAATCCAACTACTCGTTCCTTTAGAGTTACTCCATCCTTTTTAGCTAAACGATCTGCTTGCAAACCTGCGCAGTAAATTGAATATGTGCTTTGGAAGGTTCCTTTAGATGTGTGGAACTTGGTAAGTTCTCCTTCTTGCCACACATCTAATACCTCATGTTCAAGCTTCACTTTTGATTTAGGCTGAATTGACTGAGCGACATCTATCATCTTTTGAGTAGCTCCTACATAATCAACAATACCTGTTACTGGCACCCAAATCCCACCAATAGCTTCACAGAAAGGTTCAATTTCTTTTACCTGATCACCTGAGATCTTTTCAATTCCTTCGATTTGGTTTTGCTTCCCAATCTCAAAAATGCGATCCATATTAGGTAGCTCATTAGCATCTGTAGCAACCACTACTTTACCACATACATCATGGGCAACATTATACTCTTTACAGAATGCCACTAATTGCTTTCGTCCCTCAACACAATTAACAGCTTTTTTACTACTTGGCTTGTAGTATAAACCAGAGTGTATTACCCCACTATTATTACCCGTTTGGTGGGCTGCTAGGTGAGGTTCTTTTTCTAGCAACAATAACTTCTTATCAGGAAAGCGCTGTTGTAACCTAAAGAAGGTTGCAGCACCCACAATACCTCCGCCAACGATGGCAATATCAAAATGTTGATTGTCTTGCATAGTAAACAGGTTAAGCCTTTTTCAAGAGCTTGTTCGTTTGCATCAAAAATAATAGGGAAATGATGAAAAACACTCCTAGAGTTAGTGCAGAGTATTGCATACTACCAGTTAATTCCTCTATGAATCCGAAAGCAAACATTCCTAAAGAAATTGCTAATTTCTCACTTACATCATAGAAACTGAAATAAGTAGTGTGTTCACCTTCTTTCGGCAGCATTTTAGAATATGTTGAACGGGCTTGAGATTGAATCCCCCCCATAACCAAGCCCACTAAAGCTCCTACTGCATAGAAAATATATTCCACATTTGGTGTGTCTTTCGTAAGTAAAGAAGCTACTATACAGATCGCGATCCATACTAAAACGGCAATCATAAGTGACGAAATATTTCCTAGCTTCTTTGATATGAAACTAAATAAATAGGCTCCTGCTATACCAACAAATTGAATAACCAAAATTGTAATAATGAGACTTGAACTCTCTAAGCCCAGTTCCTTGCTGCCAAATACACTTGCTAAGAGAATTACTGTTTGTACTCCAGTACTAAAAAAGAAATAAGACCAGAGATATGATTTTAACACTGGGGTATCTGTTAACGACTTCCAAAAGAATCTAAGTTCTTTGTAGCCGCTCACCAAAGTCCGCCAATGGATAGATTTACGTTCTTTTGGTTCTGGTAACCAACGGAAAGTGAGCTGAGCAAAACCTGCCCACCAAATTCCAACTAATACAAATGCTATTCTAGGGGCTAAACCTTTATTTTCTTCTTCTATACCAAAGAATTCATATCCTTCAATAAGCACTAAACACAAAATCAACAATATGGAGCTACCCAAATAACCATAGGCATAGCCTTTTGCACTAATACGATCTTGCTCTTCTTTCTGAGCAATTTCTGGTAGGTAAGCGTTATAAAAAACTTGACTACCCCAAAATCCTATACTAGCCAACATACTTGCTAATAACGCCAACCAAAGCATGGTTTCATCATCGAAAAAGAACAAAGAGCTACATGCAATAGCCCCTATATAACAGAACCTCCTCAAAAAGGATTTCTTTCGGCCTGAGAAATCAGCCAAACCAGAAAGCACAGGAGAAAAAAGAGCTATCAGCAAAAATGAAATTGACATTACATAATCGTACAATGCCGTATTGGTAAACTCTATCCCCAGAAAGACAACTTGATCCCCATTCTCTTCTGTTGAAGTAACTGCGTTGTAATAAATGGGAAAAATGGCGGTTGAAATCACCAATGAGTAAACTGAGTTTGCCCAGTCGTAGAAGGTCCAAGCCTTTACTACTTTTTCTTTCGGATATGCTACTGTGTCCACTCAGGCGAATATAAAACAAAACCCCACCCTCGATTGAGGATGGGGTTTGAAAACTTCGTTATGAATAGGGAGATTACTCAGCAGTAACTTTAAATGTTACTCTTCTATTCTGAGCATTTCCTGCTTTCGTTCCAGATTCATCTACCATTTCGAGAATACGTGCATCACGCACAGATAAACGACTTTCATCAATCCCTTTGCTAACAAGATACTCTCTAATCTTTTCAGCTCTTCTTAATGAAATATCTGCGGTATTACGTGATTCTGTTTTATCCATGTGACCTACAATCTCTATTTTCAAATTCTCATTTTCCTTTAAGATTCTAATAACTTCAATTAAAGCAGTTGGAGAATTTGTAACATCCGAATCTTCATCAAAGAATACTTTCTTCAACTCTAATTCACCTGCCACGGTCATATCTAATTCCTCACTTACATTCTCAGAGTAAACAACCTCGAAATCTTCGTCATCAGATTTTTCACAGCTACATCCTTCAAGCTCGTCCATATTGATCACTTTCACATCATCTAAGAAGTAGTATGCATCATATGTTTGAAGTTGAGTATATCCTTTAGGACGTTTCATTCTTTTAGTGTTCTCTTTATTACGATCCATATCTTCCTGATCTTGGAAATTTCCAATCGTAATGTAGCGCTCACCACCTTTAGCTTTATAAATTCCACAAACAGTAATCCATAAATATTGATCTTCATGAACAATATTTTTGCTGTGCATTATTTGTGGGGTTATTGTCCAACTCTCAATATCCTTCATTCTTACTTTCTTCTCAGTTAGGTATGCCCCTATATTTCTTGAAGCATATTTTGAGATTTTTGAAAGAGCAATATTGAAGCTTACACAATACGACTTACCTTCTGTTAAAGCATCGAAAAGCTTTACCTCAGCAAATGTTCTTGGAAGTTTTTCTTTATAACCATATGCTCTTAAACCAATGTAATTCTGACCGGCTTCAGAATTTTGATGGCCGTATTTATTTTCTGGAATTCCGTGCTCTTTTTTTATCTGCTTAGAATACATGTCTGGAGCAATTTCCTCATCTGGAGAAAACCAAGGTTCAGCCAATAACATTTCATTGACACCTTTTTTCGGCTTCTTTACCGTTCGCTCAAAACTTGGATTTGGTACCAAGTTCTTTTGCGCCATTACCGCAGACGCTCCGAATAACATCGTTAAACCTAAAATTAACTTCTTCATAAACTGTTACTTTTCAAACGATTGAATGGTTTCTATAAAACACTTTACGTGGTCTGGGTTTGTATCTGGATACACTCCATGGCCTAAATTAGCAATATGGCGATGATCTCCAAACTTCTGCAACATCTTTTTCGTCTCAGCCTCAATGGTTTTGGTATCAGAATACAGTAAACAAGGATCTAAATTTCCTTGAAGTGTTTTTCCTGTTCCGACAACCTTCTTTGCATTTTCTATATCCATATTCCAATCTAAGCCAATGGTGTTACATGACATATTTGCAAATAATGGCAATGCTCTGTATGCTCCTTTCGCAAACACAGTGGTTGGCACATCTTGAATCTGCTCTACAATTTTTCTAATGTAAGAGGCACTAAACTCTTCATATTGTTCTTGAGGAAGAATACCAGCCCAACTATCAAACAACTGAATTAAATCTGCACCTGCATTTACTTGAGCCCGCAAATAGGCAATCGTAGAATCAGTAATCATGCCAAGAACCTTATGAGCTAATTCAGGTTGTTGGTACAGTACTTTTCTGGCTTCTGAGAAAGTTTTAGATCCACTACCCTCAACCATGTAGGCAAAAATTGTCCAAGGAGCTCCAGCAAATCCAATTAGAGGTACTCTTCCATTCAACTCTTTCTTAGTTAAACGAATGGCATCAGTTACATAGCTCAATTCATCTGGATGAGAGACATGGATTTTACTCAAATCTGCCTCTGATCGGATAGTTTCTTCGAATATTGGGCCTTTTCCTTTAATCATTTGATACTCTAACCCCATTGCTTCTGGGATAACGAGAATATCTGAGAAAATAATTGCGGCATCTACTCCCAACAAATCAACAGGCTGTAAAGTAACTTCACAAGCCAATTCAGGTGTTTCTACTAATTCTTTGAATCCGCTCAATTTGGCTCTAACAGCCCTGTATTCCGGTAAGATTCTTCCAGCCTGACGCATTACCCAAACCGGTGTTCTTTCAACAGTCTCACCTTTTGCTGCACGTAGCAATAAATCGTTTTTCAATTCCATCTCTACAAATCGTGAGCAGCGAAAATAAGATGATTGAATTAGGGGGCGGTAAATGAATGTACTTTATACTCTTTCTACAGAGTTAATGCGGCAATTTAGATCTAAGCACTCCATAGAGGTAAGTACCTGCCAAAGCACCTGCAATTACGACAAATATTAAAAAGAACCCTTTACCTATGAGAATATACATTGGCCCTGGACAAGCCCCTACCATAGCCCAACCTAAGCCAAAAAATATCCCTCCTATTAAATAGCGAGAAATACTCATATTCTTAGGGTTGAAAGTTATGAGGTGTCCTTGTATATCTTTCATTGAAGTGCGTTTCATATACTGTACGATAAATACTCCTATTACGACAGCAGAACCAATTATTCCATACATATGAAAGTTGTCGAAGCGGAACATTTCGTAGATACGGTACCACGATACTACTTGCCCTTTGCTGAGTGCTATTCCAAACAGAATTCCTACCAATAAAAACTTGATGTATTTCATGATCGCAACTACGTTTTAAAATGGAAGAATAAACGGCAAAATGAAGTAGGTCATAGCTAAACCTCCAATGAAAAATCCAATCACCGCAATTAAACTAGGTAGTTGAAGATTACTTAACCCTGAGATAGCATGTCCTGAGGTACACCCACCAGCATAACGTGCACCAAAACCAACGAATAATCCTCCAACGAATAAGTACGCAATACTCTTCCAAGTCCAAAACTCAGGACTAAATAGTTGATCTGGCAAAAACGATTCTCCTACACGTTCAAAACCAAGTTGTTCTAATGTTAGTTTAGTCGAAGAAGCTAAGTCTACAGCATTACTTGGCTCTAAAAAAGTTGAGCTAATAAATCCACCAATGATAGCACCAAAAATGAACACCATGTTCCAGTTTTGTTTTTTCCAATCAAAATCAAAGAACTTCACTTTCTTACCTGCTCCCATGGCACTGCAAGTAGCTCTTAATGATGCGGATACACCAAACTCTTTTCCAAAGTACAACAGCAAATACATGGTAAGAGCAATTAATGGCCCTACTACATACCATGGCCATGGTCGATATACTGCTTCTAACATTTTGATGTAGCTATTAGTTAAATATGATAGGTAATAACTGGCTTAAATAAATGATTCACAATATCTTCAACAGATTTATCGGCAAATAAATATTTCCAACCTGTTTTAGCTTCAGTGCCAATAGCAATTAGATCAATATTGAGTTTACTACTCAAGCAAAGTACTCCGCTCTCCATGGTTTTATCTAATAACACATGACTTTCCACTTTATCTAAACCATTCTTCTGTATGAATGAATTGATTTTAATTTCAATCTCATCCGTAGTTAAAAAGTTTTTAGGGGTTATTACACATCCAAGATGGATGGTTGCATTGAATGCTTTTTGTAAGTTTTTAATTAGCTGCATTCGATGTTCTTTTGGCTCTTTTAAATCTGTTATCAGTAACATATTCTCTAGACTCATTTGGCTTCTATCGCATTTTAATGACAATACAGGCACTTCAGAAGTTCTAGTTAACTCGGCTGCTTTACTTGTTTTACGCAATGCCGATTGATGATGACTGACTGTACCATCAGTCCCCATTACAATCATATCTATTTCATGAAGAGTAGTATATCTAATCAGGTTTTTAGTAATATCTCCTGCTCGCACCTCTACATGATATGTACATCCAACATCTTTAATCCAATCGTTTATCTGAGTCATGGTTTTACTGCGTGCTTCATCTACCAAATACTGATCGTCTTTGGCAATTTGCATGCAACCATTATCACCTTTCATTGCATCATCAGGTGCTTTCATCACGTGAATAAAATGAACATCTAATGGAACAAACTGGGCTAAGTTCTTTACAATGCCTAATGCAAAATCAGACAATTCGGTAAAGTCAACTGGAATTAAAATCTTCATGCAACTATTACATTAAAAAAAAACTGAAGGCTGGACACCACTCTTAAATCGTAGAAAACCCTTTACCTAATCCTACAATCATCCTGAATCAATCAAGAGTGGAACCCAAACCTCCAGTTCCTACCACAAATCTGTATGTATTGTGAATGCGCTATCCTACCACTACTTGACCACGCCAAGAAATAATGCCCCCCATCATGTTAGCTGTTCTACTAAAACCGCCATTTGCCATGATGTTACAAGCATTATAGCTTCTCGCTCCACTTCGGCAATAAATAAGATAGTACTTGTCTTTATCTAACTTCTCAATCTCAGCCATGAATGCAGGACTGTGTATATCAATATTCACTGCATTTGGCAAATGTCCAGATTGGAATTCTTCTACTGTTCTTACGTCTAAAATAACTGCATCTGGATTGTTTTCAATCTCTTTCTCAAAAACAGCAGCATTGATATTATCAAACATCTTATTTGATTTTTTCTTGAATAATCCGAACATTATAGCATCGTACTTGGACAAACATATTCGCTTACTGGAAGCAATTTCTCTTCTTCAATCGCCTTAAACCCACCTTCTACATTTGCCAAATCGTGATATCCACGAGATTTTAAAATAGAAGCTGCAATAACAGATCTGTAGCCTCCAGCACAATGGATGTACATTTTTTCTGTTTGTGGGAACTCAGCCATATTCGCATTAATAAAATCTAAAGGAATGTTCAGCACGTTTTTTCCATCAATGCGTTGAGATCCGAATTCTGATGCTTTACGAACATCTACCACTTTCGGCACTTCATTTGCTTTGTATCGACTTGCAAACTCTTCAGGAGAAATACTTTCTACTGTATCAACTTCTTTTCCAGCTTCTTTCCATGCATTTACACCACCAGCTAAGAATCCAATAGTATTGTCATAACCTACACGTGCCAAACGAGTAACCGCTTCTTCTTCTCTACCTTCTTCTGCAATTAGAACAATTGGTTGCTTTAGATCTGTAATCAGCGTTCCTACCCATACTGCAAAGCTTCCGTCTAAACCAACAAAAATTGAGTTCGGAATATGACCTGCCACAAAGTCTGCTGGAGTACGAACATCTAACATTAATGCCCCATTGGCGTTTACAACATCTTCGAATGTATCCGGATCTAACGCTTTATTTCCCGATTCTAAAATGTTATCAAAGCTCTCGTACCCGTTCTTATTCATCACCACATTTTTAGGGAAATACTGTGGTGGAGGAACAAGTCCATCTAACACCTGTTCAACGAATTCTTCTTTACTTTTTGCTTGAAGTGCATAATTTACTTCTTTCTGATGCCCAAGTGTATCGAATGTTTCTTTACTCATGTTCTTTCCACAGGCTGATCCTGCTCCATGACCTGGATAAACAATCACATTATCTTCTAATGGCATTATTTTACCGTGTAAAGAATCATACAAGTGTCCCGCCAAATCAGCTTGCGTTAAATCAGTTTTAACAGCCAAATCTGGCCTTCCTACATCCCCAATAAATAAGGTATCACCTGTATAAATAGAATGATTTTTACCATTTTCATCAACCAATAAGAAAGTAGCAGACTCCATAGTGTGACCTGGTGTATGCAACACTTTAATTGTTACATCCCCCACTTTCAACTCTTCACCATCTGTGGCAATGTGAGCATCGTAACCTGGTTTTGCAGTAGGACCAAACACTATAGTAGCACCTGTTTTCTTTGCTAAATCAATATGTCCTGAAACAAAATCTGCATGAAAGTGTGTTTCTAGCACATATTTAATCTTCGCTCCACTTTCCTCTGCTTTTGCGATATATGGAGCAGTTTCACGAAGTGGATCAATAATTACGGCTTCACCATTACTTTCTATATAGTACGCAGCTTCTGCCAAACACCCTGTATAAATCTGTTCTATTTTCATATTTGCTCTCCTGTTTTGTTGATTATTTATTGTGATAGATTAAATCAACGATTTTCCTAATATATATACTCCCATAACCAATACGAACCAACCAAATGCTGGTTTCAACTTAGCTCCGGAAATTTTATTCGATAACATACTCCCTATAAAAATACCTCCCACTGCAATAGCAGTAAACACCAGTAGAAATGACCAATTCACTTCCATATTCCCCAAATCACCAGTAAAACCGATGAGCGATTTCGCAGCGATAATAAACAACGAAGTACCAACCGCCTCTTTCATGGGTAATTTTGATAGAACTACTAAAGCTGGAATTATTAAGAATCCTCCACCTGCTCCTACTAAGCCTGTTAGCGTTCCAACAATAGCGCCTTCTATAAGAATTAAGGGATAATTGAATTTTTGTTCTTGTTCCGTAGCTTCATCAGCACCTTTTCTACCTCGAATCATACTAACAGAGGCCGCAATCATTAAAACAGCAAACAACACCATGATTGCTATACTCTTGGTAAATTCAAAAGTACCCGTTGTAAAAATAAGATCTGGTATAGCTGGCACAAGGTATGCCCGTGTTGCATATACAGCTAAAATTGATGGGATACCGAAGATGATAGCTGTTTTTATATTCACTAATCCCTTTTTAAAATACGTTCCTGTTCCAACCAAGCTAGCAGCTCCTACAACAAAAAGAGAATATGCAGTAGCTTCTACGGGGTCAACCCCAATTAAATACACCAACACTGGAACGGTTAAAATAGAACCTCCCCCACCTATTAAACCCAATGAAATACCAATGAGAAGCGCAGAAATGTAACCTACAATAACTAATACCTCCATTTGTTGTGATAGAATAAAATGTTTTACAACACAAATGTATGTGGATCAACTTGGTATAAAGGTGACAAACATCACATATGATTTACCATATATAACTTGAGTTCTATCTAAGTTGCCCCAACTCTTCCCATCTGCAGTATGTCAACCTTTAATCACCTCGATCTTATTCCTAGATAGTTTCACCAATCCCCGCTTCTCCAATTGCTTCAGTAGCCTACTTACAACCTCTCGCGATGTATTCATTTCACTGGCAATTTCTTGATGAGTGTATTGAATTACATTAGTACCTAACGCCTCAACCGTTTTATCCAAATACTCCACTAAACGTTCATCCATTTTGTGAAACGCAATACTATCTATTGTTCTCAATAACTCTTGTAAGCGCGTACCGTATGTTCTTACCACAAACTGATACCAGCTGCGAAAATTCATCATCAGGTAATCCATTTTTTCAATTGGAATCATGATGATTTCAGTGTCTTCAGTAGTAATTGCTTTTACTTGGCTAATTTTATCATTAATAGTACACACTAAAGATATTGCACAAACATCACCAGGATATAGGTAATACAAAAACAGCTCGTTACCATCCTCATCTTCTCTAAAGATCTTAATTCGCCCACTAATTACAAGAGGAATAGATTTAATATACTGTCCTATATCTATCAAATTCGAGTTTGGCAGTAGGGTTTTAAAACTTCCCATTTCTGCCAGTTCTTGACGGAGCTGAGGCTCATACATGCTTGGGAACTTCGCATCAATTAACTCTTTCAGTTCTTCCGTATCTGTCATACTACAAATATAACCTACCGAAACAAGCCTATTTCCAGATTACCATCGATTTAACTCTGTATTTAGTTAAAAAATCCTCCAACTAATAACAAGGAAATACCCTACTTTTGCAGCCCTATTTTTTGGGACAAAAGATTTTGCAGGATGAAAGTAACACACGAAATTTCAGATAACCTGACTGGCGTAATTGCTATTGAAGTAAAACCAGAAGACTATACTCCGCAAGTTGATGCGGTTCTAAAAAACTATAAAAAGCAGGCTTCTATGCCTGGGTTCAGACCTGGGATGGTTCCTATGGGGATGATCAAAAAAATGTACGGGAATGCCGTATTAGGCGAAGAGTTAAATAAACTTTTACAAGCCAAATTAGGTGAGTACATTTCAGAAGAAAAGTTGGAAATCTTAGGTAATCCACTTCCAAAGTCTGAAGAGCAAATTCAATTAGACATCAAAGATCCTAAGGAAGTTACTTTCCGTTACGATATTGGTATTGCTCCACAATTTGATGCTGAAATTACCGACAAAGACAAATTAACTTACCATACAGTAAAGATTGATGATACATTGATCGACAAGTATTCAGCAGATTTACAAAAGCGCTACGGAAACGTAGAAGAAGCTGATGTAGCTGAAGAAAATGACATGCTTTCTGGTGAGTTTGTGCAACTAGATGAAGCTGGTGCCCCGATGGAAGAAGGAATTAAAAATACTTCTACAGTAGCATTAGAATTCTTGGAAGACGAGAAAGTGAAGAAATCTTTGGTAGGTAAAAAACCTGGGGATTCTTTCGAGTTAAATCCAGAAACTGTGAGCAAAGGTCATGACGACATGGGCAAAATGTTGGGAATTGATCACGAAACTGTTCATCGCATCATGGAACACGGTGTAAAGTTTGCTTTTACGGTAGACAAAGTTTACCGAATGCAACCAGCTGAGTTAAATGAGGAATTCTTCAACAAAGCGTTTGGCGAAGGTGCCGTAGCAGATGAGACTGCTTTCCGCGAACGTGTAAGTGAAGATTTAACAAAAATGTTCGGTCGAGATGCAGATCAGATGTTGATGCGTCAATTCCGCGAGGATTACGACAAAAAACATAAGCTTGAGTTACCAGATACATTCTTAAAACAATGGATCAAAGCGGTTAACGAAAAGCCAATAACTGACGAACAATTAGAAGAAGAGTATGATCAGTACGCTCAAGGGTTACGCTGGCAATTGATCGAAGGAAAACTCATTAAGAGTCATGAGCTGAAGATCGAAACTGATGAGGTAAAAGCGTTTGCAATAAACGCAATTAGACAACAATATGCTCAATATGGAATCCCAGACATGGATGAATCCGTATTAGAAAGTTCAGCGCAAGAGTTGTTGAAGAATGAAGAGCAAGTGCGAAACATTTACGACAACCTTTATGCTGAGAAATTGTTGACTGTGGTTAAGGAAACGGCTAAGTTGAAAAACAAAGAAGTTGACTTTGACGAATTCGTTAAATTAGCCACAGGTGAGCCTGCTAAAAAAGGCATCATGAATAACCTCAAAAGCTTGTTCGATTAATGAATGACTACAAAGAATTTGAAAAGTACGCAGTAAAAGACAAAGGTCTTAGTTCTGCAATGATGCACCAGTATGTGCATGCCTCAATGACGCCATACATTTTGGAAGAGCGTCAGTTGAACGTACAAGCCATGGACGTTTTCTCTCGATTGATGATGGATCGCATTATCTTTTTGGGAACACCAGTAAACGATCAAGTGGCTAACATTATCCAAGCGCAATTGCTATTTATGCAATCAAGCGATCCAACTAAAGATGTATACCTATACATTAATTCACCAGGTGGATCTGTCTATGCTGGTTTGGGTATTTACGACACTATGCAATTCATTCAACCAGATGTAGCTACAATCTGTACAGGTTTAGCAGCATCTATGGGAGCTGTTTTATTGGCTGCTGGTCATGAGAAAAAGCGTTCAGCATTAAAACATTCTCGTGTAATGATTCATCAGCCAATGAGTGGAACTCAAGGTCAAATATCTGATATGGAAATTGCATTGAAAGAAGGTAAAAAGCTCAAAGATGAGTTATACAACATTCTTTCTCAACACACTGGTAAGCCATTTGACGAGATCTCTAAAGACTCTGATCGTGATTACTGGATGAATGCCGATGAAGCAAAAGAGTACGGCATGATTGATGAAGTATTGAGCAAAAAATAATCGCTCATTTTTTCACTATATTTAATGGCGTGCTCCATCTCTGGAGTACGTCTTTTTTAATTCTATGAAAGAAAAAGAAGAAATCAAATGCTCTTTCTGCGGGCGTAAGAAAAGTGAAGTCAACATCATGATTGGTGGGCTTACTGGCCACATCTGCGATAGCTGTGTAGAACAAGCTGTTAAAATTGTGGAAGAAGAAAGTAGCAGTAGAGTAAGAACTTCATTGAATGCTGATCTCAACCTACTGAGACCTGTTGAAATTAAAAGACACTTAGACCAGTACGTCATTGGACAGAATGATGCAAAAAAAACAATGAGTGTGGCTGTTTACAATCACTTCAAACGTTTAACGCAAGCAGTTACTGATGACGAAACAGAAATTGAAAAGTCTAACGTAATCTTAGTTGGTGAAACAGGCACAGGAAAAACTTTAATAGCAAAAACCATTGCTCGCATTTTGAACGTTCCATTCTGTATTGCTGATGCAACAGTATTAACAGAAGCTGGTTACGTTGGTGAAGATGTAGAATCTATTCTTTCTAGATTATTGCAAGCTGCTAACTATGATGTTGAAGCAGCAGAACGCGGAATTGTGTTCATTGACGAGATTGATAAAATTGCTCGTAAAAGCGATAATGCTTCCATTACACGCGATGTAAGTGGCGAAGGAGTTCAACAAGCTTTATTAAAGCTTCTTGAAGGTGCTACTATTGGTGTACCTCCACAAGGAGGAAGAAAGCATCCTGAACAAAAACTCGTTCAAGTAAACACGAAAAACATTTTGTTCATCTGTGGAGGCGCATTTGATGGAATTAGCCGTCAAATCTCTAAAAGACTGAATACACAAGCTGTTGGATACAGCACACAAGAGCGTAACGCAGAGTTAGATCAAACTAATATGTTGCAATACATCTCTCCTGCTGATTTACGTTCATTTGGATTAATTCCTGAATTAATTGGTCGTTTCCCTGTATTAACGCATTTAAATCCGTTAACTGCTGAGACTTTGATTCGAATTATTCAAGAACCGAAAAACAGTTTGGTTAAGCAGTACATCAAGTTGTTCGAAATGGAAGGCGTAAAACTTTCGTTTGAAGATGGCGTATTAGACTTTATTGTAGAAAAAGCCATTGAATTCAAACTAGGAGCACGTGGATTACGTAGTATTTGTGAAGCAATTATGCTTGATGCCATGTTCGACATTCCTTCTGCTGAAGAAGATAAACCAGAAGAGTTTATTGTTACGGCTGCTTATGCCAAAGAAAAACTAAATAATTCTGGATTAAGCAGATTGAAGGTGGCTTAACACAGTAACTCGAAACATAAAAAAGGCGTTCCATTCAGAACGCCTTTTTCATTTACTCATATGTTTTATTCAGCTATGGAATCGTAATATCCTTCACTGAACCACCATTAAACGTTACTTGGATTCTATTGTCACATAAGCTACCATAATCTAACAAACGTGTAGATAAACTACTTTGCTTTAATTCTACCTTACCAGCACTTTCATACACGCATTGTACGTTAGAAACTATGCGCTCCGTAATACGTGTAGTAAAGAAATTTCCGAAAGTGTTTCTTCCGCTTGCTTTTCCAGTTGCTCTAAACTCATCATCTAGCACAGAATTGTATGTATCACTTCCTACTCCCCATGTTACTACCTGCTCTGAATTAAAATAAATCTCCTGACGGTTATTACCTGGTTCATCTCTTCTTAGCCATGCATCTGTAATTGTTTTAGTGAAACGAGGAAGCCCTGTTCCAAATCCTTCATGCACAAGTTTCATTGTTCCAGAAATACTTTGATCATCAATAGAGAAGTTTTCAAACGCAAAATCAATAACAGTACCCGAATCAGCATAAGGGCCGCTTAATGTTGCTTTAATTACACCACGTCTTACTCTACCATCACTACATAACTCTCCACTTGGTTTATAATGCAAAGTCAATTCTATTGGGTAAGGTCCTAAATCAGGCATACGCACAATAGAATCAAAGCAATTATCAATTGGATAAGTAGTGTCCTGACCTCCTAAAACAGTATCCGTAACAATTGTTGCATGAACGGATTTCCATACATCAAAAAAAGCGTTCTCGGCACGTGCATACTCGTAGCTTGAGACTGTCGTGTCATTTTCATCACGCTCAGATTCACTACAACCGTAAACCAAGATTAACAGACTAGCTACCCAAAATAATTTTCTCATAAGGAGTTGATTGCGTTGCTGCTAAAGTAGCACTTTATTGCTATTTCTTTTCGTAAACTACAAAGCTGTAGGCATAGTTATGCCTATTATCCTTAAGGTGATCTTCACGGTTCACTTCCTTCCATGTAGAAGTATCTACCTCCGGAAAGTAAGTGTCTCCTTCAAAATCGTGATGCACCTCAGTAATATACATTCTATCAATTAAGTTCTGATCTAGTGCATATTGATAAATCTGTCCACCTCCAATAATAAAAGGTTCTTGATCTCCCAACTTATTAGCTAGTTCAATGCCTTCTTCTACTGATGAAACTAACTCACAATCTGGCGCTTCGTAATCTGATTGACGTGTTACAATAACGTTTGTTCGTTTCGGAAGGGGACGATATTTCTCTGGAATGGACTCATAGTTTCTTCTTCCCATTATCACCACATGATTCTCAGTTACTCGTTTGAAATAGTTCAAATCACGAGGTAGATACCAAATTAAATCGTTGTCTTTGCCTATAACGCCATTGGCAGATACGGCAACAATCAAAGAAACTGTCATACTTTAATACTTCGGATACGAAGCTATGTCATCTGATGAAACAACATGAACCCCACTAGGAAGAATTGAAACTTTATCCAACATTGCGCGAGCTACCTGCACATCATAGACTGGTTTGTATTGTTTTATCTTACCTGCAAAGATAAATGGTAGAGAAACGGCCAACCACTCTCCTAGTTTTTCTCCCAATCGAAATTCACTCCGTTTACCCAACAACAAACTAGGTCGCAGGATAATGACACGATCAAAACCAAGTTTTGTCACAATACTTTCCATCTCAGCTTTGGTACGTAAATAGAAATTTGAACCTGGAGAATCTGATCCAATAGAACTAATTACAACAAAAGTGTGTGCACCATTATTCTTGCACCAATGTGCAAAAGCCTTTACCATTTCAACATCTACTTCTCGAAACTTCTTTCGAGAACCTGCTTTTTTAATGGTTGTTCCAAGTGTACAATACCCTACTTCGAGCCCCTTAGATTCTATCCCTGAAAGCTGGTTAAAAGCTACCACTTCCATTAGTTCATTGGTAAACGTTGTCACCTTTCTTCGAACTAGAATTTGAACTAACTCTTTTGGCTTTTCTATGGAAAGTAAGTATCTCAACTTCTTTCCAATTAAGCCTGTGCCTCCTGCTATTGCAGCTTTTGGAACTGTCATGGCTACACTGCCACCGAAGCCTTAATGGCCGGCCATGGATCGTAGTTGATTAACTCAAAATCATCAAACTCAAAATCGAATAGATTGGTAACTGAAGAGTTAATCTTCATAGTTGGCAATGGTTTAAACTCTCTACTGAGCTGTTCCTTTACTTGATCAAAATGATTTGAATAAATATGAACATCACCAAAGGTATGCACAAATTCACCCAATTCTAATCCAGTAACCTGAGCAACCATCATTGTAAGTAGAGCATAAGATGCTATATTAAATGGAACGCCCAAAAACGTATCTGCACTGCGCTGATACAACTGACAAGAAAGCTTCCCCTCATTCACGTAGAACTGGTACATAGTATGGCAAGGGGGCAAACCTGCTTTAGCCATTTCTGTAATTTGAGATGCATTCCAAGCAGATATAATTAAACGTCTAGATTGAGGATTCTTTTTGATTTCTTCCACTACCCATTTTAACTGATCAAATCCGTTAAAATCTCTCCATTGCTTTCCATATACTGGACCTAATTCACCCCATTGTTTCGCAAAAGCTTCATCATCTTTCACCATGGCTACGAACTCTTTCATTTTCGCACGCCACTCAACAGAATACTTTGGGTATTCTTCTGCCTGATTCGTATCATTTAACCAACGTTGGAAGGGCCAATCGTTCCAAATATTCACTCCATTTTGAGCTAGGTATCTCAAGTTTGTATCTCCTTTAACAAACCATAACAACTCATGAACTACAGATTTGATGTGTACTTTTTTGGTCGTTACCAATGGAAAACCATCCGCCAAATTGAAACGCATTTGGTAACCAAATACAGAACGCGTTCCCACACCTGTACGATCACCACGATCGGTTCCATTATTCATGATATGTTTCAGTAAATCATGATACTGCTGCATAGAAGTAAATTTTAACGCAAATTACGACACGAAAGCGTTGTAAAACTCCGTGTTGATAATATGTGAATAAGTGTAATAAAAAGAGAGATTAAACAAACATCCCCACAATGACAGCAGTAAAGAGGCAGGCTAAAGTACCACCTATCAGAGCTTTGATACCCAACTGTGCTAATTCGCTTTTACGTTCAGGAACTAAAGCTCCAATACCTCCAATTTGAATACCAATGGATGCAAAATTTGAGAAGCCACACAGAATATAAGTCGCCATGATAATAGATTTCTCATGGGCAAATGCACCAGAAGCTTTCAGCTCGCCAAGCGTTACATACGCGTAGAATTCGTTCAAAATGGTTTTTTCTCCTAGGAGTTGACCTACCAATACAATATCAGCTGAGGGTACGCCCAACAAAAAAGCAATTGGCGCGAATAGATAGCCAATAATAAACTGGAAAGAGAATGTATCGTAGTTTGTATTTTCTGCAATCCAAGCGTTCATCCCTGCTAAAGATCCTATCTGTTCTAAGATGTAATTTCCAAAATAGATAAATGCTGTAAACACCAATAGCATAGCTGCTACATTTACTGCTAATTTCAATCCGTCTGTTGTTCCATTGGTAATTGCTTCTAAGATGTTAGAACCAATTTTATTCTTCGACAAGTGCATTGAATTATCGAAAACTTCACGTTCTGGAACCAACAGTTTGGCTGCCACTAATGCTGCTGGGGCACTCATAATTGAAGCTGCTAGTAAGTGTTTTGCAAACAAGATTTTTTGTTCAGGATCGTCTCCACCTAAAAAGCCAATGTAAGAAGCTAATACGCCTCCAGCAATAGTAGCCATTCCTCCTGTCATCAATGCATTCATTTCTGATTTCGTCATCTGGCTCAGATATGGACGAACCAATAAAGGAGCTTCTGTTTGCCCCAAAAACATATTACCCGCTGCAGCTAAACTCTCTGCTCCTGACAGCTTCATTAATCGTTTCATGATCCACGCAAAACCAAACACGATTTTTTGAAGAATTCCCAAGTAATACAACAAACTAGTTAGTGCAGAGAAAAATACGATGGTTGGTAGTACATTAAACGCGAAGTTCACCAAAGCAGGATGAATCTCTCCTGTACTAAATGAACGGAATAGAAACTCAGAACCGAAATAAGTAAATGAGATAACCTTAACAAAGGCTCTACTCATCCATTCAAAAAAGTGCTCTATAAATGGAACTTTTAGTACGCCTAGCGCAAAAATGAACTGAATGCCTAATCCTTTCAGAATTAATGGCCAAGAAATGGCTTTACGATCTGAGCTGACCAGCCACCCGATTCCTAGCAAGACAGCAATTCCTAAAATACCCTGTAGGATTCCTACCAAACTTACTGCCGCTAGCATAGATGTCATATGAAGTTCTGTTTACTTGCGCTTATTTATTTCATCGCGCAATTGGCTGGCACGTTCGTAGTCTTCATTTTCAATCGCCTCGTTCAACTCTTTTTCAAGTTCTTCGATACTTTTCTGTATTTCTGGAGCTGGTGCCTCAAAATCATCTTCATCCTCATCATCTGAGTGTTGATCTGCCACTCGCTCTTCTTCTACAGAAATTCCAGCCTGGTTTAAGATAAAATCGTAGGTAAATATGGGACATTGAAAACGGAGTGCCAATGCAATTGCATCGGAACTCCGTACATCAATCTCTAATTGTTTAAAACCATTATCACAAATTAATTTTGCGTAATAAATACCTTCTACTAAGTTGTAAATAATGACTTCTACTAATTGTACATCAAATTCTTTTAGCACGTTGGAAAACGCATCATGCGTTAGAGGCCTAGCTGGCGTTAAGCCTTCCATCACTACTGCAATAGCCTGAGCTTCAAAGTTTCCGATGATAATCGGAAGTCTGCGTTTACGAGTACTATCTTCTAGCACAAGCGCATACGCTCCACTTTGGGTTTGACTGTAAGACAGTCCAACTATATTCAGCTCTACTTTTTGCTCCATAACGTGCATTCAGAAACCGTGCAATGATACAATTTCTGTTGAAGCTTATCCAGCAGATTTGAACTTGCGTAGAGCTTCTGTAAGCTTAGGCAATACTTCAAATGCATCACCTACCACACCGTAGTCAGCCGCTTTGAAGAAAGGTGCTTCTGGATCTGTATTTACAACCACAATCACCTTACTACCGTTTACTCCTGCTAAGTGCTGAATAGCTCCAGAAATACCAGCTGCGATGTATAAATCCGGACGAATAGCGATACCTGTTTGACCAACATGTTCATGGTGAGGTCTCCAACCGATATCTGCCACTGGACGAGAACAAGCTGTTGTGGCACCTAACACATCTGCTAAGTCTTCAACAATTCCCCAATTCTCAGGACCTTTTAGACCACGGCCCGCAGAAACAACTAATTCAGCTTCTGGAAGAGGAACCATATCACCAGAAGTTTCCAATTTCACTTCTTTTACGGTTATACGCGAATCTCCTAAGTCCGCACTGAACTCTTCTACTGTAGCGCTTCCTTCTCCTTCTTCTTTACCAACAGCATTAGGAATAATTGCTACTACTTTTACATCAGTGTTCACCTTCACTTCAGCGAATGCCTTACCAGAGAACACAGATTTTTTCACAACAAAACCATCAGCCAAGTTTGGATAGTCTACTGCACCAGCTACTAAACCAGCTTTTAGTTTAGCACTAACCAAAGGCGCAACAGATTTACCTGTATAATCTTGAGAGAACACAATAACATCAGCACCAGCAGCTTCTTTGGCAGCAACTACCAATTTTGCTAATTTACTTGGATCCATATCGCTAACGGTACGGTTAACCAATACTTTGCTAGCTCCATATTTACCAAGATTTGCTAAAGACTGCTCATCTGCATTCCCGTAAGATACAACCACATTGTCTGTACCCTTTTCTGCGGCAACTTTACTTCCGTAGTGAACTGCTTCTAAAGAAGACTTTGTCACTTTTCCATCTAATACGTCTGCAAAAACTAATACTGCCATGATTATATCACTTTAGCTTCTTTGTGTAATAATTCAACTAACTCATCCATATTTTCAGGATCAATCAACTTAACAGATCCTTTTTCTGCAGGAAGTGCATACTTGGTAACTTCAGTTAATGCTTCAGCTTCAACTGCGGCAACTACTTCTAATTTTTTAGTCCTAGCTGCCATGATACCGCGCATGTTTGGAATACGCTGTTCAGCCATTCCTTTTGCTGCACTCACTACAAATGGAGTAGCTACTTCTAGCACCTCAATACCACCTTGAATATCTCGTTCAATAGTCGCATTGCTACCATCCATATCCATTTTAGATGCATTCGATACATATGGTAAATCCATTAACTCAGCAACCATTCCACCAACTTGGCTTCCGTTGTAGTTAATAGTTTCTTTACCCATTAAAATTATATCGTACCCTTTATCTTTTGCATAAGCAGCAACTTGCTCAGCCACAAAGAATGCGTCTGTTGGTTGTGCATCAATGCGAACTGCATCATCAGCTCCAACAGCTAATGCTTTACGAATAACTGGATCTGCCTCTGCACCACCTATGGTGATAGTTGTTACGCTTCCACCAGCAGCTTCTTTCAACTCTAGTGCTCGTACTAATGCATACCATTCATCGTAAGGGTTTACGATAAACTGAACTCCTGCCTCATCAAATTTTGTATCACCATCAGTGAATTTGATTTTGGTTGTTGTATCAGGAGCTTTACTAATACCTACAAGTATTTTCATTTTGCTCGTTTTTCGCTTTATTTCCGTGATGGACAAAACTAATACAATTGCCTCCCTGAGAAAACAATTTTACCGATTTGTTATGCATGCATACTAAATTCTAAACACCTTTTAATCAGAATGGTTTAAGAGTATCACAGTAGGAAAACAGATTCCTTCAATTTTTACGATTTCCTATTACATTTGCGACACGTTATAAATCACGTATTCGATGAGAGAAATTCAATTCAGAGATGCCATCAAAGAAGCGATGAGCGAGGAAATGCGCAGAGATGAGAGCGTATTCTTGATGGGCGAAGAAGTTGCAGAATATAATGGTGCATACAAGGCTTCACAAGGTATGCTTGATGAGTTTGGAGCAAAACGAGTTATTGATACTCCTATTTCTGAATTAGGATTTGCAGGAATTGGAGTAGGTGCAGCTATGAATGGTTTGCGTCCAATTGTTGAATTCATGACTTGGAATTTTGCGATTCTTGCAGCTGATCAGATAATTAATTCTGCGGCTAAAATGTTGCAGATGAGCGGTGGTCAATATGGTAACCCAATTGTATTTAGAGGGCCTAACGGACAAGCTGGTCAACTAGCAGCTACACACTCTCAAAGCTTTGAGAGCATGTATGCACATGTTCCAGGGTTAAAAGTAATTACTCCTTCTACACCATATGATGCAAAAGGTTTGTTGAAAGCAGCCATTCGCGATAACGATCCTGTTGTGTTTATGGAGTCTGAGCGCATGTATGGTGACGTTGGTGAGGTTCCTGAAGGAGAATATATATTGCCAATTGGTAAAGCCGACATTAAGAGAGAAGGTACTGATTGTACAATAGTAAGTTTTGGTAAAATCATGAAAACTGCATTAGCTGGAGCTGAGGAATTAGCGAAAGAAGGTATTAATGTAGAAGTAATTGATTTGAGAACAATCCGTCCTATGGATACCGAAACGATTATCAAGTCAGTTCAAAAGACAAACCGATTATTGATTGTAGAAGAAAGTTGGCCAATGGCTTCTATTTCTTCTGAGATTTCACATCTAATTCAACGCGAAGCATTTGATTTCTTAGATGCTCCTGTTAGAAGATTGACCCAATCTGATACACCATTTGCATTTGCTACCTCATTAATTGATGAAGCACTTCCTGGCGTTGAGGATGTAGTAAAGAGTGTAAAAGCGACTATGTATCGTTTGTAGTGAAGCAGGGTAATTTTTATTACAAATCCATTAAGCCGCTGCTTATAAAATTGGGGCTAGAGCGAGCGATTGACTATGCTGCATTTAAAAAGCAACATTTATCAAATCGTAAACAAAATGAGGAATTTTTGAAACAGAATCCAGATTTTGTTCTTCCACCTGATTATATGCTCTATGAAGCCTACCAACTGAATTACCAAAAGTACTTTGATGATGTCCACGAGAATTGGATAATTAATGAGGTAGAAAACTATTTTGACTTTGCCCCCCATTCTAAGGTTTTAGAGTGGGGTTGCGGCCCTGCGAGACTCATTCGTAACTTACCTAATGTGTTTCCTGAATGTTCTTTCTATGGAACAGATTATAATGAAGAAACCATTAATTGGTGTTCTCAAAATATTCCAAACATAACCTTCAAATTGAATGAACTAAACCCTCCTTTAGACTTCCAATCAAACTTCTTTGATTTAACCTATAATGTATCTGTTTTCACACACCTGAATGAAACCTTACATTATAAATGGATGGAGGAGTTAGCGCGTATACTTAAATCTGGAGGATTATTAGTATTAACGTTTCACGGAGAAGTTTTCACAAGAATTCTTTCTCCTGAAGATCAAGCTCGATACCTTAATGATGAGTTTGTAGAACACACTTCCTTCAAAGATGGACATAGAAGTTTTGCAAGCTTCCAACCTTTCACTTTCATGAAGAAATTAGTTGCTCAATATGGTTTAAGTATCATAGAACACAAGGAGGGTAAGGATCACGGCACTTGGATAGAACAAGACTTGTTAATTTGTAAAAAACAATAAGAATCGAACAGCTACTCTTTCGAGTAGCTTTTTTTATGTCCCATTAACTCAACATTAAATGATTTAATTAATGCAACCAATCGCTATTTAGCCTACTCTTAATCCTAGAACATTACCTATTACATTTAAAATGAAAGTCAGCTTATTCTTTTGTTTTTCACTCCTTGTTTTTCTCATTTTTTCTTGCATTGATCCTTGTGACAATGCTGATCTTAGGGTATCGCAACAGTCTTATTCGTTTGTTCCAATTGACAGTACTGAGACTCCAGTGTTTCATGATTCAAGTAATCTCATCACTTCAACAACAGCTTATTATTTTCGAAAAGGAGTGGAATATCCTTATCTAGATTTTGAGATTGGTGGCGACCGGATTGAATTTCGAAATATCCCAGATCAAGATTCTATTATCCTTTGGTACAACGATTCATTGAAAAGTAAATTAGAATTGAAAAATATTCAGGTAAGTACTTTTGAAAGCGATTGCCTTGGAACTATCTCGGATCTCGTTGGCTTAGATCTTTACCATAACGATACGCTTGCAATAGTGAAGTCCAAAGCTCCGTTTGGTAGCGATAGTCTTCGAGTATTTTGATTGAACACTAATAGCTCAAGTATATTTTCAGTCTGAATTCGTTTTTAATTGCCATACTTTCAACTTAAAGTACCTAAATCACAGTATTTCCGCAGTAAAACAAAGAAATTCATAAGTCTCTAGTAGATAATATTTCTTACTTTTCGTGACTTTCAACCTAACTTTTTATTTAAAGTTTCGGAACTTATTTTTTTATGTTATTAAGCTTATGGAAAATTTAATCTATATCCTTCCTGGATTTGGAATCATTGGTCTCATTTATATGCTCGTCTTAAAATCCTGGGTTCAGAAACAGGATACGGGCGAAGACAAAATGCTCAAACTTGCTACCTATGTAAAGGATGGCGCACTTGCCTTCTTAAATGCTGAATACCGCATCTTAGCCATTTTTATAGTTATTGCAGGAATCTTGCTTGGAATCATTTCAGCAATGGTTGAAACCACACACTGGTTTATTGTAGTAGCCTTTGTTATTGGGGCTGTATTCTCAGCTGCAGCTGGAAACATTGGTATGCGCATTGCAACTGATGCCAACGTAAGAACTACGCAAGCAGCTCGTACAAGTTTACCTCAAGCATTAAAAGTATCGTTTACAGGTGGTACAGTAATGGGCTTAGGTGTTGCTGGTTTAGCTGTTTTTGGATTAAGTACACTTTTCGCAGTATTGTTTGTGTGGTTTGCTGGAGGTACTTGGCAAGGCACAGATAGCATGACAGTTATACTGGAAGCGTTAGCTGGTTTTTCGCTTGGTGCTGAGTCTATTGCACTTTTTGCACGTGTTGGCGGTGGTATTTATACCAAAGCAGCTGATGTGGGCGCTGATTTAGTAGGAAAAGTAGAAGCTGGAATACCAGAAGATGATCCTCGCAACCCAGCAACTATTGCCGATAACGTAGGCGATAACGTGGGTGATGTTGCTGGTATGGGTGCCGATTTATTCGGTTCTTATGTTGCAACGGTACTAGCTGCCATGGTTTTAGGCAACTACGTAATTCGAGACATGGGCGGAAATATCAATGATGACTTTGGTGGAATGGGGCCTATTCTTGTTCCAATTTTAATTGCTGGTTTGGGAATTATTTTCTCAATCGTTGGTACTTTCTTAATCAAAGTAAAAGACAATAACGCTAAGGAACCGGAAGTTCAAAAAGCTTTGAACATGGGTAACTGGACTTCTATTATTCTGACGGCTATTGCCTCTTGGTTTGTAATTAGTTGGATGTTACCAGAAACTATCCAAATGGATTTCTTTGGTGAAGGAATTAAAGATGTATCATCTCGTCAAGTGTTCTATGCAACCTTGGTTGGTTTAGCTGTAGGCGGTTTGATTTCTTACTTTACAGAGTATTACACAGGTTTAGGAAAGAAGCCTGTATTAGATATCGTACAAAACTCTTCTACAGGTGCCGCTACAAATATCATCGCTGGTTTAGCTACAGGTATGAAGTCAACTTTTGCTCCAGTACTACTTTTTGCCGCAGCAATTTGGGGAGCTTATGCTCTTGCAGGATTCTATGGTGTTTCTATTGCAGCCAGTGCAATGATGGCTACAACTGCTATGCAATTGGCTATTGATGCATTTGGACCAATTGCTGATAACGCTGGTGGTATTGCAGAAATGAGTGAATTACCAGATGAAGTACGCGAGCGTACAGATATTTTAGATTCAGTTGGTAACACTACGGCAGCTATAGGTAAAGGGTTTGCGATTGCATCTGCTGCTTTGACAGCTTTAGCATTATTCGCTGCATACGTAACCTTTACAGGAATTGAAGGTATCAACATCTTTAAAGCTGATGTGTTAGCTGCATTATTTGTTGGAGGTATGATTCCTGTAATCTTCTCAGCACTAGCAATGGAATCTGTTGGTAAGGCAGCTATGGCAATGGTAAAAGAAGTAAGACGTCAGTTTAAAGAAATTCCAGGAATTATGGAATACAAAGCTGAACCAGAATACGCGAAGTGTGTTGACATTTCTACTCAGGCCGCATTGAGAGAAATGATGTTACCAGGTGCTATTACCATTATTGCTCCTATTATCATTGGATTTACGATGGGAGCTGAACCTCTAGGATCTTATATGGCTGGTGTAGCCGTTTCTGGCGTTCTTTGGGCAATTTTCCAAAACAACGCTGGTGGTGCTTGGGATAATGCTAAAAAGTCATTCGAAGCGGGTGTTGAAATCGATGGTAAATTGACTTATAAAGGTTCTGATGCTCACAAAGCAGCAGTAACTGGTGATACTGTAGGTGATCCGTTTAAAGATACTTCTGGTCCTTCTATGAACATCTTAATTAAATTAACATGTTTAGTTGGATTA
>DIYR01000074.1 GCA_002429085.1 Flavobacteriales bacterium UBA6049
AAAGGTTTTGACTTTAAGCCACGTTATTACAATCCTGAAAAAGAGGAATTTGACACACGTGTAGCAGCCTTAAAAGCTAAATATGCCAAGGAAGCCACAAACTCTGAAGATGTTGACCACTCTGCCTTGAGAGGGAAAATGCGCTCTGAATGGAATGCAGTTTCTCAACGAAAATCTTCTAATCTCAGCTCAAACATTCGCATTCTTTTAATTGCGGGTGTTCTCTCTATCCTATTCTACATTCTTGTATTCACAGATTTTGAACTTGTATTTTAACTGCACATGGCAGACATTATTCAATTACTTCCTGATGCAATTGCCAATCAGATTGCTGCTGGTGAAGTAATTCAACGACCTGCATCGGTTGTAAAAGAACTTCTAGAAAACGCAATTGATGCAGATGCCACCAGTATTCAACTTATTGTAAAAGATGCTGGTAAAACTTTAATTCAAGTCATTGATGATGGCAAAGGAATGTCTGAAACAGATGCTCGTATGTCATTAGAAAGACACGCAACATCAAAGATTTCTTCTTCGAATGATTTGTTTGCTTTGAACACCATGGGGTTTCGTGGTGAAGCATTAGCTTCTATTGCTTCTATTGCTCATCTCACAATTCAAACAAAACGAAAAGAAGATCAATTAGGTGTTAAACTTGAAGTCGAAGGATCTTCTGTTAATTCTCAAGAACCAATAACGTGCAAAGATGGGACGTCTATGGCTGTAAAGAATTTATTCTTTAATGTGCCCGCTCGTAGAAAATTCTTGAAGAAAGATTCCATTGAAGTTCGACATATTATTGACGAATTTGAGCGTGTAGCAATGGCTTACCCTGAAGTAAAGTTTACCTTTCACCATAATGGAAACGAGGTATTTCATTTGCAGGGTGGAAACTTCAGACAGCGCATCGTACAAATTTTTGGAAAACGTTACAACGAGCGTCTAGTTCCTATTACAGAGCTAACCGATATTGTTGAACTAAATGGATTCATCGGAAAACCAGAAACAGCCAAGAAAACCCGTGGTGAGCAATTCTTTTTCGTCAACAACCGCTTCATTAAGAATCCATATTTAAATCATGCCATTCAAGAAGCAATGGAAGATTTACTTCCTTCAGGATCTCATCCTGGCTATTTCATACATCTAAAGGTAGATCCTAGTACGTTAGATGTAAACATTCACCCTACTAAAACCGAGGTTAAGTTTGAAAATGAAAGGTCTATCTATGCTATATTAAGATCTGCTACTAGACAGGCTCTTGGTAAACACCATGTGGCTCCTACATTAGATTTTGAACAAGAAACAAGTTTTGATATACCTCTTGGTTCAAAGCCAGTAGTTGCTCCAACCATTACAGTAGACCCTACGTATAATCCATTCGATACAGATAAAAAATCTTCAACCTCATCTAGTGGAAACAGTTTTAAACCTCAATCTACTCCACAAGAACGGCACAATCTTGAGAATTGGCAAAAGCTGTACGACCAAAATCCTTCTTTAGCAAGCAGCATTCATATTCCAAATGGAAATGACGATGACAATATAGATTTAGACTCATCTAATTCTCCTAAACAACAAACACTTACAGTAGAATCAGGACAAGAGTCTGTGACTAGTTCTGGTAAAGCGTTTCAAGTTCACGGCAAGTATATTATTGCCCACATCAAGTCAGGCGTAATGATGATTCATCAATCTAGGGCGCACGAGCGTGTATTGTATGAGTCGTTTATTCGTTCTATGGCTTCACGCGATGTTGCCAGTCAGCAACAGTTGTTCCCTCAAACGGTTTCTTTACCAGCGGGCGATGCTGCGGTTGTTCAAGAACTTATAGATGATTTACAAACTGCTGGTGTTGATATTCGCAATTTTGGTGCACATACCTTTATCATTCAAGGCTTACCTCCTTATGCAACTAACGCAGAGCCAAAAGCGTTTCTTGAAGGTATTTTAGAACACTACAAAAACAATATGCAAGGCTTACGATTGAGTAAGCAAGAGGCTCTAGCTAGGTCTTTGGCTAAGCGTAGTGGTATAAAATCTGGCCAACAACTATCTACCGAAGAAATGATGCAGTTAATAGATGAGCTTTTTGCTTGTGAGAATCCCTATTCTACACCAAGTGGAAAGCGCATTATTAATACATTTACCATCGATCAGTTGGATAAACAATTTGACTAAATGAATCAATATAGACTAGGCGGATTTCAAATGCTTCCTCCCGTGGTTAAAAACCTGTTGATTATCAACGCAATTATGTTTTTGGCTACCAGTGTATTTCAATCAACTATTCATGTAAACTTGAACGATGTTCTTGGGTTGCATTGGATAGGAAGTGAAAAGTTTGAAGTGTATCAAGTAGTAACTTACATGTTTATGCATGGTAGTTTTCAGCATATATTCTTCAACATGTTTGCGGTTTGGATGTTTGGATCCGCTGTTGAAAATTATTGGGGTGCTAAACGGTTCTTAACATATTACGTGGCTACAGGTATAGGGGCTGCGGTAATCCATTACATCACAGTATACTTTGGCCAGCTGTTACCATTTAACCAAGTAATGAATGCTTTTCTAGAATTTCCTTCTACAGAAACATTAAGAGAATTCGTAAGCTATCACGATATAGCTTATCATATACATCCAAGTATAGATCAAGGCATGTACGAATACTATAAAGAAAGCATTAATTCATTAAATGCTATGCTAAATGGTAGTGCTACAAAAGATCAGATTCTAGCGGTTAATAGTTTCATGCTTGAATACAAAGAGTACTATCTCAATTTTCCTAATGTTGTTGGCGCCAGTGGTTCTTTATTTGGTTTATTACTTGCATTTGGAATGCTTTTTCCAAATCAGCGAATCTTCATGATTTTCTTACCTATTCCAATTAAGGCTAAGTATTTTGTTATGGCATACGGGGCAATTGAATTATTCTCAGGACTCTCAAACAGACCGGGAGACAATGTTGCTCACTTTGCACATCTTGGAGGTATGATTTTCGGTTTTTTATTGATTAGGTATTGGCAGAAACACGACAACACCTACAATCGATATTAGGATGGCTAATTTTATTGTAGAAGACATAAAACGCGTATTCAGTGGAGGTAATCATTTATCAAAATTGATATTGATAAATGTTGGGGTGTTTTTGGTATTGAATGTATTATCAGCATTTCTTACTGTAGAATTAGATAATAAACTTCTAAGCTTTGTTGCACTCCCTTCTAGTATATCTCGTTGGCTATTTAAATTTTGGACCTTAATCACATACATGTTTGTCCACGGAGGGTTCAGACATATCCTGTTCAACATGCTCTTATTATACTGGTTTGGACGGATTATGGCTGACTTATACACGCATAATCGTGTCTTACAAACTTTTATATACGGTGGTATTGTTGGAGGTGTTTTGTTCTTAATGATGAGTATTATCCCAGGTATTCCACTTAAACCATACTTAGTTGGGGCCTCTGGAGGGGTACTTGCGGTCATGATTGCTACTGCAACACTTTTACCTGATTATAGTTTAAACTTAATATTGGTTGGACCCGTAAAGATCAAATACATTGCTTTGGTTTGTTTCATTCTTTCTACAGTGCTAGATCTCAACGAAAATATAGGTGGTAAAATCGCTCATATAGGTGGTGCTGCATACGGTTTATACTATGGAATGCAACTCAAGAAAGGAATCGAAATTACAGATACGCTAAATGCTTTTTTCAACAGTATCTTGAATCTATTCCGAAAAAAGTCAACCATGCGCGTGGTGCATAACAATCAGAAAAGAAGAAGTTCTGGTGTCATGACCTCTTCAGCACCTATGAGTGAATCTGAAAAGCAACGTAAAACAGATGAAATCTTAGATAAGATTTCATCATCGGGGTATGAAAGCCTTACCAAAGAAGAAAAGGATTTTTTATTTAAGGTAAGTAAGAATTAAAAGCTGTATGCGCTCAATTGCTCGCTTTGCCCTACACGTTTTATTCACACTCGCTATTGCAGGCTTATTGATCGCGCAATTTGGAGGAAGTATCAATCCTTCAAAATGGGTATATTCTCAACTTGTTGGGTTAGCATACCCCTACTTCTTATTTGCTACACTTGGTTTTTCTATCTATTTCATTCTTCGTAAGAAAAGAGCCGCGTTAATCGGGTTATTTGTTATTGCAATCGGTTGGCCAAATCCAGTTCATTTAATTCAATTTTCTTCATCTGAAGGAATTAAAGAAGGTGACATTAAATTGCTATCCTATAATATTCGCCTATTCAACAAGTATGGATGGAAACCAGATTTGAATGTTAGCGATCAACTGCTTGGGTTTATACATGAAGAAGAAGCTGATATTCTATGTTTTCAAGAGTTCTACCATATAGAAAAAGGTCCAACTTTCAAAAGCTTAAATCACGTTCAAGACACCTCCAACTCCGCCAATTACTATTTTGAACATTTCGAAAAAATTGACCTAGATAAACATCGTTTCTTTGGCTTGGTTACATTCAGTAAATACCCAATTATTAACCATGGCAATGTACTTCAACCAAACTTTGGTAAAGCAGGTGCAATCTTCACAGATATTATAATTGATACTGATACCATCAGAGTGTATAACATTCATCTTAAATCGCTTGGTTTTGCAAAGGATGATTATTCATTGCTTGCAGGAGAAGAACAAACAATTACAGAAGAGCAGATTAATAGAGGTAAAGGAATTATCCGAAAACTGCTTGAAGCTTCTGCAGTTAGATCTAATCAAGCCATTGTTTTGAAAGCTCACATAGAGAAATCCCCATATCCTGTGATTATAGCTGGAGATTTTAATGAAACACCATTCACTTTTGCTTATCAAACTTTAAGGCATAATCTTCAAGATGGCTTTCGTTCTAAAGGAAATGGCATGGGTTATACCTATGGCTTAACAAACGGAGTTCCTCCTTTAAAAATTGATCACATACTCGCGGATCAATCATTTGAGTTCATTGATTTTACGAATCAGAATACCAATCTATCTGATCACGAACCCATCTCTGCTACACTGCGATTATCTCGAGATAATTAGTCCAAAAACCAATAGGTCAATTTCGTTACTTTTGCCGCCTCTATAAAGTAATTCATGGGATTAAAAGAAGAAATTTCGAAGCGAAAAACGTTCGCCATCATCTCTCACCCCGATGCCGGTAAAACAACTCTAACAGAGAAACTTCTATTATTTGGGGGAGCTATTCAAGTAGCTGGTGCTGTTAAGAATAATAAGATCAAAAAAACCGCTGCATCTGACTTTATGGAGATAGAAAAGCAAAGGGGTATCTCTGTTGCTACTTCTGTAATGACATTCGACTACCACGGCACTATTGTGAATTTATTGGACACTCCTGGTCACAAAGATTTTGCTGAAGATACGTATCGAACATTGACTGCTGTTGATAGTGTGATTATGGTAATTGACGCAGCCAATGGTGTAGAAGCTCAAACAGAGCGACTGATGGAAGTTTGTAGAATGCGTAATACTCCAGTAATTACGTTTATTAATAAGCTTGACCGTGAAGGTCAAGATCCATTTGATTTGCTAGATGAAATAGAAGAAAAGCTTCAAATTAAAGTACGTCCACTTAGTTGGCCTATTGGTATGGGGCCACGTTTTCAAGGTGTTTATAACCTATATGAACAGAATCTAAACCTCTTCAGCGCTAACAAAACTAAAATTGAAGAAAATCTTGTCTCTATTGAAGATGTAAATGATTCGCAATTGGATGAAATTATTGGCGAAGAACCTGCTACTCTATTAAGAGACGATCTTGAGTTAGTGGATGGTGTGTATGATGAGTTTGACCTTGAAGAATACAAAGCAGGTAATGTAGCTCCTGTATTCTTTGGAAGTGCCTTGAATAACTTTGGTGTACGAGAACTATTAGATGCCTTTGTTCGCTTAGCCCCTAACCCACTCCTGCGACCAAGTGATGCGGGAGATATTGAACCAACAAGAGAGAAGTTTTCCGGTTTC
>DIYR01000142.1 GCA_002429085.1 Flavobacteriales bacterium UBA6049
AGCCGCTGTTACGCAAGAAATTGCAGCATATATCCGCCAAGTGCCTGAGGTTAAGAGTTACCAAACCTATGCTGGAACTGCTGCACCTATCAACTTCAATGGATTGGTTCGTCATTATGATTTACGAAAGATGACCAACGTGGGTGATGTGCAGGTTAATCTGTTAGATAAGGGTGATAGAGAGGCGCAGAGCCATGATATTGCAAAACGTGTACGCCCAGAAATTCAACGCATTGCTGCTACGTATGGAGCTAATGCTAAGGTAGTGGAAGTGCCACCTGGACCTCCAGTGATCTCAACGATTGTAGCCGAAGTATACGGTGACGATTTAAAGGAGCAAGAACGAATTGCCGCTGAAATTAAAGGTATACTAGAAACTACTGATGATGTAGTAGATGTTGATTGGATGGTAGAAGACGATCAAGTAACTTATGACTTTGTAGTTGACAAAGAAAGAGCCATGATGCATGGCATTACAACAGATAAGGTAATTCGTGTAATGTATACCGCATTAAATGGTGCTGATGTGACTTATCTACATGATGAAAGAGAAGTTGCAGAAACTCCGGTGAACTTGAGATTGACTGAAAATCAACGTTCTTCCATTCATGACTTAAAGCAACTAGCTATTCAATCTGTTAACGGTGAGTTTGTAGCTATTGGAGATTTGGTGAGTGTACAAGAACGTACGAAACAAAAAAGTATCTACCGTAAAAACCAAAAACGGGTAGTATACGTCATGGCTGATGTAGCTGGAAATTTGGAGTCTCCTGTATACGGAATTCTAGATGCTTCCGAACGACTGAAAGATATTCCGTTACCAGCTGGATATGAGTTAAAAGAGCACTTTACTGCTCAGCCATTTATGGAGCAAGATTTTGCTGTAAAATGGGATGGTGAGTGGCACATCACGTACGAAGTGTTTCGTGATCTAGGGGCTGCATTTGCCGTAGTATTGGTTATTATTTACCTACTGATTGTAGGTTGGTTCCAAGACTTTAAAGTACCTGTAGTGATGATGATTTCTATACCGTTATCCTTGGTCGGAATTCTAGTTGGCCACTGGTGGTTAGGTGCATTCTTTACTGCTACTTCTATGATTGGCATGATTGCTCTGGCAGGGATTATGGTGCGGAATGCCATCTTACTGATTGATTTCATTAATCTGCGACTAGATGATGGTGCAAAGCTTTCAGATGCTGTAATTGAAGCAGGAGCAGTGCGTACAACTCCAATTTTATTGACTGCTGGAACAGTGGTGATTGGCGCTTTTGTCATCTTATTTGATCCTATTTTCCAAGGTTTGGCTATTTCGTTGATGGGAGGTTCTATTGCTTCAACCATTCTAACGTTAATTATTGTTCCGTTGATTTATTATATGACGGAGCGTAAGAAATACTTAGACCGAGAATAATTGTCCATTCGTTTTTCGATGCCTTTCTCATGCAAGCGAGAAGGGCAGAGGAAAACACAACATTCATAGAATGAAACAAGTTGTGATACTGAGCCCAAGGGCATACGAGACTAAAATTAAGGAGATATTAAAAGGATTGCATCTTCCTGTTTTCAGTAAACTAGACATTGAAGGATACCACACACAAGACGATCACGTAGATCTAAGTAATTGGTTTGGAGCTGGAAAAGAAGCCGATTTAGGAGTGATGTTCTTTGCCTTTGTACCAGAAGAATCTGCTAACAAAGTGCTCGACACCGTATCTAACTGGAATAAAAATAGACCAGATCTGCCAGCCCTACATGCTTATCAAGTTAACGTAGAAAGAACTGTTTAACACATTACATTATGAGAACACGTATCATACATGCCGTAGCTGGCATCTTCATTTTAACTGGGCTAACGCTCGGATTAACTGTTAGTGAATATTGGTTTATCCTCACCGGATTTGTTGGAGTAAATCTCTTTCAAAATTCCATTACCAATTGGTGTTTGTTAGAGGATATATTGAAGAAATTGAAGGTTGGTGATAACGATAGCTGTGCTACTAGGGTGAAGTCATAGTTGTTGCAATTCGACCACTTCGGCACTTCGACAAGCTCAGTGACCGAAGCTCAGAGGTTATACAACACTTGCGTTTATGCGCATATTTCCAATATTACTCTGTAACGCTAAGTTTTGAAATGCTAAAATCTATATCCTATTCGTAGGTGCATATTTAGTTCCATTTCGCCTTTGTCTTCTTTATAACCAGCGCTTTCAGCGAATGTGTAGCTATATCCTGCACCAATACCAGCCTCATAATTGAGGTGCTTCCCTATATTTCTTCTGATACCCCAAGTAGGTATGATAGAAAAATCACTTACAATAGGGGCATCATCTGGGTTGAACAAGACAAACCAATCTGGATGATAGCCCATTTTTACAGAAATGAAATTACCGCTGTTTCCATCAATTCTTTTTGATTTCTCGGAGCGTTGTTTGAGGTTGTAATAGAATCTAGGTTCAACAACTATAACGGGCGTAAGTAGAAATGGAGAATCATAATCATCGTAAAAAGTAGATTCCCAAATACCAAAATCAAAGCCAAGTTCGGTTCTTAGTACTATGGCATTTGATAGCTTTGATTCATTATATCCCCAAATTCCTAAAACTCCAGTTTGTAATCCAAATGTTGATTTTTCGACACTAGCGTTTTGAGATTTTGCCACTAGTACAAAACCTAACAAAGCCAAGGTTACTATTATTTTTCTCATAACTCTTTTTTACAAGGTCCATCTCAGCAAAGCACTTCTTGTTTTAGTTAAAAGAGGGAGAAACCATTCAATAATGATTGTTTACTCTGCTTTACAGGATTGACGGTGCAAACATGAAGTGGGAGAGAAGGTGAATCGTACTGAATTATAATTGCGTACCTACTATTGATACCAGTAGTTCAAAAAATGACTTAACCTAGCTTGGTTTTCAACCAATTTTTAGGTGTCATTCCTTCACTTTTTTTGAAGAAAGCATTAAAAACAGTTTTTGAGTTAAAGCCGTTTTCGTAAGCCAAACCTAATAATGTGAGGTGGTTGTTTTCAGGGTTTAAAGCACTTGTTTTAAAGCTCTTTAAGCGGAAGCTGTTGACGTATTCATTGAAGTTTTGTCCTATCCGTTCGTTCAGCAACCACGAGAGCTTGTTGCCGTTTAAATTTACTTTTTGGGCTAGCTCATGCAAAGACAAAGAAGGATTTTGAAACCATTTTTCTTCGTTCATTCCTCTATCAAGAAGTTCTAAAACCAAGTCGATTTCGGTTTCTGATAGTAAGACTTTTGGAGGGGCACTTTGAGTTTGTGGTTCTGTACTCGCTGGTAATAACTCTGGGCGAAAAACGGATTGTACTAAATCTTGAAATCTTTGATACGGATGTAGAGGTTTAAGTAATGGAATATTCATAAAGTTTATGATTTGACCAGTGCGCATTTCAATGTTTTCTTCTAAAAAATCTAATGCCATTTTGTGCTTGTTCAAATGCACCAATAAAAAGAGTTGCCAAGGAAAAAGTGCTGCGCCAATTTCCTCTTTTATCATTAAGCTCACCTTGCTGATATCGATATCATTCTCATTATCTGGATTGACTAACTTGAACAACACCCTACATTCCTCCGGTCTTTCAGCCAAAGGTGTTTGATTCAAAAAGTTATTTAGTTTTTCGTAATCGTTTAAGTGAATTAAGCAAAGTTGCTTTAGAGCAATAGGATGTGTGAATTCTGGATTAATGCTTAATGAGGTTTCTATACATTCTAGCGATTTTGAGTAATCTTCATTTAAGTAATGAATATTTGCTTTGGTAAAATAGTGGTTGGCAGATAGCGGGTTTATCTTTAAAATGTTATCCGTATGCCAAAGTGCTCTTTCAAAATGGCCAATTGCAGTATACAATTCGCATAATCCTTCTTCTGCTTCTGTGTACGATGGGTTAAGCTCTATTGCTTTTTGAAAAACCTTATGCCCTTTGATAAAATCCCAATGACCCCAAAAGTGTAATGTAGCTTTACTAAAGTACCCTATGTAAGATTGTTTATCTAGTTTGAAACCCTTCTTCAGATTCTCCTCAGCTACGTTTAAGAATTCTTTATTGTTTCCCCATGATCCGTACATGGCATAACTATATGCCAAACCAAAGTAGGGCATGGCAAACGTTGGATCAATTGCTACGCACTGTTCATAGAGATTTATAGCGTTTACTATTCCTTGACCATCCCACATCAAATGCTGATAGCGGCCTTTAAGATACAAGTCGTAAGCCTCTATGTTTTCTGTAGGTGCTGAAATCAGGTGCTCTTGAATAGTAAGGTGGCCAAAGTTTTCGCGAATCTGATTAGCAATAAGTAAACTTATTTCATCCTGTAAGGCAAAAATGTCTTCTATGTCTCTATCAAAATTCTTTGACCAATAATGAGTACCATCTTTTGTGTCGATTAACTGCGCGGTAATTCGAACTCTGTTTTTGAATTTTCTAACACTGCCTTCTAAAACAGTATTCACTCCTAATTGATTACCAATGCTTCGTACATCTATATCTTTATTCTTAAATGCAAATGAAGATGTGCGGGCAATGACTTTTAAGCCTTTTACTGTAGTTAAGGCGTTGATTATTTCTTCGGTAATTCCATCACTAAAGTACTCGTTTTCAAGGTCGGTACTCATGTTAATAAACGGAAGAACTGCTATAGACTTATTGGATGATGGGAAAGTTAAATCGTTACTCATTTTTTACGACACCTACTATTCGTCAAAGTTTCCTTGAAGTTTTTAAGTCGATTCGTGGGAGAAAATTCCAGGTTATTGATATCCTAATTATCAATTGCTCGCAACTTCTGTTTTGCAATGTACTGGATTTTAGGAGGCAAATATGTCCGCTTTTACGTCATAAATCTCTCGTATAGCCAATAATAAAGTTAAACGCTTTCTAATTATACCTAATTCTTTCAAAGATTAGTTTTAGCTGTTATTAACTAGAGTTAGAAGGGTAGCAAAAGCTCCTAATGCAACACTACATCATTTTTTCTTTCATAGATGTGTTATATGGTAACTAGAGTTAACTTGGTTCTTCCAATTCGAAAACCAACTGAGTAAATGAAATCCTTGCCTTTTATTGTTGCTGTTTTCCTAGCAGTACTTACTTCGTGTAGCTTGCTAGAAATAAAAGTAGCTACTGATGTATCTCCTTTGTCTAAGAAAGCAATGAGTATACGCTACCGTACTCATGATTACGCCCGTGCTTTTAATAACCAGGTAATTGTATCTGCAGATAGTATTGTAGCTCTTAGTAAAAACGATACAGATCAAATCAATGCCATATTATGGAAGATTCAAGCAACAAGCGCTGCTAACACAGCAGCTTATCAAACAATGCCATCATTGGCTTTGATTGATACTTGGATACTATCCAAACAAATGAATGAGTATTTTAACCGAAATGGTAAAGTTTTATTCAGCAACCAAGCACCTATAGCTCAAGATATGGCAGAATATGCTGAGCTTGAGATTAGGACATTAGCTCAGTCTTTGTTGTCAGAGAATGAGTTTAAGCAGGCAGAAACCTTTGTAATTAACTACGCTGATTCCGTAAAGTTTCACGCACTCAATTTCCAAAGGAAATCACTCTTAAAACAGTGGAATGCTTATTTTGGAATACCTGATTCTGCTACAATTGAAACAGTGGGGTCTTTACCTCAAGTATTCGCAGACGCCTCAGAGCGAATGACAGTACTAGGAGAGCAAGTGCCAAACACAACTCGCTGGCAATTAGATGTCTTTCAAAAACAATTGGCTAACGACACCATAGAAACGTTGAATCAGATTGAAAATGTATCACTAGCAATGCAAAAACTAGTGACCTTACTTGAAGATCCTACAATGCTTGATTCTGCCATGCTACTTATCAAAACAGAAATTACTCCCATGCTATTAGAAACACAACTACAGTGGGATAGAACGTTGGGTGTAATAGGAGAGGAGCGTTCTGCTCTAACAGATAGTTTGCGTGCCCAAGGTCAAGATCTGGTAGCTGATTTAGATGAACTTTCTATAAAGATGATAGACCATACCATTGAACGAACTTTTGCACAAATACCAGATATCCTTGGCAGTGTAGCCTTGCTTCTTATAGTAGTGATGCTCATACTGTTTGGTTTACCATTTGGGCTGGGAATACTGGTTGGGAGGTTATGGAAAAGAAAGAAAGGGTAAAAGTTTACTTTGACTACTTAGACAAGCTCAGTCGCTGATGGCAGGTTTTGGATTAGATTTACTGGGTCTATTTTGAAGGGTTAAAAGTGTTGTGATTACTAAGAAAATAACACCGCCACCGACAAATACCCAAGTAGTGAATGACTCAAACAATGTGCCGCCAATTACTAGACCTAACATACTCGCAATACTTCCCATTGAAGTGCCATAACCTTGAATAGCTCCTTGTGTGTTACTATTACCAGTAGCAGATAAAAGTGCTAAGAAGCTTGGCCACATCAAGCCGTTACCAATAGAAAGTAGGGTGTTTGCTACATATAAGGAAATGAGGTCTTGTCGTAATAATAGAAAGAAGCTACAAGCAAGTAATACAGAGCCAATAAGTACCAGATTTTGACTAGTTATACGTTGGGACACTCTACCAAGTACTGGTCCTTGAATAAAGATCATGAGTAAACTGGAATAAGCTAAGAAAAATCCTAAATCGCCAGTTGTCCATTTTAATACAGTACTAGCGTAAATAGGTAGCCCAGCATAAAACAAGCTAAAAGCAAAGAAGGTTAAGAAATAAATGGTGTAGAGGAGTGGAATACCTTCAATTTGAATGATGTGTTTCCATCCTTTGTTATTTTCTTCTTGAAGTTCCTTACTTCCTTCCGTGTAGCAGTCTTTCAATTCAACTTGAAAGAAACGTCTGATGTTTCGTAGTGATACTTTGTTGGTTTTTACAACACAGGGTACCGTTTCGTTAAGTCTGAATTGTATAACGAATATGGCAACTAATGAAATACAAGCAGCAATAATTATAGGTAGCACTTCGCCCATGACAGTACTAGCTAAAATACCTGCAAAGGCTGGTCCAATAATAAAGCCTAAACTAGTAGAAGCTCCCATTGTACCGAAATTTTTGTTTCTGTCTTCATCCGTTGATATATCAGATAGATAGGCATTTGCTACTGATATATTACCTCCGGTAAAACCATCAAAAGCACGAGCAATAAAGATCACTATTAATGGAAGCGTCATAGCATAACTCCCAGTTAATGATGTGTTTTGACTCCAGAAAGTAGTTTTAGGCAATGCAAAGGCGGCAATGAATAATATCCATGCAACAAAAGTTCCTGCTTGCGAAATGATCAGCACTTTTTTTCTGCCAATGGTATCAGATAGTCTGCCTAAAATAGGAGCCCCTATAAATTGAAAGAAAGGGTAAGTAGCCCCTAATATTCCGTAGATAAAGCCGTTTCCTCCCAAATCACTTACAATAAAAATGAGGATGGGGATTACCACACTGTAACCTAATATTCCAATGAAGTTAACTAATAGAATAGGAAAAATACGGGAGGTAAATAAGTTGCTCACGTGCTTTTAGATTGATTGGATTTCAAGGTAGTCAAAAGCAGAGTAGGTTGTAGTTATTACGAGTAGATCAATAAAACACTTTGTATTGGGAGGTTAAACGATAAAAATCACGTATTTATAATATTCGTTTTGAGCCAATTATTGACTTTATACACATTTCAATTGTATAATCAATCCAAATCATACGTTAAACCAAGAATTGAAATAGGTTCTTTTGTACTGAATGGTAGAGCTTATATTCATACACTTACCAAAAACTGGAGGGTCTTCAATTCTTCAAACACTCATCGAAGTATACGGAGAGGAAAGCGTACATCACTTTGAGAGAGATGATTGTTTAGAATTACAAGAGAGGGGACAAAAAATTTCTGATGTATTATCTGAGGATGTTAAAGTGATTCACGGCCATTTCTATTTCGAAGAAGTACAGGATATATATGATAGAGATCAACCTAAACTAGTTACCTTTATGAGGTCTCCTGTTCATCGTGTGGTTTCCAACTATAATTGGTGGAAGCATAGCTTAGAACATAAAAATACAGAGGAAGCCAAGCGAAGGATGAATGAGCCAATAGAGTTGTATGTGAAAATGCCAGAGACTCAAAATAAAATGGCTCGCTTTTTGAAAGGGGTGGATATTAGTCAGTTCTATTATATCGGTTTCCTAGAAAGTTTTGAAACCGATTTACGAGAATTGGCTGAAAAGTTAGAGTGGCAGATAGAGACAATCCATCATGAAAAGAAGATTGGAAAGTCTAAGGTTGTCAATAAAACGTATAGCTCTGACTTGTTAAAAAGCATTAAAAAGCTGAACATAAAGGATCAAGAATTGTATAGATCAGCTACGTTTAGGTTTAAAAATAAAGAAGATAGCCTAGAGAAAACGTCATTCTTTGGCAATCTCTTGAAGTTTAAAATCTAGTTCATTTTCGCCAAATATTGAACGCCAATAACCACTGTATTGCTTACGCCTGTTGCTATGAGAGTTGAAGTTGTTGAACAAACTGTAGTTAGAAAAGCTGCCAGCATTTCGCTGCCCGAAGTCTTGAAGGGTAGAAGAATTGCAGTAGTGCACGAATGGCTGAGTACCAATGCTGGCTCAGAAAGTGTTACGAAGCAGATTATTAAATTGATCAATTCAGTTGATGTGTTTGCTACAGTTGAGTTTATGTCTGAAGCAGATCGTAAATCAATAGCTGGTAATCGTAAGATAAACACTTCATTTATTCAATCGTTACCGCTGGCGCGCAGGCACTTTAGGTATTATCTACCGATTTTTCCTTTGGCTGTATTGAGTCATGATTTGAAAAAGTACGATGTGCTAGTTTCAAGTTCTCATGCTTTTGCTCATGGTATAAGAAAGAAGAAAAACCAACTGCATATTTGCTACTGTCACACACCTATGCGATATATCTGGGATATGCAAGACGTGTATCTAGATTCGCACGGTATTAATTCTGGACCAATTGGGTGGGCAAGTAAATTACTTACTACAATGTTCAGATACTGGGATTCTAAAGTTTCTAAGAATGTTGACTATTACATCGCAAACTCTTCATTTACAGCTCAGAGAATTAGAAAGTTTTATGGCAGAAAAGCAGAAGTAATCTTTCCACCAGTCAATGTAGAACGATTTCAAGTAGAAGAAGAAAAAGAAGAGTTTTATGTTACAGTTTCAAGGCTAGTTTGTTATAAGAAGGTCGGACTCGTTGTACAAGCGTTTTCAAAAATGCCTAATAAGAAATTGCTTGTGATTGGCGATGGTAACGAAAAAGAGAAAATTCAGCAATTAGCAGGAGATAATATCTCTTTTTTATCCCACTTAGATTTTGATCAGTTTCATTACTACATGCGCAAGGCCAAAGCATTTGTATTTGCTGGTAAAGAGGACTTTGGTATAACTTTAGTAGAAGCGCAGGCATGTGGAACACCATTAATAGCATATCATAAAGGAGGAGCGGCAGAAATTGTAAAACATGGCGAAACAGGCCTTTTGTTCAAAAAACAATCTACCGAAGCTATTATTGATTCTGTAGAGGAGTTCGAAAGTCAATATGAGCCTCAATTTTCTGCTTGGCAGATAAGAGAGAATGCCGAAAGGTTTAGCACTGAAGAGTTCAATAAGCGCTTTTCAAGTTTCATAAAAAAATGCGTGTCTTAATTCATGATCACTAAGTCTAGCATTTTTCAGCTCTCACTACTGGTGATTTGTTCCTTTCCGCTTTTCCTTGATTTGCAGTTCAGGGCATTGATGGCTATCATCTTTGTAGTTTTACAGCTAGTACTTATCATTTGGGAGTTAGATAGAAAAGGGCAAGGCATGTGGTTTATGCTTTTGCAGTTAATTCCGGTGTTTTTACTAATAACAAGTCTATTGTATAGCCAAAACATTGATAGTGGTTTGAAAAAGCTAGAAACCAATGTTATGATGCTCTTGATTCCTATTATGCTGTTCTTGAATAGACGTTTTTTTACAGCAGAAACTCAACGTAAAACCATGTTGTTTTTTATTGGAGTGGCTGTAGTTGTTTCGGCTAGAGTGTTATTCCAGGTGATAGTAACGGGCAAGCTGATTCCCGTAATCCAAATGGAAGGTGGATATTACCTAATACGAACTTTTCTAGAAAAAAAATCAGGATTTCATCCAACATACTTCTCGTTAATATTGGCGATCGCTTTGTTTGGTGTAATAGCTATTCTGCTTAAGAAAAAGGGAAGAATACTTTATCAAACTTTAGGTGTTGGATGTATTGTAGCTCTTTCAGGAGGGTTGTTGCTTGCCATGTCTAAAATGATTTTAGCTAGTACCTTAATGATAGGAGCTGTTACTGTAGTAGTTAGCTTAAACAGGAAACAGGCTCTTATTGTATCTGTAGTTTCAGTAATAGTCATCATCTTTTCTGTTTTAGCAATTAAGCCATTAAAAGAACGGTCCACAGAACTGCTTCAAGCTATTTTTCAAGAAAAGGTAGATCAACAAAACCCTGATAGTATGAGAAGGGGTGTTTATCAATCCACTTTCGCGGTGATTAGTGAACATCCTGTTTTTGGTGTCGGAATTGGCGATGCGCAAGAAAAACTAAATGCAGAATACGATAAACGAGGTTTTGAATTAGCTAAAAAACAAAACTTTAATTCCCATAACAGCTATCTGAACTTCTGGTTGACTTCTGGAATAACCTCAATAGTGTTTTTTACACTATTGCAATTCATTCAGATAGGCATAGCCATAGCGAATAGAAATAAGCTCCATTTTGCAGTAACAACGCTCCTTAGCCTTAGTTTTTTGACAGAGAATGTTTTATCTCGACAAGACGGGGTTTTTACCTATGCATTTTTTAGTACTTTTTTTGTTTACAGTTCATGGGTTAAATATCAGGGTAAACTAGCCATCAATGGTAAATTCTTAAGTCAACCTCTTACTGGTGTTCAACGTTTTGCGCAGGAAATAACTAGAAGATTAGTGTCCAAATCTTCTAGTTATATGATGGTAGCACCTGTTGTAGCAATTCCTTATTCTGGTCGTCATGTAAGTGTTAAACCTTTTTCGGAAACTATTTGGGAGCAGGTAACATTACCCATTTACTTAAGATTCATAGGCTCACCACCATTACTAAACCTTTGCAATACAGCACCATTGTGCTATAACGGTAACATCGTTACGCTTCACGATGCTGCATTCAAAGAAAACCCAATGTGGTTCTCCTCTCAGTTTGTGAATTGGTACAACTTCCTTATTCCTCGTATTCTTAAGAGGAGTAAAGCAGTGTTTACCGTTAGTCAATTTTCAAAAAGAGAACTTGTAAAACATTTTCAACTTCCCGCAGAAAAGATAACAGTAACCTATAATGGTATTCCAGATTTTGTTGGTGAAGAAAAGGTACAGCCTCCTGTTAATCAGGGAAATTACTTGCTCATGGTTGGATCTTTTTCTAAAAGAAAAAACCAGGAATACGTAATCAATTGCTTTCTCAAATGGGAAAATGCACCAGTAAACTTGGTGCTAGTAGGGGCAGAAGTTGAATTACTTCAGAAAGAAGATCATGTTGTAGAGCAAGTAAAAACATCTTCCTGTATTCAGCACATTCAGAATGCAACAGATCAAGAATTAATGGGGCTATATCAAAATGCAGTAGGTTGTATTTATACACCGTATTATGAAGGATTTGGAATTCCTGTATTAGAAGCCCTTGCATTCAAAAAGCCTATCATAGTTTCCGATATACCCGTATTTAGAGAGTTGTTTGAGGGTTATGTTACATTTGTTCGACTTGACGATGAAGATCACTTGCGTGATACTATTCGTCAACTTCTGAACAACCAATCGCACAACAATAAATCCATAGCAACCGCAAATTCAGATTTGTTTAGTAAGTATTCTTATGGTGTATCTGCCAGTATAATTCACGAAAAAATGACAAACAATAATCTATGAGTGCAAACGATTATAATCGTGCCGCATCCAATGGCTTTATTGGCTTTTGGCAAAAGAGGTTTAGTACTGTTTATAGAACGCGCCATCTCATAAGGCAGTTGTTCTTTATCAGCTTAACAAATCAGTATAAAAAGACCTTTTTAGGTGCCGTTTGGATTGTGTTAGGGCCAATTCTTAGTGTTACAATTTGGTTGATATTGAACTACACAGGTATTTATAATCCTGGCGAGACCAGTATTCCTTATGTTGGGTATTTGTTGTTAAGCATGTCAATTTGGATTTTCTTTTCCAATTTTTTCAAGTTAATAGCCACATGCGTTACCGAATCTGGTAGTATGTTAATGGAAATGCCATTTGATATGGAAGCGAAGATCGTAGAGAGAATCCTCTTAAGTATCGTAAGCTTTATCATTCCGTTTACGCTCAACATGATTGTACTATTAATACTAGGTGTGGAATTTTCCTGGAGTTCACTACTTTTCTTTCCAACCATTATCCCATTAATTCTATTGGGAATAGCCATTGGTGTTTTTGTATCGTTAATTGAAGTGGTATTTAATGACATTTTATTGATTGCTGCTCAAGGCTTAACACTACTCATGTATCTTACCCCGGTAGTGTATTCAGATAAGGTAGATAGTGAATTCTTACAGAGTGCGATCAATGTGAATCCGCTTACATATTTGCTTGGAGTTCCTAGAAACTTATTAGTAGGAGAACCTGTAACGCAATGGAATGAGTATTGGATTTCAACAGGCTTCACTATTGTGATATTTATTGTAGTAATTCACTTCTTTTTTGGATCTGTGTACAAAATTGTAGAACGAATTTTCGATTAATCCGTATGTCTGTACCTGTTGTTGAAATAAAACATGTTTCAAAAAAATTCTGTTCAGATCTCAAGCTGAACTTACTTTATGGTCTTCAAGATATTTTCAGAATTACTAGAGTAAAAAAATTACCAAAGCTCAGGAGGCACGAGTTTTGGGCCTTGAGCGATATCAACTTATCCATCTCAAAAGGAGAAATTGTTGGTATACTCGGAATGAATGGAGCTGGAAAAACTACATTAATTAGAACAATCATTGGTGCTTATCCTGTAAGTTTCGGAGAGATATATGTTAGAGGTAGAATAACCACTGTGTTCGAAAGAACTCGTGCGTTTCAACGCTATTATAGTGGAGAGCAAAACATTAAAGTAAAGTGTGCTCTTTTTGGAATGAGTAAGTCAGAAATTGAAGAGAAATTACCTCAAATTTTGGAATTTGCAGAAGTTACTGAGTTCGCAGAAGCACCATTCGGAACATATAGTGCAGGGATGCGTGCCAGAATTAATTTTGCTATTTCTATGATGGCTAACCCAGATTTATTGATCATTGACGAAGGCTTAGCCGTTAGTGATGTCCGGTTTCGAAAAAAGTGCATGAAAGCACTGAAAGAGGTTAAAAAAGATACGGCAATACTACTAGTCTCTCATAACCTAGAACAGTTTACTGAACTAGCAGACAGACTTATTGTAATGGAAAAGGGGAAAGTCGTGCTAGAAACAAGGAATATACAAGAAGGAATAGACTTTGCATTAAGAAATAAACCACAGAAACAGAATGGGAAGAATCACCAATAATATTGAGTTAGTCTCATTGCATATTCCTAAAACAGCAGGAACAAGCTTCAGAAGTGTTTTTATAGATAATGTTGGCGAACAAAATTTTGCCAAAGTTGACATCTTTAATAGCGGCAGAATCAAGGTAAATGATGAGTATTTCTCAGATAATAAACTCAACAGTACAGTAAGAGCTATACATGGTCACTTTCCATATTCTGTTTTATTAGATCGATTCGAAATTAATCCTAGTACTCAGTTTGTTACGTGGGTTCGAAATCCGATTGAACGCGTGCTATCTAACTACTATTTTTTACGGAATGTAATTCAAGAAAGAATCAACGAACAACAAGATGAAAACTTGTTTGAACGTATTGGTAAATCGCTCGAAGAATTTGCATCACATCCTGAAAACCAGAATGTGATAAGCAAGTTTTTAAATGAAGCACCACTAGAAGAATTTACTTTCATTGGTGTTCAGGATCAGTTTGATAGTGAATTAGTTAGGTTTCAAAACTTACTGAGTTGGCAGGTAACAAATAGATCTCATAATGTAACTCCGAATAAAAGAAAGCGTGTGGAACATAAGGCAGAAATCCTAGATTTCATTCGCATGCACAACCAAGAAGATATGGAGCTTTACCAGAGAGTAAAAGCGCTAAACAGTAAATACATTAATGCATGATTTGGTTAAGCTCTTATCCAAGGTCTGGAAATACATTTTTACGAAATGTTCTTTTTGACGTATATGGAATTAGCTCAAGCTCATACTACGAGGGAAAAGGGGAACCCGATAACTACGTAGATTTTCCAGTCGTAAAGACACATCATCTTCCAGAGAATATTAGTCCTAAGGATCCTGCTATAAAAGCGGTTTATTTAGTGAGAGATGGGAGAGATGCCATTGTTTCTATGGCTCACCAGCAAATAGATATCTACGACTCTAAAAAATCGTTTAGAGATATTTTTATTGAGGCTACAGTAGCTTCTAAAGGAAGCTATTTTGGCGGTTGGAGTGCCAATGTAGAAGCATGGTTTAACAAAGCCGATGTGCTCATTAGGTTCGAAGATTTAATAGCACATCCATTAGAGCAAGTTGCGAGACTAGAACAGGTAATTGAGCTTCCAGAGAAGCAAAAAGAGAATGCTCCTACGTTTCAAGAGCTAAAGCATGGTAAGCCTAAATATGGAAGAGGAAAGCGAGTAAGTTCTACTGAAGCAGAAGAGGTAGAGATCATTAAAAAATCATTTAGGAGAGGCAAGGCATTTGGATGGAAAGATGAATTAGATAAGGAATTACAAAACCTTTTCTGGGCCTACCATAGAAACACGATGGAGAAAATGGGCTATGATAGCAATGGTGGGCTTTTACCTTTGCACAAGGATATAGATTTTAGTGTTTTAAACAAATTGGGACAGAACACTATATCTACAGAAAAGAAGCAGCCATATAAGGTACTAATAGAGGCTAATAAGCTGTTGATGCTTCGAAACGATGGCGTAAAGAGGTATCAGTTAGAACTCCTTAAAGCGTTGTATCCATTAACAAAAAATCCAGATGCAAGGTGGCAAATAGATATCTTATATCGTGGTGCCATTCACCCTTTATCAGAGTTTGGAGAATCGCTGTTTGATGTGGATAAAAACGAGAATAATAGCGAACAGTATTCAGGTACTAAGCATTTAGTTAAGCAGTACTTAAAAGCAGGTGTTTCACATGTAAAAAGCTGGGTTCCTATTCCTTTGAAAGACTATATTAAAAATAGGTATAGGCAAGTGATGATAAAGGTTGGGCTTAAATATATCGATCATCCAGTTTATGGGAAAGTATTGAAGAAAGTAATGAACCCATTTACCAATAATGACACAGATGAAAAGAGTGAGATTCTTCGTCAAGAAATCAATGTGCTAAATAGTTACGATCTTATTCACGTTCCTCTACCACAGCATTATGAGCCGTTTAAAAATGTTAATGCTAAGTTTATTGTTACAATTCATGATTTAACACACCGAATGTTTAGCCAATACCATACAGCTAATAACATTCAAAAAGCAGAAGAAGGATTCAATTTCTTTGTAGACAAGAAATCAGATTTTATTTGTATTTCGCAGAATACACGGATAGATATGAAAGCCCACTACGAGGTAGAGGAATATCAACTGCATACCGTATATGAAGCAGCAGATAACACAAAGTTTAAACCCGCCATCAACAGAGAAAGTGGCTTAAAAGCTCGATTAGAATACAAGATTCGTCATGAACCTTTTATTTTAACGTTATCAACGCTAGAACCACGCAAAAACTTAGTGAATACCATTAAAGCTTTTGCATTACTGCTAGAAGAAAATCCTTCGATCGAATGCAACTTAGTGGTTGCTGGAAACAAAGGGTGGGATAGTAAAGAAATTCTGAAGCTAAGACACTTAGATAATATCCATTTTACAAGCTTTATCAACGAAAACGATTTGCCAGATTTATACAGAGAAGCCGAAGCACTGTGCTATGTTTCACATTACGAAGGTTTCGGACTTCCGCCATTAGAGGCAATGTCTTGTAAAACACCAGTAATCTATGGTAATAATAGCTCTATGAAAGAGCTTTTCGAGGGATGTGGCCTTCCAGCCGATCCATCAAGTGTAGAAGACATTAAAAACCAGATGAAAGCAATCTTGACTAATCAAGAGCTAAAACAAGAGTTAGAAACAAAGGCCTTAGAGCGTAGTTTTGATTTCTCTTGGCGCAAAACAGCTATTGAAACGCTCGATGCATTTGAAGAAGTATTAACTCGATAAGGCTAGTATAAGTGGTTTATTCAAGTATCATTTTTCTCTTGGTTTTTCTACCTATTGTATTGGTTGTATACAACTTGGTGCCTAACTCTAAGAAAAACTTGGTAGCATTAATCGCTAGCTTGTTATTCTATTTTTGGGGAGCTCCAAAGTTTTTCTTGCTCCTTATTCCGCTGTTAGTAGTTAACTTCTACATCGTTCAACGAATCAGTAAATCAGAACGTACTTCTCAACGAAAGGGACTATTGTGGGCATCTCTGGGTATTAATTTAGGAGTGTTGACTTACTTTAAGTATGCCAACTTTTTTATTGAAAACGTCAACGAGCTGTTATCTCTATTAGGAGTTGATTCTCTAGGGTGGGTAGAAGTAGTATTGCCTATAGGTATTTCATTCTTTACGTTCCAATCCATTACTTATTCGTTAGATGTTTATTGGGGTAAGCACAAACCTCTCAAGAGAGTATGGGATTACTTGCTGTACATTTTACTGTTTCCACAATTAATTGCCGGGCCAATTATTAGATTCAATACAATTGCAGATGAGCTGAATGATCGAGCACATAACTTCTATGCTGATTTTAAACTGAGTGGAGCATATATTTTTGTTCTTGGCTTAGCCAAAAAGGTGCTTATCGCAAATCAGATAGGAGGGCAGGTAGATAATATTTTTGCAAATACTGCCACATTGGACTCTGGAACACTATGGATTGGAATTGTAGCTTATTCCATGCAGATTTATTTTGATTTTGCAGGTTATTCAGACATGGCAATTGGTCTAGGAAAAATGCTTGGATTTAACTTTCCTGAGAACTTCAAGAGCCCATATACAGCTACTAGTATTACAGATTTTTGGAGAAAGTGGCATATCACCTTAGGGGCTTTTATGCGTGATTATCTATACATTCCATTGGGCGGAAACAGAACAAGTTTTTTCTTTTCAAAGCATGTAAACCTTGTTATTGTTTTTCTTCTTTCTGGCTTGTGGCACGGAGCTTCGTGGAACTTTGTGATCTGGGGAGCCTGGCATGGAATCTTCTTATTAGTTGAACGTTTGTTTCTCGCTAAATGGTTGAAAGCATTACCAGGGTTTATTCAACTGGTATATTCGTATTTGGTTGTGCTAATTGGTTGGGTGTTCTTTAGAGCTGAAACCTTGCTTGATGCTAAAGTTTACTTGCAACGTATGTTTGTGTGGACTACAGAATCAACTACGCTAATTCACCTAGATAGTAAGTTCTATTCATTTTTAATAGTTGCCCTTTTCTTTTCGTACCTCACATTATCAAACTTTGGTAAAAAGGCAGAGGAGTATGTGTATACAGAAGCTACAACAGCCTCGAAACATGCCATTTTATCAATTGGAACACTTATTCTTTTTGTACTTAGTGTAGTTTATGTGGCTACTTCAGATTTTAATCCTTTTATATACTTCAGGTTCTAATGGGAAAACAGACTAGCACATACAAGAAAGTTCTATTGATAGCCTTTATCGTTCTGCTTAGTTGTCCGTTTGTGGCAATGTTTGCTCCAATAAATGTAACCTTCAATATTCATGGAACTTCTGCAGCATCAGCTTCTCCTAAATTAAGTGTAGCATCTCTATTTGATGGGACTTATCAAGAATCCTTAACGAAATACCTTAATGATGAAATAGGCTATTTCGAACTGTTTGTCAAACTTCACAATCAAATAGAATTTAGTCTATTTGATAAAGTGCATTCTGGGAACGTAGTTGTAGGCAAGAACAACTACCTTTTTGACAAGTCTTATATTGATACATATTACGGTCAAGATTTTATTGGAAGTCCTAAGATAAAGCGCGTTGTAAATGTGTTAGACGAATTGCAAGATTCACTTGAAGCACGTGGGAAAATCTTGGTCTATTGCTTGGCTACAGGTAAAGCCACCTTTTTCCCTGAGTATATTCCATACGAAGAGGAGAAGGACTCAACCAACAATGAGGTGATGGTTCAAGAGTTTCAAAAGCGAGGAATTAATCATATCAACTTTGCTCCATATTTGCTTGAATTAAAAAAAGAACATGGAGACTTACTGTTTCCAAAGTATGGTGTTCATTGGAGCTATTTTGCCAACATTTTTGTGGCCGATTCTTTATCGAAGTATATAGAGCATAAAACAGGGTGGGACTTGCCAAATATTGAAATCACTGAAATGAAATTCAGCGAAAAGCCAAAACACTTTGACAATGATATAGGCAATGTTATGAACTTGTTTGATACACTTCAGCCAGATCGTCAAATGGCATACCCAGAGTTTAAATGGAACAAGCCAGTAGATTTAAAGAAGAAAAAAGTGTTGTTCATAAGCGATAGTTTTGGTTGGGACTTATTCGAGAACATTGACTTTGGAAAAGACTGTTTCTCTGAAATGCAGCTATGGTTTTATTATCAGGCCGTGTATAGTAAAACCATTAAAGAGGGACGGTTGATAAGTGAGTTACCGTTGCTTTCTCGTCACGTAAGTCTGCATAATATGCTGATGGAGTATGATGCATTTGTAATCTTAACCAACGAGCCTAACAACGTTCTAAGAGGATGGGGATTTCCAAAAGATGCGTTGATGACATTGAAAGATTCAAACCACGTAAGAGAAGAAAGAGGTAATGAATTTCTGTATAATCAGTGTTACGACAAGAAAGAGTGGAGAGAGGGGCTAGAGAAACTTGCAGAAGAACGTAACATCACCTTTGAAGAAATGGTAGAAATCTACCTTCATGATAGAAACTTTACATTGGACACAGAATGAAATTCAATTCCATAGAGTTTCTCATATTTTTAGGTGTAACCTTCTTTGTACTTTGGAGTGTAAAGAGAAACTTGAAGGTGTTCAATATTCTCTTGCTCATAATTAGCTATGTCTTTTATGCATGGTGGGATTACCGCTTTTTGTTCTTGATTATTTTTAGTTCTCTGATAGATTATACAGTAGGCTATTGGATTCCGAAAAGTCAACATAAAAAAGCTCTGATTGGAATTAGCCTTTCAGTAAATCTTGGACTCCTGATGTTTTTCAAGTATGCAAACTTTTTTATTGAGTCTTTTCAGGATCTCTTGCATCAACTAAACCTTCAAGCTAATTATCAAACCCTCAGTATTATTCTGCCAGTTGGTATTAGCTTTTACACATTTCAAACCCTGAGTTACTCGCTAGATGTATATAAAGGCAAAATCAAACCAGAGAAAAACCTTGTAGCGTTCTTAAACTATGTTAGCTTCTTTCCGCAACTAGTTGCAGGGCCAATTGAAAGAGCGACAACATTTTTACCTCAGTTTTCTAGAGAACGCATCTATAACTATCCACAAGCAGTTGCTGGACTTCGTTTGTTGCTCTATGGCTTTTTCAAAAAAATGGTTATAGCCGACAATATCGGAATACAAGTAGATGCTGTTTACCAGAATTACGATACTAACAATGGTTTCTCTCTGTATGTAGCATCAGCCTTGTTTTTTGTTCAACTCTATGCAGATTTCTCTGCATATACAGATATTGCAAGGGGAGTAGCTAAATTGCTTGGTTTTGAATTGGTCAAAAACTTTAAAACGCCATTGTTTGCCAAAAGCTTTCCAGAATTTTGGTCTAGATGGCACATATCGCTTACAAATTGGTTTAGAGACTATTTATTTATTTGGCTTGCTGGACTTAACAAAAAGAGCAGTTTGTGGCGAATTATTTCTACAATCATACTGTTTGTAGTGATTGGTTTTTGGCATGGTGCAAATTATACCTTCATCATATTTGGATTAATTCATGGGTTAGGGTTCATCCCGAGAATTCTATCTAGAAACAACAAGCAAATACGCAAAGCATTATCGTTTTTAAACGAACACAAAGTGGCTAGCATTTTTTCTATGCTAGGTACCTACAGCATACTGAGCTTAACGGCCGTACTATTTAGATCGCCTAACATTACTACAGCAACAGCTATTTTTAGGTCAATTACACAAGATTTTGGTTCTACATTAAATCAAGGCTTGTTGAGTGTGCTACCAATAGCTCTTGGTATATTGACTTTCGAGTGGATTACCAGAGATAAAAAACATCCGTTTTACGTAGAAAACCTACACCCATACGTGCGAAGAACTCTGTATGTAGTAATGATTATCCTTATTCTGTTGTACGGATACTTTGGAAAAGAACCGTTTTATTACTTTCAATTCTAACAATGAAGAGGCTAGTATTAAATACCATTCCTTATGTGCTGATCATTGTTTGCTATGGCTTAGTAGGAGAATATTTCTTGTTTGAGAACAAAGAGTCGTATTCCATAGATCGTGTAACAACTCTTCAACAAGAATCAGAAACCGAGACTTATTACTGTAGAGAAATTCTAGGGAATTCGTTGAGCAACTACAAGTTTCAAATGCTGAAAAAGAAGCAGCCTACAGGTGTTATGGTATTAGGGCAATCTGTAACACTGCAGTTTCGCGATTTCATGTTTGAACCTTATCAAGATGACTTCTACAATACCGGACTAATGGCTAGGAATGTAAAAGATCTTAACTATGTAATGGACTTGATTGATCAAGGCGATTTGAATAAGCCAAAGCTCATTCTGCTGGGAGTCGACATTTCGTTTTTCTTGGAGCATACTATACTAGATTCGGTTGAGTGGACTAGAAATTATCCAGAAGATAGAGCCATCAGTAGCAAATCGCATCTAAAAGGAATTCAGCGTATATTCTTGAATAGTAAATACCGTTCAACCCCAACAACTAACTATGGTTTCGGAAGAGCAGGTATGTCAGGTAGAGGTTATAGAAGTGATGGTAGTTACCGGCACAAACCAGATATTGAAAGGTATTTAAGAGATTCAACCTACAATGATGGAGCTTTAATCACATACCTGAAAAACAGAACAGCTCCCTTTATTGAACCTTTTCTTTTTTCTGAACAGAAAAAGCTTCAATATTTCGAATTTCTAGAACGGGTAGAGGCCATGGATATTGAACTCATTCTATACGTTCCGCCATATTCAGATGTATATTTCAACCAAGCCATTCAAGACACCATGTTTAATGCATATTGGAAGCAATTTATGGGAGTGCAACAAGAGCTTACGACACTAGGTTTCAACGTAATTCCATTTACAACTCCATCTAAAATAGGCTTAACAGATCATTACATGGTAGATGCAGAACATCCAGGAGAAGTAATGTGTGCCATGCAACTACAACGTGCTATTCAACAGAAACGATTAGAAGGAGATATCATTCAATCACTTACCTTTTCAATGGTAAACGAATATGGTAAGTTAGAATATGTAATACCAATTTCGTTTATGAACGATCCAATAGACCAGCTACTCGTAAAACAAACACAGAAGAAAGTATAGAACTATACCCAATTAATAATTTAGCCAATTATGTCAATAACAGATTCAGATAAAGCATGGAAAAAATTCGGTGAAACCGATGCTTACTTTGGCGTTCTTACACACGAAAAGTTTCGCGATAAAAACTTGAACGAAGAACACAAAAGAGAATTTTTTGAAACAGGAATTAAGTATACCAGAAGAATTTATCGTCATTTCAGAAAGCAATTCAATCCTGATGTAGAATTTAAAAGTGTACTAGATTTTGGTTGTGGAACTGGTAGACTTGTTCTAGGCTTTGCACATGGCTCTGAAAGAGTAGTGGGGCTTGATATCAGTGAGAAAATGCTGGAAGAGGCAGAAAAGAATGCCAAAGAACAGAATCTATCTAATGTTGAATTTCATTTATCTGATGATCAACTTTCGGCTGTAAAAGGGCAGCAGTTCGACTTGGTAAATACCTACATCGTATTGCAGCATATTAATCCTGAACGTGGAATGGGAATCATTTCTGAGTTAATGGACAGGATTAAACCAGGCGGCTATGGAGTAATTCACGTAACGTATTCTACTCAAAAAGGTAGACTAGGCAAGTTCCTGAATTATTTCAGATTCCGGTACCCAATTGTGCACGGTGTGATGAACCTAATGGATAAAAGAAAGTTTAATGAACCCCTAATGCAAATGAATGAGTACGATATGAGTAAGGTATTCGAAATCATTTACAAAGCTGGAGTGAGAGAATCATATCTACAGTATGAAGATCACGGTTCTGTGTTAGGTGTTACCATTTATTTACAGAAACAAGCAGAACAATCATAAAGGAGTAAGACGGAAGTAGTGAGGATTAAATTAAAAGTAATTTAACTTTCAGAAAGTATTGAAAGTTTGGTTCAATAAATTACTTTTGGTATCACAATGGAATACGACAAAGGCAAACATCAATTTATTCAAGCATGGGGTTCTCTGGGCACGGCCTGGGGAATCAACAAAGCTATGGCCCAAATACATGCCTTGTTGTTAATTGCCAGTGAACCACTTTCTACCGAAGACATTATGCAAGAACTTCAAATCTCACGTGGTAATGCCAACATGAATATTCGTGCATTAATAGATTGGGGAATCGTGCACAAAG